>NZ_WTFF01000001.1 GCF_019400985.1 Streptomyces bambusae
GCGCCGGGGGCGGCGCAGCGGGCGGCGCAGGGGGCGGCGCCGCTCGGGGCCGCGAGCCGGAGTCGCCCGGAGTCCCCGTCGCGGCCGACGATGCCGCGTACCTCATCTACACCTCGGGCAGCACCGGCGCGCCCAAGGGCGTCGTCGTCGAGCACGGCCAGCTGGCGGCCTCCACCCTGGCCCGCCGCACGGTCTACCCCGGCCGGCCCGTCTTCCTCCTCGTCTCCCCGCTGGCCTTCGACTCGTCGGTGGCCGGCCTCTGGGGCACCCTCACGGCAGGCGGCCACCTGGTCGTCGCCACCCCGGACGAGGTCCGCGACCCGGAGCGGCTGGTCGAACTCGTCGAGCGCCACCAGGTCACCCAACTGCTGTGCGTGCCCTCCCTCTACAGCGTCCTGCTCGACGCCGCCCGCTCCCTCGGGGGCGAGCGCCTGAGCTCCCTGGAGACCGTCGTCGTCGCGGGCGAACCCCTGCCGCCCGAACTCGTCGACCGCCACTTCGCCCAGCGCACCGCCCCCACCGCGCTGGTCAACGAGTACGGCCCCACCGAGGCGACCGTCTGGGCCAGCTACCGGCGCTTCGACGCCCCCGGCCCCGTCTCCATCGGCCGGGCGGTCCCCGGCGCACGGCTCTACCTGCTCGACGACGAGCTGCGCCCGGTGCCGCCGGGCACCGAGGGCGAGCTGTTCATCGGCGGCGCCGGGGTGTCCCGCGGCTACCACGGCCGGCCGGAGGCCACGGCCCGTGTCTTCCTCGACGACCCGCATCCGGACGTGCCCGGGGCCCGGATGTACCGTACGGGCGACCGCGCCCGCTGGAACGCCGACGGCACCCTCGCCTTCCTCGGCCGCCGCGACCACCAGGTCAAGATCCGCGGCCACCGGGTGGAACTCCCGATGATCGAGGCGCAGTTGTCCGCCCTGCCCGGCGTTCGCGAGGCCGTCGTCGTCCCCGACGCCGACGGCACCTCCCTGACCGCCTTCGTCCTCACCCCGGCCGATCCGGTGCCGGCCCCCGAGTCATTGCGCGAGCAGCTCGCCACCCGGCTCCCGGCCGTCATGGTCCCGGCCCGGATCGTGTGCCTCGACGCGTTCCCCCGCACCGTCAACGGCAAGGCGGACCGGGCGGCCCTGCGGGCCCGGGCCGAGGAGCAGCCCCTGCCGGGCGCCGCTCCCACCGCTCAGACCGCCGCCGCCGTGCCAGTGGCCCAGGGCGACCTGACCGCGCAGGTCGCCGCCGCCTGGGCGGAGGTCCTGAAGGCCCCTCACGTGCCGCTGGACGTCAACTTCTTCGACCTCGGCGGCCACTCCCTCGCGATGTTCCAGCTCCGCGAGGCGCTGGAGCGCCATACCGGCAAACGGCCGCCGGTGATCGCGCTGTTCAAGCACACCACCGTCGCCGCGCAGGTCGCGATGCTGCGCGACGGCGACGGTTCCCCCGAAGGCGCCGACGGCACCGCCTCGGCCGAACGCCGCGCCGCCGCCCGCCGCGCCCGCGCCCTGCGCGCCCGCCGGCAGGACCCGGCCCAGGAGACCGCGAAGTGACCACCGACACCATGACTCCGTACGACACTCCCGCAGCCGCCGAGACTCCGCACCACGCGACCGACCACGCCGCCGCCGACAGTGCCGACACCGCCCTGTGGCTGTACCGGACCGCTCCCGTCGCCGACCCGGTCGCCCGCCTGATCTGCTTCCCCCACGCCGGAGGATCCGCGTCCTTCTTCCGCGACTGGGGTCACCGGATCCCCGGGGTCGAGGTGTACGCGGTCCGCTACCCCGGCCGCGCCGAGCGCCTCGCCGAGCCGGTGGCGACGGACCTGCGCGAGCTCGCCCGCGCCGTCGCCGACGCGGTGGCCCCCCTGGCCGACCGCCCCCTGGCCCTGTTCGGCCACAGCATGGGCGCGCCGATCGCCCTGGAGACCGCCGCGGCGCTGGAGGCCCGCGGGATCGACCCCGTCCACCTGTTCGCGTCGGGCTCCCGCAACGCCCCGTACCCGTCCCCCGAGGACTGGGCCGACCCGGACGAGGCGGACGACCCGGCCGTCGTCGAACGGCTCCTCACCCTCGGCGGCACCGATCCCGAGCTGGCCGCGGACCCTGAGTTCCAGGAGCTGGTCCTGCCGTACGTACGGGCGGACGCGCACATGTTCCACGCGTACGCCCCCGGCTCCGGCTCCGGCTCCGCCCCGAGCGTGCGGTGCCCGGTCACCACCCTCACCGGCGACGCCGACGCGGACGCCGACTGCCGGCCCTGGAGCGAGCTGACCACGGGCGGTGTCCGTGAACAGGGCGTGCCGGGCGACCACTTCTACCTGGTGGCCGCGCCTCCCCACGCCCTGATCCGGGACACCCTGGCCGGCGCGCCCGTCCCGTCGGCCGGCTGAACCGCCGCGTCCCTCCCCCGCCCCACCTCCACCACCGAGGAACCCGGAGCATCTGTGGAAACTCTCCAGGCGAGCGCACCCGACTGCGCCCCCGCCGACGGGCTCGCCGGCCTGCTGTCCCCGCTCGCCGAGCCGGAGTTCCTCCGCCACCGGCTGGGGTCCGGACCCGTCGTGATCCGCGGCCGGGAAGGCCGCTTCCGCGGCCTGTTCGGCTGGCCCCAGCTCAACGAGGTCCTCGCGGCGGCCCGCACCGACGCCTCCCGCATCCACCTGGTGCGGGCCGCCGACGGGGTGCCCCTGGCGTCCTGCGCCGAGCCCGTCCCCCAGCTGTCCCCGCGCGGCCGCCCCTCGCGGCTGCGCCCCGAGCGCCTGTACGAGGTGCTCGGCGCGGGCGGCACCCTCGTCGTCGACGGCATCGAGGAACTCCACGCCCCGCTGCGGGCCCTGGCCACCGCGGTGGAGGGCTCCCTGCGCTCGCTCGTCCAGGCCAACCTCTACGCGAACCTGGGCGGGGCCGAGCAGGGCTTCCACACGCACTGGGACGACCACGACGTGTTCATCCTCCAGGCCGAGGGCGCCAAGCACTGGGACATCCACCCGCCGACCGAGGAGCACCCCGTCGGGGTCCTCTCCGCCCCGGCCCCGCCGGCCGGGGGCGCCGCCACCTGGTCCGGGGAACTGACCGACGGCGACGTGCTCTACCTGCCGCGCGGCTGGTGGCACACCGTCAAGGCGGTCGAGGGCCGCCCCTCGCTCCACCTGACCCTCGGCACCCGGCTGCCCTCGGCCGGAGACCTGCTGCGGCGCCTGCTCGTGCACCTGGCCCGCGCCCACTCCCTCGTACGCCAGGACCTGCCGAGGTTCACGACCGAGGAGCACGCGCAGGACTGGTACGAGGGCCTGCGCGAGGTCCTGGTCGCCGCCGCCCGCGAGCCCGGCCTCCTGGAGCAGCTGGCCGGGCAGGTCGACGGCGGAGCCCCGGCCCGGCCGCGGTTCGGCCTCCCCCACGGCGGGCCGGTCACCGACCCGGCCGGCAACCGGTGACCCGCCGGGCGGGGGCGCGCCTGAGGCCCCCGGCGGCCGTACGCGGCCTGCCGCCGGCGTTCTGGTGGATCTGGCTGAGTGTCCTGGTCAACTGGATCGGCGGCTTCGCCGCTTCCCTGCTGGCCCTGTCGCTGACCGCCGGGCGCGGCTACTCGGCGACGTACGCGGGGCTCGTCCTGTCCCTCGTCGGGCTCGGCGGGATCGCCGGCGCGTTCCTGGGCGGAGCACTCGCCGACCGGATCGGGCGGCGTACGACCATGTTCGCCGCGCACGTCTGGACGGCGGCGAGCATGGCCCTGCTCGGCGTGAGCGGCGAGCCGTGGGCGGTGGCCGCGTCCGCCCTGGCCATGGGGCTCGGCGCCACCGCGGTACGGCCCGCGATGCAGGCGTCGCTCACGGACCTCGTCCGGCCGGAGGACCGCCAGCGGGCCTTCGCCCTGAACTACTGGGCCCTGAACGCGGGCGGCGCCATCGCGGCGGTGCTGGCGGGCCTCATGGTCCGCCACGGCTACGCCCTGGTCTTCCTGGCCGATGCCGCCGCGACCCTGCTGTGCGGAATCCTGGTGCTGGCGAAGGTCCCCGAAACCCGCCCCGCCCCGGCCGAGCGGCCGACGGCTCCGGCCTCGCCGGGGTCCGCACCGGCATCCGGGCCGGAATCCGGGCCGAAGTCCGCTCCGGTGTACCGCGACGGCTCCTTCATGCTCTTCGTCCTGATGACCACCCTCTTCGCCGTGGTCTTCAAACAGGGGTCCGCCACCCTGCCCGTCGTCATGACCCGCGAGGGGCACTCGCCCGAGATGTACAGCCTGGTCATCGCCGCGAACGGGCTGATGGTCGTCGCCCTGCAGATCCCCCTGAGCCGGCTGGCGGGCGGACGCTCGCGCGCCATGGTCCTGCTCGCCGCCGGCCTGCTCCTCGGCTGGGGCTTCGGCCTGACGATGCTCGCGGACGGCGTCGCCGCCTTCGCCTGCACCGTACTGATCTGGACCCTGGGCGAAATCCTGCAGGCCCCGGCCGGTATCGCCGTCACGGCCGACCGCGCCCCCGCCGACCGACGCGGCCGCTACCAGGGAATGTACGGGGGCGCCTGGTCGACCGCCGCGTTCCTGGCGCCCGCGGGCGGGGGCTGGGTCCTCGACCAGTGGGGCGCCACCGCCCTGTGGACCCTGTGCGCGGTGCTCGCCACCACGGCGGGCGTCGGCTTCGCGCTGGTCACCGGTCGTATCGAGGACTTCCGTACGGGCCGTCCGAGCCCCGTACGGGACGGAAGCGGCACCCCGCTTCCACATCCACCCGCCTCCTCCGGACCCGGAAGAGGAATCGCAACCGAAGGGAACCCGTCATGAACGAGCAGTTCATCGCCGACACCTGCGTCGCCGCCCACGTCGACACCGAGGAGTTCGTCGTCAACAACTGCGTGGCCGCCTACGTCGACGCCGACGAGTTCGTCGTCAACAACTGCGTCGCCGCGTACGTGTGAGCCGATGACATCCACCCGTACCCAGGAGCCCGGCCCGGACAGCGACCGCTGTCCGGCGCCGGGCACCGGCCCGCACCACCCGGCCGTGGTCGGCGCAACGCGGGTCCTCACCGGACCCGCCGGTACCCCGCCCGCCCTCCACCTGGCCGTGAGCGACCTCCCCGACCCCGGCCCGGACCGGCCGTGGCAGGCCGACCGGCAGGCGTTCGGCACCTCCTGGGCCGGACCCGAGCAGGCCCGCCGCTCCGCCGAGGGGGAAGCCGTCGAGCGGCTGTGCAACTCCGTACCACCCGCCCCGCAGCGGATCCGCTACGCGACCCACGAAGAGCTGACCCGCCGGGGCATCCCCGCGCTGGACCCCCGCCGGCTCGTCCTGTACTCGCCCCGCCAGTACGCGCGCCCCGGCTTTCCGTTCCGCCCCTTCCTGCGGGACTCCCCGGCCCATTGGATCGAAGGCCGCTTCGCCGATCGCGACGAGCCCGTCCACGTACCCGCGTTCCTCGTGTACACGGCCTGGCGGCGGATGCCGCACGCGCGGCCGGAACCGCTGTACGCCTTCCCGGCCCTGGGCGGCACCGCCGCGGGCCCCACCCCCGGACACGCGCTGCGCGCCGGGCTGGCGGAGGTGGTCGAACGCGACGCGGCCGCCGTGTGGTGGGCCCACGCCCGGCCGCTGCCGGCCCTGGAGCCGACCCCGTACCTGCGCGGCCTGACCGGCGGCGCCTCCCGCGAGTTCGACATCCGGCTCATGTACGTCGAGAACGAGTTCGGGGCCCCGGTACTCGCCGCCGGCGTGCGCAGCCGCGCCGAGGGCTGGCTGACGTACGGGTTCGCCGTACGCCCGGACCCGGTCGAGGCCGCGGCCAAGGCGCTGGCGGAGGCGTACACCCTGCACCTGACCTGCCGCACCCTGGACAACCCCGCGGCGACCGTACGGACCCCGGGCCGGCCTTCCCCGCTCAAACCCTGGCGCGCCGACCGCCGCTACCTCGACTCCTACCGCGGCGACGCGTCGGACGTCGTCGAGCAGCTGTGCCAGCAGCAGCTCTACCTGGACCGCAGGGCAGCCGACCGCGTCGCGCCGTGGGCCTGGGACCTCCCGCCCGGCCGCTGGAGCGACGTCCCGCGCATCGACGCGGGCGATGCGGGCGACACCTTGCTCGACCGGGTCCGCGCCCAGGGGTACGAGGTCATCACCGTGGACATCACCACCCCAGAGGCCACGGCCGCGGGCATGCACGCGGCCCGCACCATCGTCCCGGGCACGGCCGGCGCCGCCCCGGCCGCCTACCCCGCCCTGGGCGCCGGCCGCCTGCAACAGGCCGGCACCCGCCTGGGCTGGACCTCCTCCCCTCTCCCCGAGACGGCCCTCAACACCTTCCCGATGCCGCACTCCTGAGCGGGACGGGCATGATCCGGCACCGGCAGCCGTGCGGGCGGCGGGCCGCAGGTGCAGTCAGCGGACCGGGACGGGCAGCGGGACGGCCGGGCTGACGGGCGGGCTCAGCCGGTCGGCGCCCGGCGGCACGGGCACGGCGGCGAACGTGGCGTCCTGCTGTGCCTGGAGCTCCTTCTTCCGGGCCGGCGTCGTGGAGGGCAGGCGCTGCTCCTCGTACAGCAGGTGGGTGACCTCCTGCGCGTGCTTGCTGGCGGGGGTGTGGAACTGCACCTCGAAGAGCTGCCCGGAGCGCGGGGCGCGCCAACCGGTGTTGAGGCCCTTGTAGCCGCTGGTCCTGCCCCAGGTGTTGGACCACTTGGTGTTGTCGTTGCCCCAGGCCGACATGACGGCGGACACGGTGGTCACGCCGTCGGTGTAGGCGCCGTCCGGCCACTGGAGGGTGTATCGGACGGCGTCGCCCAGCCGGGCCAGGACCGCGTCCACATTCTGCTCGGGGTGTTCCTTGAGGGAGGTGGCGACCTTCCGCTTGAGGGAGTCGGGCGACTTGAGGCGGTGCTCGAAGCCGATCAGCTCCGCGCCCGACGCGAGGGCGGCGGTGCGCACATCCACGCTGATCGACCGCTCGGCCGTCTTCGTCCGGTCGATGTAGGCGTCGACCTCGGCGTTGTCGGAAGCACTCAGTGCGAGCCCGTCCCCCTTCCAACCGCCGTCGTCGCCGGAGCCGGCGGCAGCCGCCGGCCCGGCACCGAGGGCCAGCGCGGTGGCGAGCGCCGCCGTGAGCAGGCCTCGGCCGACGGTGGGTGTGGTGGTCGTGCTGGTCGTGCTGGTCGTCATGGACTCCGCCTTCACGCTGGTGGGATGACCTCGGTAAAGGCACAACCGACCCGGCGTCCGGAGGGTTACTGCGCTCCGCCGACCACCGCGCCGGCGACGGCGCGACCGGCGCGCGCTTCCTGACGGCGCTCGACCGCCTGCTCCACCACCCGGAGGATCTGCGACCCGCGACTCGCGCTGCCGGAGCAGGACCACCCCGCGCTGGGTACCCTCCTCGGGTATGCGGACTACGGGGCCGTCCGTACCGAGGGAGCGCATGGAGGCGCACCATGGGACAGCATGTGACGGCAGGCGTCGACGGTTCGCCCGAGAGCCGGGCGGCGGCCCGCTGGGCCGCCCGCGAAGCCGCGTTGCACGCAGTGCCCCTCCGGATCGTCCACGCCGTGGACCTGCCCCTGATCCCGGTCGCCCCGCGCCTGGACCAGGTGACGGCCGACCGGTGGGCCGACGAGGAACTCACCCGGGCGGTGCAGGACGTACGCGGTCGGCATCCCGGACGCCGTGGTCGCCCACAGCTGAGACCGGGCTACGAGACCGACGACGCCGCACTGCCGTAGCCGCCAGGTGCCTCGTGCCGTTCGTACGGCTCCTGGGTCCGGTCTCGCCCGGTGGGCGGCCGTGCTGCTCAGGGCGGTCGGGTCCCCGGAGGGGCCGTTCGGACCTCTTCGCCGCGCTCCGCCCCGGCCGCCGCGACGTGCTGCTTGACGTCGGCGAAGCTGTCGGGGGCCACGGAGACCGAGTCGATCCCCGCATCCACGAGGATCCGGTGAAGGCAGTCGTCGCTGGGGCGCTGGTAGGTGTCCGGGGCCCTGGGACAGACCGTCCGGGCCACACGACGGCCCTGGGCGGCCCGCCTCGGACGGTCCGGCGGGGGCGCACCCTGGAGACATGTCCCAGGTGACCACAACCGATCTGTACGAGGTCACGATGGCGCTGTCGTACCTGGAGGAGGGCATGCGCGCCCCGGCGACCTTCAGCCTCTTCGTACGGGACCTGCCGACGGGCCGGGGCTTCCTCGTCGCCGCCGGCCTGGAGCCGTCGCTCGACTACCTGTCCCGGTTCGAGATCACGGCGGACGACGTCGGCGTGTTCGCACGGGCCCTGCACCGGCCACCCGCGGAACTGGCGGGCCTGGCCGGGCTGCGGTTCGACGGGACGGTCCGTGCCGTTCCCGAGGGGCGGACCGTCTTCGCCGGCGAGCCGCTGCTGGAGGTGACTGCGCCGCTGCCGCAGGCCCAGCTCGTCGAGACGTACCTGCTCAACCAGGTCTGCCACCAGACGGCCGTGGCCTCGAAGGCGGCGCGCTGCGTGCTGGCCGCCCGCGGGCGGCCGCTGGTGGACTTCTCGCTGCGGCGCGACCACGGGCCGCAGGCCGGCATCCAGGCCGCCAGGCTCGGGGCGCTCGCCGGCTTCGCCGGCACCAGCAACGTCGACGCAGCGGACAGGCTCGGCCTCACCGCCGCCGGAACGATGGCGCACTCCTACATCGAGTCCTTCCCGTCCGAGGAGGACGCCTTCCGTGCCTTCGCCCGGGCCCACCCGGGCCCGGTGACCCTCCTCGTCGACACGTACGACACCGAGCAGGGCGTCGTCACCGCCGCCCGGGTACTGGCTGACCTGAGGCGCGGGCCGGGCTGCGCGATCCGCCTCGACAGCGGGGACCTCGGAGAACTCGCCCGCCGCTCGCGCGCCCTGCTGGACGCCGCCGGGCTCACGGACGTACGGATCATCGCCAGCGGCGGCCTGGACGAGTACGAGGTCGACGAACTGGTGTGCTCGGGGGCGCCGATCGACGTCTTCGCGGTCGGCACACGGGTCGGGGTGGCGGCGGACGCGCCGTACCTGGACGCCGCCTACAAGCTCGTGGAGTACGACGGGCGGCCGGTGATGAAGCTGTCCTCCGCGAAGGTCACCGCTCCGGCGCCCAAGCAGGTCTACCGCCGGCCTGGTGAGCCGGACGTGATCGCCCTGCGCGACGAGGAACCGCCGCCGGGTGCCGGGGCGCTGCTGCGCACGGTGATGCGGGACGGCCGCAGGACCGGGCCGCCCGACACGCTCGCCGCCGCACGCGCCCGTCTGACGGCCGATCTCGCGGCCCTGCCCGAGTGGGCCCGGCGCATCCGCGACCCTCGGGCGCCGACCCCGGTGACGTCGGCCCGGCTGGCCCGGCTGACGGACGAGGTCCGCGGGCGGCTGCTCGCGGATCTCAGCCGTCTGAGGGCGGACAGGACCAGTGCTCTTCCCCGGCCGCGAGACTGACGGGCCGCTCACCGGGCACCGTGGACCGCCGGCCGGCCCGCCGGCAGGTGCCCTTCGGGTCCCGATCGGGCCCGGTCGGCCCCTCACGCCGCGACCGGCGGAACCTGACGCTGGAAGAAGCGCCTTTCACGGACGCGACCGGCGCATCGAGGAGGCATGCCATGACTGCCCAGGTCACTGCGGGCATCGACGGCTCGCAGGAAAGTCTCGCGGCGGCCGCTTGGGCCGCGCGGGCTGCGGTGCTCCGTGAGGTGCCGCTGCGGCTCGTCCACGTCGAGGAATGGCCCGTCACGCCGGAGATCCCGTACCAGCTCGCCGCCCACCATGCCGAGCGGTCGTCCGGCCTGCTCCGCGACGTCGCGGAGCAGGCACGCAAGGAGCATCCGGGGCTGGAGGTCACCACCGAGCACCAGCTGGGCCGTGTCTCCGGTCTGCTGAGCGCGGCGGCGGACGAGTCGGACCTGACGGTGCTGGGCTCCCGCGGCCTCGGCGGGCTGGTCGGCTTCCTGATCGGCTCGGTGTCGCTGGCCGTCGTCGGGACCTCCCGGACGCCGGTCGTCCTCGTACGGGCCGACGGGGCAGCCGGGGCCGACGACAAGCAGACCGCGGACGTGGCGTCCGGAACCCCGACGCAAGCGCCCCGACCCGAGTCCTCCCCCGGCGGGATTCTCGTCGGCGTCGACCTCGGGCACCCGAGCGAACCGGTACTCGCATTCGCGTTCGCCGAGGCCGCCCGCCGGGGCGGGACGCTCCGCGTCCTGCACTCCTGGACCCTCCCCCGCCCCTACGCGTACGCCGCGGTGGCCGACCCGGGCATCGGCGAGCTCAGGGGACAGCAGGTCGCGCAGCGGCTGGCGGACGCGGTGCGGCCCTGGCGCGCCATGTATCCGGGCGTCCACGTCACCGAGGAGGCCGTCGTCGGCGCCCCCGGGCCCGAGCTCGTGAAGGCGTCCAGGGGCGCGGAGCTCCTGGTCGTCGGACGGCGGAAGCGCAAGGCCCGCCTCGGCCCGCACATCGGCCATGTCGCTCACGCGGTGATCCACCACTGCGCTGCGCCGGTCGCCGTGGTCCCAGTCGGCTGACGCCGCGGCGGCCCGCTGGCACAGGACCGGCCACACCCGGCTTCCCGTCCCCCGGCCGCGCGAAGGAGTATGGAGTATGGCCATGCGGAACTGCTTCGTCCGGAACGGGGTCGTCGCACTGCACCGGACCCTCGGCCCCGGCCACGACCGAACCACCGAGGGGGATACGGCGGGATGAGATCACAGCCGTCCGCCGCCGGCCCGGAAGGGGCCGCCGGCAAGTCAGGGAACGGGATGCGGGCGTCGTTCCCGCTCGGCCGTGTCGCGGGCGTACGGGTCGGCCTCCACTGGAGCGCGCTGGGCATCTTCTGGATCATCGCCCTCGGCCTCGCCTCGGGCAGCCTCCCCCACATGTATCCCGGCCGGCCATGGGTGGCGTACTGGGCCGTCGGCCTGGGAGCGGCGGCCGTCTTCCTCGCCTCGCTGCTCGCGCACGAGCTGGCCCACGCGGTGGTGGCCCGCCGCAACGAGGTCGACGTGGACGAGATCGTCCTGTGGCTGCTGGGCGGTATGGCCCGGATCCGGACGGAAGCTCCAAGCCCCGCTGCCGAACTGCGCATCGCCGGGGCGGGCCCTTTGGTGAGCCTCGTCCTGGGCGGGCTCTTCGCGCTGGCCGCCTGGGCACTCGACGCATCGGCGGGAGGAGGCCTCGTCGTCGAGGCCCTGATATGGCTGGCCGCGATCAACATCCTCCTCGCCCTCTTCAACACCGTCCCGGCCGCCCCGCTCGACGGGGGCAGACTGCTGCGGGCGTTCCTGTGGTGGCGCGGCGGTGACCCGTACCGCGCCAGCATGCAGGCCACAGCTGCCGGACGCGTGTTCGGCTGGCTCCTCGTGGCGGGCGGCCTGCTCATGTTCGCGCGCGGCGACGTCTTCGGCGGACTCTGGTTCGTCATGATCGGCTGGTTCCTGATCGCCGCTGCCACGGCGGAAGGCGGTCAGGCACAGCTACGGGCCCTACTCGCCGGACTCCCCGTCCGGCAGGTGATGACACCCGACCCGGTCACCGTCGCACCCGGCCTCACGATCGCGGAGTTCCTGGCGGACGCCCGCTACCGGTACCGGCACTCCGCCTATCCCGTGACCGGCGACGACGGGACGCCGCTCGGCCTGCTGACCCTCCGAGGGGCCGGAGGCGTACCCGAGGGGCGGCGGCCGCACGTGACCGTCGCCGAGGCCATGCTGCCGCTCACGCACGTCACCGTGGTCGACGCGGGCACCGCCCTCACGGAGCTCACGCCGCAACTGGCCCCGGGAGCCGAACACCGCACGCTGGTCACGGACCAGGGCCGACTGATCGGCATCGTCTCGGCCTCCGACGTGGGCCGGGTGGTGAGCTGGCTGACAACGACGACACCGCGGCGACGGAACAGCGGGTGACGCGTCGAGCCGCCGTCGGCAACCGGCCGCTGACCGGTTCGGCTGCGCGCGCAGGCGGGGCCGATCTCGATCAGGGGTGCGTTGCGGTGGACCACGCGGATCTCTCGGCGCGAGTGGGAGAAGGCGCCGCAAGCATGCGCAACGGCCGACGGATTGCCGGCTGGCCGGTGAGTGCCTGGGTTCCCATGACGGCGAGGAGCGCGAGGCGTTCGGCGTCCCGGCTGCCGGGTTCGGCTGTGTAGACGACGCCGGGACGGTGAACGCCGGGACGGTGAACGGCGGCGCGTTGGGTTTCGTGGCAGCGGACCTCACGAGTGAC
Organism: Streptomyces bambusae; assembly: GCF_019400985.1. GTDB lineage: Bacteria > Actinomycetota > Actinomycetes > Streptomycetales > Streptomycetaceae > Streptomyces > Streptomyces bambusae_A. The sequence goes on from NZ_WTFF01000001.1 coordinate 12,184, forward strand.
GCTGGGTGGGCAGATGCCGTCGCCTCCGGTGCGGCCCCGGCTTCAGCAACGACTTTCGCCCCACCTGCGGCTCCGTACGACACGTGTCGCTCACCGGCCGTTCAGCAGCCGGGTGGCGGCCAGTTGCCGGTAGGGGGCGTCACACGCCGTCGCGGTTCTCCTGCTTGCAGCCAGGTCTCCTTCTCCCGGACCTGGTTCGTGCGTCGACGGCCGCTCCATCACTCCAACAGGCCACCGGTTGGGGACGGGTGGGCCGCCGGCACCCGTTGCTCCTCGACCGGAGCGGCCCGGCTTCTTACGGGCCGTAGCAGGGGAAATTCAGCCCGTAGTAATTAGGTGAATCCTCGACTGAATTTCCGTCAACAGGCGCCCGGGCTCTATTTCGATTCGATAACGAGATCTCCGACAAGGCCTGGACCATCTCCTGCCGGTCGGAGCAACTCCCTTAAAACTGCAGGAAAGTGACTGTTCATCAAACATGCACCGCGAGGTAACGGTCAGATATCTCGACCTCGATTCCCGTTTGTCTGAATTCTCCGCCTACCGGTCTGACAGGCTTCCGTCCACCCACTCCTCCGACCAAGGTTTGAGGTGCACATGGCGGGCGACCGTCGAAAGAAACATGACCATCGGTGTAGGCCGCGCCGGTTGATATTTCTCGCCGCCACCAAGGCGTCGGTGGTGACAGCGGGGGGTCCCGCCCACTCCGGCCTCGGTGACCGGGCCCAGGCGGGAACGCCGGCTGACCCCGAGGCGGGCGCCGCGGCGGCGGAACGAGGCGGGCGTCCTCAGGACGCGCCCGCCGCCGACGCGAGCGGCTCGACCGCCGTGTCGGACCCGGCGGCGGATACGCCCTGACCGTGAGCACCGCCCGTACCACGGCGGGTTGCTGTTCGACCTCCAGCGCGCGGACTGCCGCGCGACCCAGGTCCGGACGGTCCAGAAGTCGGCTGACCTTCCTCCGAGCGGCCGTCCACCGGCGGGCGGCTGCCCCACTCGGTCGCCCGCCGGACGCCGGCCCGAATTTCCCGGACCAATCAGATCAACCCGTTCAACCCGTTCAACCCGTTCAAGGAGCATGATGCACAAACGTCGCGCGTCCCGCCGCAAGAAAGCGCTGATAGCCGCGGTCACCGCCGCACTCTCCGGCGGTCTGCTGTTCGGCTTCGGCGCCCTCGCCCAGGCCGGCGCGGTCAGTGGCACGGTCATCGGCGGGCAGGGCAACTACAAGACCATCAACCACCGCGCCAAGCCGTCCCTCTCGGCCCAGGTCAACGGCACCTCGAAGGTCGGCGACAAGATCTCGATGTCCTGCCGGACCACCGGCGACACCGTGGAGAACAACCCGCGGTGGATCTACACCGGCTCGTACTACATCGCCGACGCGTTCATCCGTGAGAACACCACCGGTCTGCCGGTCTGCGGCTCGAACCCGCAGCCGAACCCGAAACCCACCCCCACCCCCACGACCCCCACCACCGCGAAGTCACTCAAGATCGACATGCAGAAGCAGGTCAGGACCCAGTGGTGCTGGGACGCCTCCGGCGTGACCATCGCCAAGTACTGGGGCCGCACCGTCACCCAGGAGCGGTTCTGCCAGCTCGCCGCCCAGGGCACGTGGGTGAACTGCAACAACCAGCCCGCGACACTGGAAGACATGGCCAACGGCCTGGCCAAGCTGGGGATGAGCAACAGCGGCCGCAGCCTCTACCGCAACGCCTCGTTCAACGAGTCCGCCGCCGAGATCGCCGCGGGCCGGCCGTTCGCCGTCCGGTTCGGCTGGCGCAGCGGCGGCGGCCACATGAACGTCATCTACGGCTACGACAGCACCAGCAACATGGTCGCGGTCGGCGACCCGTGGCAGACCACCCAGACCTACACCTGGTGGAACTACAACACCTACGTGAACAACAACCAGTTCCAGTGGACCCACTCCCGCATCGGCATCCAGGGCTGAGGAGAACACCGACCATGCAGACCACTCAGACCGCTCAGACGATGCGACGTGCCAGGCGCGCTGCCGTCCGGGCCGCCGTCCTCGCCACGGCCGCGCTCGCCGCCGCCCTGTGCGGCACCGTCTCCGCACACGCCGCGGAGGGCGACGGCATCGCGGGCTACCCGTCCGCCCAGCAGACCCTCCGCAGCGACCAGACCAAGGACACCGTCTCCCGCTTCCTGGTCTCGGCCCGGCAGCCCGCCGCCGCCTCCGGCGCGGACGGCGGCTCCGTCGGCACCCCCGGCAACGCACCCGCCGCGGTCGGCGCGCCGCCGAGGTTCGATCTCAAGGACCCGGTGCCGATGTTCGAGATCAGCCCCGAGTTCGTGGCCGGCAAGACCCAGGCGACCCCGCAGACCGCACTGCGGCTCTCCTACCTCGCCTCCCGGGTGACCGCCGCCGACGGCAGACACGCCGCCGTACTGCTCGCGCCCAAGGGGAACACCGCCACGACGGGAAGCGGCCCGCAGAACGTCGGCGCCGAGGGCTGGGAGCTGGCCGGCATCCGGGACGGGGACAACGATGTCAGCCTCGCCGAACGCGGCACCCCGCAGAGCCGTGCCTTCACCGAGCCGCAGATCCACGCCTGGTACCGGCTCACCGACGCGGGCATGGTCGAGCCGCTCAACGAGGAGGCGACCACCGGCCTCGGCGGGAAGCGCTCCGTGACCCTCGCCGCCTACCAGAAGCTGGTCAACGCCCGGTACGGCGACAAGCTGCCCGGCTCGGAGTACGACCGCAAGGGCCTGGCCGGCGGGTACGCCGGTCTGGTGCAGGACCAGCCGGCGGCCCAGGCCCCCACCGCGTCCGGGACCCCCGCGGCCGACACGTCCTGGCACCCGGCAGCCGTCACCGGCGCCGCGGCCCTCGCCGCGACCGGCGTCGCTGTGGCCTACGCACGCCGCCGAAGGACCACCGTCGTCCGCTGACCCGCCCCTCGTGGAAGGCCGGGCCCCCTCCCGTGCTCAACCCGAGTGCCCTGAGGGCTTCGCCCATCGCATACTCATGAGCACGGGAAGGGGCCCGGACCTTCGGCCTGGCGCCAACCAACCACGGAAACAGGAGATTCACGACGTGCGTGTGCTGTTGTCGACGTATGGGTCGCGTGGGGACGTCGAACCGCTGGTGGGGCTCGCGGTGCGGTTGCGGGAGATAGGCGCGCAGGTGCGGGTGTGTGCGCCGCCGGACGAGGACTTCGCGGAACGGCTGGCCGGGGTCGGCGTGTCCGTGGTGGGTGTCGGGCAGTCGGCACGCGCGCTGACGACCGCGGCTCCGCCGCCGTCGAAGGGCAATCTGCCGCAGCGCGCGGCAGAACTGATCGCCAGCCAGTTGGAGGTGATGCCGGCGGCGGCAGAGGGGTGCGACGTACTGGTGGCGACGGGGGCGATGCCGGCCATCGCCGGTGCGCGGTCGGTGGCCGAGAAGCTGGGCATCCGCTACGTGTCCGCGATCTTCCAGCAGCTGACCCTGCCTTCGCCGCAACGCCCGCCGCTGGCATACCCCGGGCGGCCGTTCCCGCCGGAAGTGACCGACAACCGCGCGCTGTGGGACCTGGACGCCCAGAGCATCAATGCGCTGTTCGGTGAGGCGCTGAACACCAACCGGACGTCGATCGGCCTGCCCCCGGTGGACAACGTCCGCGACTACGCCTTCGGCGCCCGGCCGTGGCTGGCGACCGACCCGGTGCTGGACCCGTGGCTGGAGACACCGGACCTCGACGTCGTACAGACCGGCGCGTGGGTGCTGCCCGACGAACGCCCCCTGCCCGCCGGTCTGGAGGCGTTCCTGGACGCCGGCGCGCCGCCCGTGTACGTCGGGTTCGGCAGTATGGCCGTGGGCGGCGGGGAGAATGCGGCCCGGGTGGCCATCGAGGCGGTCCGCTCGACGGGCCGCCGCGTCCTGGTCGGGCGCGGCTGGGCGGAACTGGGCCTCGTCGACGACCGGGACGACTGCTTCGCCGTCGGCGAGGTCAACCATCAGCAGTTGTTCGGACGCGTGGCCGCCGTCGTGCACCACGGTGGCGCGGGTACGACGACGACGGCCGCCCGGGCCGGCGCTCCGCAGGTGGTGGTGCCCCAGTTGGCGGACCAGCCGTACTGGGCCGCCCGGGTGGCCGACCTGGGCATCGGCACAGCCCACGCCGGCCCGGTCCCGACCGTCGATTCCCTGTCGGCCGCACTCAAGCCGGCCCTGGCGCCGGAAACCGACACCCGGGCGAAGGCCGTGGCCGCCACGGTCCGCACCGACGGGGCGACACGGGCAGCAAGACTGCTCCTGGACACCACCACCTGAGGAGGCCGAGCCGGGCCCGCGAGCCGCCCCTGACCCACCCACGCCGGCGGGGCGGACGCCCAACTGGTTCTGGCGCTGCTACGCCACCGCCTGCAGGACCGGCCCTGCGGTCGCTCCGACGCCTGGCCCCAGGACACCCGCCTACGGGCCAGGCCGCTGAGCGTCCCCAGCCGCAGGCCTCGGCTGTGCAGCGCCACACCCCTCTGTCACCCCCTGCGGTTAGGATTCCCGTGGCTTCCGCCAAGTCCGGCAGCGCCGGACGGAACGGGCGGAGACCTCAGACGGCGCGGTGACGGAGAAAGCGGGAACAGCGCATGCGGGAAGGCCGGTGGACCACGGTCACCGAGTCCGAGTTCGATCACGAGCGCCGCGCGCTGGACGCCATCCGTGAGCAGCTCCCCGACGCCGACCCGTGGCGTGCCTGGTCGAATTTCACCTTCACCGCCAACACCGGCCATGTCCGCGAGGTGGACCTGCTCGTCGTCGCCCCGGGCGGCGCCTGCATGATCGAGCTCAAGAACTGGCGGGGCACGGTCACCAGCGAGAGCGGCACCTGGGTGCAGCTCAAGCCGGGCGGCCGCCGGGAGTCGCACGGCAACCCGCTGCACCTGGTCAACAAGAAGGCCAAGGAGCTGGCCGGCCTGCTCTCCCACCACGGCAAGCGCGTCTGGGTCGCCGAGGCGGTCTGCTTCACCGACGGCTCGCTCCGGGTCCGGCTCCCCGCCCACGACCAGAACGGCGTCTACACCCTTCCCGAGCTGCTCGCCATGCTCAAGGAGCCGCCCCGTGACGAACGGCGCAGGATCACCGCCGTCGACTCGCGGGAGATCGAGGCCGCGCTGAAGCGGGTCGGCATCCGCCGCAGCGACGCCGAGTACAAGGTGGGCCCGTACGAGCTGGAGCGGAAGGCCTTCGACGTAGGCCCGACCTGGGCGGACTACAACGCCCAGCACAGCGAGCTGCCCGAGACCGCCCGTGTCCGCATCTACCTGCGGGAACGCGGCTCGTCCGCGTCCCTGCGGCAGTCGGTGGAGAACGCCGCGCGCCGTGAGGCGGCAGTGCTCCAGCGGTTCAAGCACCCCGGTGTCGTGCAGCTCCAGCAGTACCACCCGTCGGGTCACTCCGCCGGCCCCGTCCTGATCTTCGACTACGACCGCCAGACCCTGCGGCTCGACGAGTACCTGCACCAGTACGGCGACAAACTGGACATCCTCGGCCGGATGGCACTGGTCCGGCAGCTCGCCGAGACCGTACGCTCCGCCCACTCGCGCCGGATCTTCCACCGGGCCCTGGCCGCCCGCTCCATCCACGTGATTCCCCGCAGCCGCGGCCGCAAGGGCCAGGCGATCGGCGAGGACGCCGCCTGGATCACACCGCGCCTGCAGATCTCCGACTGGCAGATCGCGACCCAGAGCAGCGGCACCGGCGGACCCACCCCGGGCGCCACCCGGTTCGCCCCCACCGCGCTGTCCGCCATGCACCTGGCGAAGGACTCGGACCCGTACTTCGCCCCCGAGCTGACCGCCCTCAACGCCGACCCGGTCTACCTGGACGTCTACGGCCTCGGCGTCCTCACCTACCTCCTGGTCACCGGCAGGCCCCCGGCCGCCAGCCAGGCAGAGCTGCTCGCCCGCCTCGAAGCCGGCGAGGGCCTGCGCCCCAGCTCCCTCGTGGACGGCCTGTCCGAGGACATCGACGAACTGGTCCAGGCCGCCACCGCCTACCGGCCCGCCCAGCGGCTGTCGACGGTGGACGAGTTCCTGGAGATGCTGGAGCTGGTCGAGGACTCCCTCACCGCGCCCTCCGCCGACGCCGCGGCCGCCGTCCACGAGGCCGCCGAGAGCCCCGAGGCCGCCCCGGTCCCGGAGAAGGACCCGCTGGAGGCTGTGGCCGGGGATGTCCTCGCCGGACGCTGGGAAGTCCGCCGCCGACTGGGCACCGGCTCCACCAGCCGGGCCTTCCTCGTGCGCGACCGCGCGGCGGAAGCCCGTGGGACGCGCCCCCTGGCCGTGCTCAAGGTGGCCCTCTCCGACAGCCGCGGCGCAGTACTGGAGCGCGAGGCCGAGACCATGGGCCGGCTGCGCGCCGACTCGCGCGTCATCCGTCTCGTCGAGCCGCAGCCCCTCAAGATCGGCGGCCGTACGGTCCTCGCCCTGGAGTACGTGGGCGACGAGCGCGAGGGGGACCCGGAGCGCACCGACGAGTCCGTCAGCCGCACCCGCCACCGCGAGGAGACCGTCGCCCGCCAGCTCCGCGAGCGCGGCCGGCTCCCCATGGACCAGCTGGAGGCGTACGGCGACTACCTCTTCGGCGCCGTCGACTTCCTGGAGGGCGAGGGCGTCTGGCACCGCGACATCAAGCCGGACAACATCGCCATCCGCATCCGCCCGAACCGCACCCGCGAACTCGTCCTGATCGACTTCTCGCTCGCGGGCTACCCCGCGACCGAGCACGAGGCCGGCACCGAGGGCTACCTCGACCCGTTCGTCGGGACCCTCACGCGCACCGCGTACGACTCGCACGCCGAGCGGTACGCGGTCGCGGTCACCCTGCACCAGATGGCCTCCCGCGAGCTGCCCAAGTGGGGCGATGGCTCCGTCCCGCCCCGGATGACGGACCCGAAGGAGTTCCCGTACCCCGTCGTCGCGGCCGACGCCTTCGAGCCGGCGGTACGGGACGGCCTGGTGGCCTTCTTCCAGAAGGCCCTGGCCCGGGACATCAGCAAACGCTTCCCCGACCTGAAGCCGATGCGGGACGCCTGGAAGAAGATCTTCCTGGACGCCTCGCAGTCCGTCCCGTCCAGCCACCGCTCCCGCCACCCTGAGCCGACGGCCACCCCGCGGACCCCCGATGCCGGCACCCCCGCCATCGCGGAGGCCGACTCCCTGACCGCCGAGCAGCAGCGCGACCGGCTGGCCGCCGAGGTCACCCGGGACACCCACCTCTCGGCCGCCGGCCTCACCCCGGCCGCCGAGTCCTTCCTCTACGGCCTGGACATCACCACGGTCGGCGCCCTGCTCGACTACAGCCGCAACAAGCTCCTCAACGCGCCCGGCCTGGGCGCGAAGACCCGGGCCGAGGTGCAGCGCCGCCAGCGCGAGTGGGGCAAGCTGCTGCGCGAGGAACCGCTCTCGCCGCTCAGCCCGCGCGGCCGGGCCGAGGCCAAGGAGGAGCTCGCCCAGCTCACCGCGGCCGAGTCCGCGGTACTGGGCAGCCTGTCGCTCACCGAAGGTGCCGCAGGCCTCTCGGGCAAGACCCTCCAGTCGGTCAGCCTGGACACCCTCGCCACGCTCTTCGTCCCGGAGCTGAACAACAACCGCTCCAACGCGAACAAGGTCGAAATGGTCCGGCTGCTGCTGCGCCTGCCCGACGAGCGCGGCGAGCTGCCCGCCATCGGCGTCTGGCCGAAGCAGAAGGACGTGGCGGAAGCCCTCGGCCTGTCCGCGGGCCGCATCCCGCAGATGCTGAAGGAGGAGCGCAAGCGCTGGAAGAAGCACCCGGCGGTGCAGGCGCTCCGTGACGAGATCGTCGGCCTGCTGTCCGGGCTGGGCCGGGTCGCGTCCGCCGTCGAGATCGCCGACGCCCTGGCGGTCCGCCGCGGCACCCAGCTCGCGGAGCGCGAGCAGCGCCGCGCGCTGGCCCTCGCCGCGGTCCGCGCCGTGGTGGAGGTGGAGCAGCTGGATCCGGAGGAGGCCGAGTTCCAGCACCAGCCGAACCGCAAGGCCACCGAGGACTCCCTCGGCGCCGGCCTGCTCGCCCTGGACGTCCGCGAGGCCGACGGCCCGGACACCCCGACCGCCCCCGGCCTGCTGGACTACGCCTCCCGGCTGGGCCGCACCGCGGACCGCCTGGCGAAGCTGGAAACCCTCCCCACGGCGGCTACGGTCCTCGGCGAACTCGGCGCCCTCACCCCGCCCCCCGGCACCATCGAGTGGGACGAGCGCCGTGTCGTCGAGCTGGCCGCGGCCGCCTCGCTGAACGCGGCCGCCACCCCGCGTCTGGAGATCTACCCGCGCGACCTGCCGCTGGTACGGGCGCTGCGCCTCACCCAGGCCGGCCTGATCCGCCTGATCCCCGGCGTACCGGAAGGCCGCCAGCCGGGCATCCGGGACGAGGACATCCACGAGCGCGTCCGGGCCCGCTTCCCCGAGCTGGTGATCCCGGACGGCCGGGGCGCCCTCACCCACGACCTGCCGACCGGCGGCCCCCTCACCAAGGCTCTCCGGGACGCCGGCTTCGACCTGGCTCTGTCCACCCGCGAGGACACGAAGACGCTGCGCTACCTGCCCAGCCGCATGGACAGCGTCACCAGTTACTTGACCTCGGGCTCCGGGCTGGGCGCCACGGACGCCGGCGCGGTGACCCGCTACGCGGACGACCCCCTGGTGGCGGGCTCGGCGCGCGCGAAGGAGCGGCTGCTCGCGTCGGCCCGGAAGGACGGCTACCGGGTCCTGACCGTGCACCACGGAAGCTCCCCGGCGGCGGTGCGAAAGCTGGCGTCGCACCCCATCGACGCCCAGCCGGTCTCGGTGACCGAACTCTTCCTGGAAGCCCTGCACGGCCTGGTCCCGCCGGGCACCAAGCCGACCTGGGAAACCCTGCTCAAGGCGGACGCGGCCGATGCGGGTTCGCGCGGGGCCCTCAAGTTCGCCGAGTACGCGCGTACGGCCTGGGGCACGGTGGAGCCGCGGGTACGCGAGCTCCTTGCGCCGGGGGCGGGTGGCGGGCCGGTGTTGCTCACCGACGCGTCGGTCTTCGCCCGCTACGACGCGATGGGCGTCCTGGACCGGCTGGCGGAGGCCGCCCGGCAGGGCGGACGCGGCCTGTGGCTGTTGGTCCCGCAAGGTGACCCGGCGCGGGAGCCGAAGCTGGGGCTGGTGGCCGTGGCGTACCAGGTCGGCCTGGGCGAATGGATCGAACTTCCGGACTCGTGGGTCCTGGACCGGGACCGGCTTCCCGCCGGTGCCGCTGTTGCAACCGAGGGAGACGTCAAGTGATCGACCGTAAGGCCCTGTTGGACGATCTGAAGAAGCAGGTCACAGCGGCCGAGGCCGATCTGACGAAACAGGTGAAGGCCGTCGAGGAGGTCGGCACCCGCCTGCGTGCGGAATACGACCGCGCCCGCAAGCTGGGCCGCACGGCCGCGACCTGGAACTCCTGGCTGGACGAGCGGGTCACCCAGGTAGCAGTGGCCTGGGTGTTGGGCACGGTCTTCGTCCGCTTCAGCGAGGACAACCGCCTGATCCCGGAGCCGTACCTGACGGCCCCCGAACCGGACCGCCGCGACCTGGCCCTGGCCCGCTTCGAGGACTACGTCGGCCGGTCCGACGACCCCACATACCGCGGCTGGCTGGAACACGCCTTCGCCGAACTCGGCGCCGGCCAGGCGGGCCGCCTCCTCTTCGACCGCCGCCACAACCCCCTCTACCAGATCCCGCTGTCCCACGACGGCGCGCGTGACCTGGTGGACTTCTGGCGCACGCGTGACGAGGCGGGCGTCCTGGTCCACGACTTCACGGACCCCCTGGAGGAGGACGGCGACGGCACGAAGGGCTGGGACACCCGCTTCCTGGGCGACCTGTACCAGGACCTCAGCGAGGCCGCCCGTAAGACGTATGCGCTGCTCCAGACCCCGGAGTTCGTGGAGGAGTTCATCCTCGACCGCACGATGGACCCGGCGGTCCGCGAGTTCGGCTACGACGGCCTGAAGATGATCGACCCCACGTGCGGGTCGGGGCACTTCGTCCTGGGCGCGTTCCGGCGCCTGGTCCGCCTGTGGGCGGAGGGCCAGCCCGGCAAGGACCTGCACGAGCGGGTCGCCGCCGCTCTGGACTCGGTCCACGGCGTCGACCTGAACCCCTTCGCGGTAGCCATCGCCCGTTTCCGACTCCTGGTCGCAGCAATGGCGGCGAGCGGGGTCCGCACGCTGGCGGAGGCCGCAAAGTACGAGTGGCCGATCCACCTGGCAGTGGGCGACTCCCTCATTAAGAACCGGTACAAGCAGGAAGCCCTCTTCGAGGGCGACGGGTCAGAGGGCTCAGACGAACTCGCCGAGTTCAAGTACCAGACGGAAGACATCCACGAGCACCCGGACATCCTGAAGCAGGGCCGCTACCACGTGGTGGTCGGCAACCCGCCGTACATCACTGTGAAGGACAAGAAGCTCAACGAGTTGTATCGCGGCTTGTACGACGCCTGCACGGGAACCTACGCACTCTCAGTTCCGTTTGCACAGCGATTCTTCGAACTGGCCAAAAAGGGAAGCGGCGGCGACCGGCGTGGGCGGGTCGGCCAGATCACCGCGAATTCATTCATGAAGCGCGCAGCAGGAAAGCGACTGATTGAAGAATTCTTTGCCCACAGAGTCGAACTGACAGAGGTCATCGACACTTCCGGCGCCCACGTTGCCGATCACGGAACTCCAACTGTAATTCTGATCGGGCAGCACGGAACCCCTTCCGAAAGTCGGCCAGTACATACAGTTCGCAGCATCCAAGGGGAACCAGAAGTCCCCGATCAGGACTCAGTCGGATACGTTTGGGATGAGATTCTCGAGAACATCGACAAGCCCGAATATTCCGGCAAGTGGATCTCCATCGCCAACCTTGATAGAGGTCGATACTTCGGAAACCAGCCCTGGATCTTGTCGGATGGTGGACTCGAACTGGTCGAGGAGATCGAGAAGGGAAAAACCAGACTGCGGGAGGTCATCTCCCCGCCCGTTGGTGGAGCGATTCGTTCCGGAGCCGATGACGCCTTCATCCGCCCACGCAGGCCATTCCGAAGCGGCGAGCTCCGAAATTCAGAACACTTGCGCCCAGTCCTGACGGGCGAAGATGTTCGCGACTGGGATGCCACACCCAAGGAATTTATCTGGTATCCGTACGGAAATACGCTTGACCCGCTCGCCCTGGCGCACGAGCTATGGCGGGTTCGGCGAACGCTCGAAACGCGTCGAACGTTCCAGGGCGACATGGCAGCAGCAGGCCTTGAGTGGTGGGTCTACATGCAACACACGAAATCCACTTACGAAACAGAGCTCTCCATTACCTTTTCCTTCGTGGCGACGCACAACAATTTCGCCCTAGACGGAGGGGGTAATGTATTCAACCAAAAGTCGCCCGTAATCAAACTCCCCAAGTCATCAACGCACGAAGAACACGCGAATATCCTTGGACTCATCAATAGCTCAACCGCCTGCTTCTGGTTCAAGCAGAACTGCTTCGACCGCGGACACGGCGGAATTGGCGGCGGCATCGCCAGCGAGGGCTGGGAGAAGTACTACGAGTTCACAGGATCCGTAATTGAGAACTTTCCCCTCAGCGACGACTCTCCCGAGCTAATTGCTAGTTCAATTCAAGACTTGACCTCAAGAATTAAGGCATCCAGCCCCTGGACGCTCGCGTCTCACGTCACACCAACACTCGGACTTCTTCAAAACGGGCACTCAACCTGGAATTCAATCCGGTCCCGCATGATCGCTCTTCAGGAGGAGCTGGACTGGCAGGTCTACTCCCTCTACAACCTGTACCCCGAAGACCTGCGTGTCTCCAAGGACCCGGACCCGGACTCGCCCGACATCCCCGAACTCGCCCTCGGTGAGCGTGCCTTCGAGATCGTGCTTGCCCGCCGCGTTGCCGCCGGCGAGGCCAGCGACGAGTGGTTCAAGCGGCACGGATCTACGCCCATCACCGAGATCCCGTCCCACTGGCCCGCCGCCTACCGCGCAATCGTCCAGAAGCGGATCGACGCCATCGAGTCGTCCCGCGCCATCGGCATGGTCGAGCGGCCCGAGTACAAGCGACGCTGGGCTACCGAGGGCTGGGACGCGCTCCAGGAGAAGGCGCTCCGCGCCTGGCTGCTCGACCGGATCGAGGATCGTTCGCACTGGTTCGATGAGAATGGGATGCCCGCCCTCATCACCCTCTCCCGCCTGACCGACAACCTCTCCCGCGACGAGGACTTCGTCTCCGTCGCCAAGATCTACGCCCCGCGCAAGGAACTGCCCGCCGTCGTCGCCGAGCTGATGAGCGACGAGCACGTGCCGTTCCTCGCCGCCCTGCGCTACAAGCCCTCCGGGCTCAAGAAGCGCGCGGACTGGGAGGACGTCTGGGATCGCCAGCGGCAAGAGGACGCCGAGCCGGACGAGCTGGCCAAGCGGAAGATCAGGGACAAGATCCCCGTGCCGCCGAAGTACACCTCGGCCGACTTCCTGCGCCCCTCCTACTGGCGGGCCCGCGGCAAGCTCGACGTACCCAAGGAGCGCTTCATCTCCTACGGCCAAACCAATGCCGCCACCCCCGAGCTGTACGGCTGGGCCGGCTGGGACCACGGGGAGCAGGCGTACGCTCTCGACACGTACATCGCCACCAACGAGGCGATGAGCGCAGAAGAGGCAACGCCCTTCCTGGCCGGCCTGCTGGAGCTTCAGCCCTGGCTCGACCAGTGGCACAACGAGTTCGACGCCAACTTCGGCTCCTCGCCCGCCGTGTTCTTCCGGGGCGACCGGCAGATGGAGCAGGGCAAGCACGGCCTCACCGACGACGACCTGCGCGCCTGGCGGCCCGCGGCCACAACCCGAGGACGCCGCACCACCAAGAAGTAGCAGCCCCTCAAGGCAGAGCGGCTCCCGTGATCAGGCGATCGCGGGAGCCGTTCCGTTGGTCTCAGCTGCTCAACTGCCGGTCCCGAAGCGCCGCAACGAAGGAGTTCCAGCCGCTCGCCCCGAACACGATCACCGGGCCGTCCGGAATCTTGGAGTCCCGCACGGGGACGCCAGCAGCAATACCGTCGGCGACCTCGACACACTGGCCACCGTCAGGGTTGCTGTAACTACTCTTCCGCCATGTAACGGCACTCAGCTCGATGGCTCGCACGGTACTTCCTCCAACATGCGCAGGATGAACTTCCGCGACTCGGCGGGGGAAAGCGCCAGGTCACGAACCGCATCGTAGGCGCGCTGCAGACGCTCAACCGACGCGTTTTCCTCAACGAGTTCACCACGGTGAGCGCTCTCCGTGTAGGCCACGGTACGCGCATCCGGCAGCCGCAGGAACATGACGTCGGTACTCACCAAGGCATGTGGCCCAACGCCCAACGGCAGCACCTGGATCGTCACATGCGGCCGGTCGGCCAGTTCCAGCAGGTACTCAAGCTGAGTACGCCACTCACCGGTGTCCAGCAACCCCGCACGCAGCACCGCCTCCGACAGGATCGTCCGGAACCGCGGCGCCTCCTTCCCCTCCAGCAACTCCCGCCGCCCCATGCGGGCCTCAACCTGCTGCGTCAGCTCCGGCTCTGCCATCCCGCCCACAGTCAGCAGCTCCCGCGCGTACCCCGGAGTCTGCAACAACCCAGGCAGCACGCTCACCGCGAAGTGCCACAGGCTCACCGCCTCCGCCTCCAGCGCCATGTACCGCCGGTACTGCTCGCGGAACTGCCGCTGGTCGCCCGCCGCCAGCTCCCACAGCGCCAGCAGCAGCCCCGGCGTCCCGTAGTGCTGGTCCAGGGCCTGGACCACCTCCGGGCCGCCGATGGTCTCGCCCTTCTCCATCTTCCCGAAGAGCGACCAGTCCCACCCCAGCCGCTCCCCCAACTGCCGCAGGCTCGCCCCGCTCCCGGTCCGGAGTATCCGCAGTTCCTCCGCGAACCGCTGGCGCGGTTCCTGGCTGCGGCCGGTGATGACGCGTCGTTGCGGCATGGCGCTCCCCTCCGAGGCGCTGGTGTGGAAGTTGTGGAACCAGTGATCACCTGCGGCGAAGGACAACCACCGCCCGGCGTGCCGGTCCCGTTCCGGATGCATCCTCGTAATGCCCGTACTACGCACCGTAATCCCCCGCACCGATCCGGTTCAGGCGAACGAGCAAGAGACAGACAACTGTCCGCATCCTCCAGATCCCCAGCGACAGGAGAGCCATGTCCGCAACTCCCCCGCAGCAGCCCAAGTTCCTCACGCGCAACACCCGCGCCACGCGAGCCAAGATCAAGGAAGCCGTTGCCGCCCGCGACGCCCTCGCCGTCGCCCTCACCCGGGCCGGCATCCAGCTCCCCGCCATGGACGTCCGTACCCCCTGGCCGAACGAGCGCGAGAGCGGGGCCCCGTACGCGCTCGTGGACCTCGGGGTGTGTTCGGCGCCCGTTGCCCATGCCCTGGCCAAGGTGATCGCGAAGGGTACCGCCGGGTGACGGGCCTACCCGCCGTCCGGCACGAGCCACTCCCCCTCCGGCTCGGCGAGGCCGTACGGGACCGTCGTACCGACCGCGTCGGGCTCGTCGCCGGCCACGACAGGACCGGCGTACGACTCCGGCCGCTCACCGCCGGCCCCGAGTGGACCGCGGACCCCGCCGACATCGAGCCCGTCAGCAGGTGGGAGCGGCTCCTGGCCTGTCTCGCAGAGCTGAATGCCCGCAGCCGCCGCGCACTTTGAGCCACTCCACCCCAGCCACGTGATCACCGCCTGTCCTAGGATGGCCGGACCAATCTCAGCGGCCCGACGGGCTTCCTCGCCGCAGGCGCATACGCATACGCATACGCATACGCGTCCGCGGACACCGACAGGACATGCCCCCACCCGCACGAGTCACTTCGTGCTGCCTGGGGGCAAGTCTTGCTGTTCCGCGAATCCGTGGCGTCCGTGGCCGCCCGCTTCTTCGGCGGTTCGATCGCGGAAGGGGCGCTCGCGCTGATGCTGGCCGAGAACTTCCTGCACGCCCGCGGCCACCGTCCCCACCCCTCGGAGGTCCAGTCCTGGGAGCGCAGCCTCCCGGTGCTCGCGAACACCCTCGTCGAGGCCGGGCTCGGCGACGTCGAGATGATGATCGAGTACGCGCTGCCGCTGACCAGCAAGCGCGCCGACGTGGTTCTGGCCGGCGTGCACCCGGCCACCGGGGAGCCCTCGTACGTGGTCGTCGAGCTCAAGCAGTGGAGCAAGGCGTACCAGGAGGAGAACGACCCGCGGCTCTGCCGCATCGAGGCCTACGCCGACCCCGTGCTGAACCCGATCGAGCAGGTCCGCGCGTACTGCGACTACCTGGTGTCGTTCAACGGGGCCGTCGCCCAGGCCCCCGACTCCGTCACGGGCGTGGCGTATCTGCACAACGCCAAGGATTCCGCCGTCCGCTGGCTGCGCGAGGTGCCGGAGGACGTGCACGGCCGGCTGTTCACCCAGGACCAGCGCAGCTCGTTCCAGGACTACCTGCGGTCCCGGCTGGCCCCGAAGTCCGGTGCGGAGGCCGCCGAGATCCTGCTCAACGCCAAGGTGCGGCCGTCGAAGCAGCTGATGAAGGTCGCGGCCGAGGAGGTCCGCAACCGGGAGCAGTTCGTGCTGCTCGACGAGCAGAAGGTCGCCTACGAGCTGGTCATGTCGGCGGTCCGGAAGGCCAAGCAGGCCAATCACAAGCAGGTGATCGTGGTCACCGGCGGGCCCGGCTCCGGCAAGAGCGTGATCGCCCTGTCCCTCCTCGGCGAGCTGTACCGGCACGGCGTGGCCGCCCTCCACGCGACCGGATCCTCCTCCTTCACCCAGACGATGCGGAAGATCGCGGGAGCGCGGAAGACCGAGGTGAAGAAGCTGTTCATGTACTTCAACAGCTTCATGGAGGCGGAGCCGAACGACCTCGACGTGCTGATCTGCGACGAGGCGCACCGCATTCGGCTGACGTCCGCGAACCGGTACACGAAGGCCGCGCTGCGCACGGGGAGGCCCCAGGTCGCGGAGCTGATCGACGCGGCCCGGGTGCCGGTGTTCCTGCTGGACCAGCACCAGGTGGTGCGTCCGGGAGAGATGGGGACGGTCGAGCAGATCCGGCAGGCCGCGGCGGCGCAGGGCCTGGACTGCACGGTCGTGCCGCTCGACAGCCAGTTCCGGTGCGGTGGCAGTGACGCGTACCTCCACTGGGTGACCAGCCTGCTCGGGCTGGCGGGCGACGGGCCCGTCGTCTGGGAGCCGGACGACAAGGTCCAGCTGCTGACCGTGGACAGTCCGCAGGAGCTGGAGGACTTCCTGACCGCCCGGAAGGCGGAGGGTTACGGCGCACGGATGGCGGCCGGCTACTGCTGGAAGTGGACCACCAACATCACCTCGGAGATGACAGAGCTGCCCGCCGATGTCGTGATCGGCGACTGGGCCAGGCCGTGGAACGTACCCGGCGACCGCTCCCTGTTCGGTCTGCCGCCGCGTGCCCTGTGGGCCACCGAGGAGGCCGGCTTCGGCCAGGTCGGCTGTGTCTACACCGCCCAGGGCTTCGAGTACGACTGGTCCGGGGTGATCATCGGGCCGGACCTGGTCTGGCGTACCGACCGCTGGGTGGTGGACCGTGCCGCTTCGAAGGACCCGATCTTCACCAAGGCGACCACGGACGAGGACATCGACCGGCTGATCCGCAACACGTACAAGGTGCTGCTGACCCGCGGCATGATCGGCACCGTCGTCCACTCCACGGACCCGGAGACCCGGGAGAAGCTGCGCGAGCTGATCCCGCCTGCCCGGGTGTGATCGTCTCTGGCGAGATCGGTCCCGCAATGTCGGACCCACCCCATACGATCGGGTGAGCAGCGCGACGACCGACCCACCGGAGAGTGAGCCCCTACATGGCCCAGCAGCCGCCCCTGCTCCGCGATGTGATCAACATCAAGGAGTCCATCTCGACCTCGGACTTCGTCCTGCAGCTCTCGGAGGCCACCAGCCCCGAGGGTGCCGAGCGGGCGCTGAAGGACTACGTGGTCACCGAGCGGCTGCTGGAGAACTTCGACGAGGCACTGGGGCTGATCAAGGCCGCCCTGGACGGGCACACATCCAAGGCGGCCTACCTCCACGGCTCCTTCGGTTCCGGTAAGTCGCACTTCATGGCCGTGCTGCACGCGCTGCTCAGCGGCAGCCCGGCCGCCCGCGCCAAGGGCGGCTTCGACCCCGTGCTGACCAAGCACGAGTGGCTCGGTACGGACGGCAAGCGGTTCCTGCTCGTGCCGTACCACATGCTGGGGGCGAAGGCCCTGGAGCAGCGGGTCCTCGGCGGGTACGTGACGCACGTGAAGCGGCTGCATCCGGAGGCCGAGACCCCGCAGGTGTACCGGACGGACGCGCTCTTCGACGACATCCGGGCCATGCGCAGCCGGATGGGTGATGACGCCGTCATCGCCGGCCTGGCGGCCGAGGGTGCCGGCGGCGCGGACGAGGACGACGAGTGGGGCGAGTCCTTCGCCTGGACCCCCCAGCTGCTGGACACCGCGCTGGCCGCCGAGGAGGTCCACGAGGCCGCCCAGGGGCTCAACCTGGTCAGCCCGGCGACCCCGGCCGAGCTGCGCGCCCGCCTCGTACAGGACGCGAGCACCAATCTCCTCCCCGGCTTCGCGAAGAACGCCGCCGAGGACGAGCACGGCTTCATCTCCCTCGACGCCGGTCTGTCCGTCATCGCCGAGCACGCCAAGGGCCTCGGGTACGACGGCCTGATCCTGTTCCTCGACGAGCTCATCCTGTGGCTGGCCACGCTCATCCACGACCAGAAGTTCGTCGCCAAGGAAGCCAGCAAGATCACCAATTTCGTGGAGGGCGGCGACGCCCGCCGCGCGATCCCCGTGGTCTCCTTCATCGCCCGCCAGCGCGACCTGCGCGAGCTGGTCGGCGAGGAGGTGTCGGGAGCTGCCGAGTCCTCCATCCAGGACACCCTGAACCTGGCCTCCGGCCGGTTCGACAAGATCACGCTGGAGGACCGCAACCTCCCGCAGGTCGCCCACGCCCGGCTGCTGCAGCCGAAGGACGACGAGGCCGCCGCGCTGGTCCGGGCCGAGTTCGAGAAGACCCGGAAGGTCCGCCAGGAGGTGTGGGACACCCTGCTCGGCTCGGACCGCGGCGCCGACGGGGTCGGGGCCGACGAGGAGAGCTTCCGGCTGACGTACCCGTTCTCGCCGGCGTTCATGGACACGCTGGTGCACGTCTCCTCTGCCCTCCAGCGCAACCGGACCGGTATGAAGCTGATGGGCCAGCTCCTCGCCGACCACCGGGACGAGCTGCGGCTGGGCGACCTGATCCCGGTCGGTGACCTGTACCCGCTGATCACGGCGGGCGGCGACAAGCCCTTCACCGACAGCCTCAAGGTGGTCTTCGAGGCCGCGGACAAGCTGTACCGGACCAAGCTGCGCCCGTACCTGCTGGCCACGCACAACGTGACGGAGGAGGAGGTCGAGCAGTACACCCACCGCCCCGACAGCCTCACCGACCAGGCGCTGCGCGCCCGGGTCAAGCTGTTCGTCGGTGACAACCGGATCATCGGCACCCTGCTGCTCTCCGCGCTCGCGCCGAGCGTTCCCGCCCTCGCCGATCTGACCATCCGCCGGCTGTCGGCTCTCAACTACGGCTCGGTGGTGGCGCCCATCCCGGGTCGCGAGTACGGCATCCTCCAGAACAAGGTGTCCGAGTGGGCGGCCCGTTTCCCGGAGATCGTGGAGACCGGCAGCGAGGCCAACCGGGGCGTCCGCCTGGAGCTGTCCGGCGTCGACGTGGACTCGGTCATCGCGAACGCCAACGTCAATGACAACCCCGGCAACCGCACGGCACTGGCCCGGCGGCTGCTCGCCGACGAGCTCGGCATCACCCAGGGCCAGCTGATCGACGAACTGCCCTTCGTCTGGCGGGGTACGGAGCGCACGGCCGAGGTCGTCTTCGGCAATGTGGCCGACGAGGACGACCTGCCCGACCACGACCTCATGCCCCGGCAGGACGGCCTGTGGCGGATCGTGATCGACCTGCCCTTCGACGAGAGCGAGTACGGGCCGGTCGAGGACCGGGACCGGATGCGCAGGCTGCGCGAGAAGCAGGGCGAGCCGTCGCGGACGGTGGCCTGGCTGCCCACCCACCTTTCGCACCAGCGGTACGCCGACTTCCGGCGCCTGGTCGTGATCGACAGGGCGCTCGCGGACGAGCAGCGCTTCGACGGCCAGTACGCGGGCCATCTGAACGCCGACAACCGCGCCCGCGCCAAGGGCCTGCTGGAGACCCAGCGGGAAACCCTGCTCAAGAACGTCAAGGCCGCCTTCAAGCAGGCCTACGGCCTGGCCGACAAGAAGGCCGCCGACGTGGAGCTCGGGTTCGACGACCACCTGACCTCGCTCCGCGAGGTGGAGGGGCTGACCCTCTCCTTCGGGCAGTCGCTGCGCGACGGCATCCGGCACATCGCCGGGAAGCTGCTGGCGACCCAGTTCCCGGACCACCCCGACCTCGACCCGGAGAACACCGGGACCACGGTCAAGCCGGCCGACGCCCGCAAGGTGTTCACCCACGTCCGGGCCGCGGCCGAGGCGCGGGACGGGCGTGCCGAGGTCCCGGCGGCGGACCGGGCCCTGATGCGGCGGATAGTCGGCCCGCTGCGCCTGGGGCAGCAGAAGGAGGCGTACTTCGAGCTGTCGCAGTTCTGGGCGGACCACTTCCGCCAGCTGGCCCGGGAGCAGGGCGTGACCGGCGACCTCAGCCTGATCACCCTCACCGACTGGACGGACAAGCCGGTGCCGCGCGGCCTGCCCGACTTCCTCGCCCGGCTGGTGGTCGCCTCGTACGCGGAGATGGACGACCGGGTCTGGGTCCGCGAGGGCACCCCGCTCGACCCTGCCCCGGAGCTCACCCAGGTCAAGGAGCGGGACGCCCTGCGCAGCCAGCCCCTGCCTTCGGAGGAGGACTGGGAGGCCGCCCAGCAGCGGTACCGCACCATCTTCGGTGCGCCCGCGCCCACCCTGCGCCGCGGACGCATGGTCAACCAGCTCGCGCGGGAGATCGGCGCGCAGGTGCGCACCTACCAGGGCCCGGCGGACGAGCTGGTGGAGCAGCTGCAGAAGCACGCCTCCTTCCTTCGGCTCGACGAGACCGTGGAGACCGGTCGCCTCGCCATCGCGCGCCGGGCCGTCGACCTCCTCAAGGCCCTCGACCGGACCTCGGGGCACGGCGCCGCCGGGGCGAAGCGGACCGTGGAGGCCCTGGCCGGTTTCGACCTCGGACCGGTCAGTGCGGAACGGCTCGGCAACTCGCTGAAGCAGGCGACGGCGGTGGCCCAGGCTCTGGTCTCGGCCTCGTGGACCACCCTCGACCTGGCCTCCGGTCAGGGGCCGGAGGGGGCCGAGCTCCTCGATTCGCTGCGCAACGTGGCCGCCGAGGCCCAGCTGACGCACGATCTGGTGAAGGCCCTGAACGACGCGAAGGACGCGGTCCTCGCCCTGATCAAGCGGAACCAGGCGGCCGTCACCCCGGCGCCTGCGCCGCAGCCCGTGGCGCCTGCTCCGCGCGCCGATGACGTATCGCTGGTCACGCAGAGCAGCCATCCTCCGGTCCAGGAGGAGAACTCCCCGGCCCGCGGCGGCAGCACCGGCGGGCAGCCGCGCCGGTCGGGCGGGCGCCGGACCACGGCCGCCCGGGCGGTCGCCGAGCTGCAGGCCGAACTGGCCGAGCTGGCGGCCCTCGCGCCGGGCACCACGGTCGAGTTCACGTGGCGGGTCGTCGAAGGATGAGCACGCCACCGACGAGCACGGCACCGACGAGCACGCCCGCGACGGGCACCGTCGCGGTCCGGCTGAACCTGGCGACGATCACGCAGTACCTCTCCTCCCACAGCTCACTGGCCGACTCCCTGAAGGGCGGGAGCCGGCGGCGGGCGGTGCTGCTGCGGTCCGCACCCCAGTGGGACGGGCCTGCCGAGCCGGTCTGGGGTGAGGGCCAGACCGCCCGGATCGTGGCCGCGCCCTCCCCGCTCGCCGTCCACGAGCTGGTCCTCGGCCAGCTCTCGGAGCAGGCGGCCGGGCCGGGCGTGCTGGTCGTGCTCACCGACCGGGAGCAGCACGAGCTCGACCCGGCGATCCTGGCGCGCACCCACAAGAAGCGCATCGATTCGGTGGACAGCTGGGATGTCGTCCGCGACGCGTTCGGCGCGCAGGCCGTGGACAGCCGGCTGCGGTCCGACAACTGGGCCGCCGAGGCCCTGCTGGACGCCACGCCTCCCGGTGGGTGGCCGGCGCTGGCCGGCGGCATGCTCTCGCGGAGGGCCGCACTGTCCTCGCTGACACTGCGACGGCTCCGGCTCGGCCGGTACGCGGAGGACGCGCCGTCCGGTGCCGCCGGTGCGTCGGTGGGCAACGGGCTGGACACGCACACCCTTTTGGGCTGGTCCCTGCTGCCCGGCGGGCCGGAGCGGCTGCTGGAACTGCGCGGACCCGAGCGGTCGGGGCTGGTGGAGTTCCTTGCCGAGGAGGACCAGGCCGGGCTCGCCGGCCGCGCCCTCCTCGGCCTGGTCCTGGCCGAACACGGTGCCGACGCGGTGGCCTTCGGCCTGGTGTGCGCGGCGCTGTGGTGCCATGCCGTACCGGATGCGGCCGTCTACCAGGCCCGCGGGCGGGCGGAGCGCTGGTTCGGGGAGCAGCCCCCGGCCACCGGGGAACAGTTCGACGTGCTCGCCGCAGCCTACGGTCGGGCCGCCGAGGAGTACGTGTCGGCGCTCGCCTCGGCCGCGCGGGTGCGAGGTGGCGGCGCCCAGGCGGAGGAGGCGCGGGAGGCCCGGCGGATCCTCGACACCGTGCTGGACCGGGCCTCGGCCCTGGTCCGCCAGTTCGGGGCAGAGGCTGCCGCGCGGACGAGCCCCGTTCTGCAGGCCGGGCTGGAGGCCGGGTTCACCGCCGTGGGGCGGGCCCTGTCGGAGGGCGATCCGAGCGCCGTGGCCGTGGCGGTCAAGGCGCTGGACGATCATCTGCGGGCCGAAGGCCCGCACACCCTCGCCCGCATCGAGCGGACGCGGATGGCCCAGCGGCTCGCCCGATGGCTGGCCGGCGCGCCCGCTGCCGGCTCGGACACGGTGGCGGCGGCCATAGAGCGCCACCTCACCGAGACCGGGTGGGTCGACCGGGCCGTCGAACACATCGAGGCGGGCGGGGACCCCGATGCGGAGCTGAGGGCGGCGTACGACCGGCTCGCGGACCGGGTGCGCGCCCAGCGGAAGGAGATCGACCGGGACTTCGCCGGTCTGCTGGCCTCCTGGACCGCCGCCGGCAGCCCGCCGAACTCCATGCTGACGGTGGAGACCTTCCTCGACCGGGTGGTGAAACCGGTCGTCCGGAGCGGCGCCGGCCGGCGAGTGCTCTTGGTGGTGCTGGACGGGATGAGCGCCGCCATCGCCACCGAGCTCGGCGAGGAACTGCGGTCCTCCTGGGCGGAGTTCGACCCCCTCGACGAGGGGGATCCGCGTCGGCGCGCCGTCGCGGCCGCGCTGCCCACGGTCACCGCTGTGTGCCGGACCTCGCTCTTCGCGGGGCGGCTGCTCCAGGGCTCGCAGAAGGACGAGAAGCAGCTGTTCCCCGGGCTGTTCAAGCAGTGGGCCGGGGCGCCGGCCGCTGTCTTCCACAAGGACGACCTGCGCGCGGACAGCGCCGGCCACGCCTTCGGTCCGGAGCTGACCGAAGCCCTGACGGACGGCCGGACGCATGTCGCGGTCGTCCTGAACGCGATCGACGACCGGCTGGGCAAGGAGCAGAAGCTCGGCGACGGCGCCTGGCAGGCCTCGCACATCCCGGGGCTGCTCGAGTTGCTCCGGGTGGCGGCGACCGAGGGCATGGCGGTGCTGCTGACCAGTGACCACGGGCATGTGGTCGACCGCCGCGGCGACCCGGTCAAGGCGGCGGCGCCGCTGTCCGCCCGCCACCGGGCGCCGGGCGGGGACACCGCCGCGGCCGAGGTGGTGCTGTCGGGCCCCCGCGTGGTCGCGCCGGAACCCGGTGGATCCATCGTCGCCCTGTGGGACGCCGACTCGCGGTACACGGCTCGTAAGGCCGGCTACCACGGCGGTGCCTCTCTGGCCGAGTTCGCGATCCCCGTGCTCGCCTTCCTGCCGTTCGGGGCCGAACCGCCGGCCGGGTGGCGGGAGCTCGGCAACCGGCGCCCGGCATGGTGGGAGACCGACGGGCAGCCGCCCCTCCGCCCGGCCGCGCCGGCCGTGGAACCGGCACCCGCACCCGCCCGGCCCGTCCGGCAACGGCCGACGAAGGTGCAGGCCGAACTGGCCCAGACCCACGACTCGTTGTTCGAGGTGGCACTGGTCCCTGCACGCGAGGACTCGGCGGCACTGGTCGAGCAGGTCCTCGTATCGCCCGACGATGCGCTGGTGGAGGCCCTCTTCGCAGCCGAGGCGTTCCAGAGCCAGCTGGAGCTCCTCGCCCGGAAGCCACCGAAGGACAAGCTCGACCGGGCGGTCCGTACCCTGCTCGACGCGGGCACCCTCCCGGTGACCGCACTGGCCCAGCGCGTCGGTTACCCGGCGACCCGGGCGGACGGCTTCGCGGCGATCCTGCGTCAGCTCCTCAACTTCGACGGGGTCCAGGTCCTGGAAACCCTGCCGGACGGACGCACAGTTCGGCTTGATTCAGCCTTGCTCAAGATGCAGTTCGATCTAGGCTGACATCCCGTTTGCCGCCGAACCACTGAGCAAGGACGTATGAGCGCCAACGACCGCGTACTGATCAACCAGATGATCGAAGAGAAGCGGAACTCGCGTTCCGTGGCGCTGTCCTTCGATGCGGCCTTCGAGAGGTTCGCCTGCGAGCACGCGCTGCACGGCTTCGGCCTCTCCGAGGAGGAGGTCGAAGCCGGGGTCATCGGCGGCTCCGACGACGGCGGCATCGACGGTGCGTACGTGTTCCTGGGCGGACGGCTGCTGCACGAGGACAGCGAGATCATCCAGCAGCCGTCCGCTGCCGCCCAGATCGACACGGGAACCCAGCTGACGCTGTGGCTCGTCCAGTCCAAGACCTCCTCCGCCTTCTCGGAGACGGCCCTGGACAAGGTCGAGGCGACGTGCGCGAACCTGCTCAACCTCGAGGCGGACGACGCCGACTTCGCGCTCCTCTACTCCCCCGACCTGATCGCCAGGTTCCGGCTGTTCAAGGACGCCCTGAGCCGGCTCCTCACCCGCCATCCGACCGTACTGATCAAGTTCTCCTACGTGACGCGCGGGGAAGCCGGCGAGGTGCACCCCAAGGTCCAGGCCAAGGCGAAGATCCTGGAGGACCGGTTCGACAAGGCCTTCGCGATCTCCCGGGGAGAGGTGGAGTTCCTCGGTCCCGCGGAGCTCTGGAAGCGCGCCAGCACCCGGCCCTCGTACACCCTGGAGCTCCCGTACCGGGAGAGCATCACGCACGGCACCAGCCACATCGCCCTGGTCGCCCTCGGGGACTACATCGAGTTCCTCAGCGACGACAACAAGGTCATCAAATCGCACATCTTCGACTGGAACGTCCGGGACTACCAGGGCGACGTCGAGGTGAACCGGGAAATCACCCAGTCCTTGCGGGACCCTGCGGCGCCCGAGTTCTGGTGGCTCAACAACGGCATCACCATCGTCTGCTCCCAGGCCACCTCGGTGGGCAAGCGGCTCAGCCTCTCCGACGTCCAGATCGTGAACGGGCTGCAGACCTCCTACACCCTGCACCAGACGCTGTCCGCCCGGCACACGGCCGACCCGTCGGAGCCCGTCTTCGACCGGCTGGTGCAGGTCCGCATCCTCGTCACCGCCGACCAGGCCGCCCGTGACGCCGTCATCCGTGCCACCAACCGCCAGACCACCGTCCCGGTTGCCTCGCTGCGCGCCACGGACGACATCCAGCGGCAGATCGAGACGTACTTCCACGAGCACGGCTGGTTCTACGACCGGCGCAAGAACTTCTACCGCAACCAGGGCAAGCCCGCCGACCGCATCGTCAGCATCCCGCTGCTCGCCCAGTCCGTCATGGCCATGGCGCTGGGGCGCCCTGACTACGCACGGGCCCGGCCGTCGAGCCTGCTGAAGTCGGACACGGACTACCAGCGGGTCTTCTCCGAGAAGACCGGGCTGCCGGTCTACCTGTGGCTGGCCCAGGCACAGCGTCGTGTGGACGACTTCCTGCAGGCGCGGCCGGAGCCCATCTCCCGCTCCGAGTACACGAACCTCCACTTCCACCTCGCCATGCTCGGCGCGGTCGATCTGGTGGGCCGGGTGTTCACGCGGCCGGACGCCCTCGCCAATGCGGCACGGGAGGAGGTCTTCCCCACTCCCGCACGCCTGGAATCCCTCTGGACCTCCCTCCACGAGCAGTTCCGGGCGTTCCAGGAAGAGCGGAACTGGGGAGCGGACAAGGCCTCGAAGAGCGCGGAGTTCGTCACCTCCGTGACGGAGAACCTCGGCTACGGCAGCTTCCGCGGGTAGGCGGCGTACGCCCGCAGGGACGATCCGGCACGGATGGGAGAATGCGGGGGTGACCGACCCGCGCTCTTCCACCGTCTCCGCTGCCCGTCGCCGTGCCGCCATCGACGCACTGCGCCGGGGCGCCGTGCCCGAGAACGGGCTGGACCTGCTGGCCACAGGCCTGGACCGGTTCGAGTCCGCCCTCGAGGCCGAGCTGGACGCGGTGGTCTCCGGCGCCTCGGTGTTCAAGGCCGTCCGCGGTGAGTACGGCTCCGGGAAGACCTTCTTCACCCGGTGGCTCGGTGAGCGGGCCAAGCAGCGCGGTTTCGCCGTGGCCGAGATCCAGATCTCGGAGACGGAGACCCCGCTGCACCGGCTGGAGACGGTCTACCGGCGCCTCACCGAGCGGCTGACCACGGCGAGCTTCCCGCCCAGCGCCCTGCGCCCGGTGATCGACGCCTGGTTCTACGCCCTGGAGGAGGACGCGCTCGCACAGGGGGCGACCGAGGACGAACTGGCCGACGCCGTGGAGAAACTGCTGACGGCCCGCCTCAGCGAGGTCTCCCGGCACGCCCCGTCCTTCGCCACCGCACTGCGCGGGTACCGGGCCGCCCTCGCCCAGGGGGACGAGGCCACGGCATCCGCGGTCCTCGCCTGGCTCGGCGGCCAGCCGCACGTGGCCGCAGCCGCCCGCCGGTCCGCCGGCGTACGCGGCGACCTGGACCACTTCGGTGCGCTCGGCTTCCTCCAGGGACTGCTCACCGTGCTGTGCGACTCCGGGCACCGCGGACTGTTCCTGGTACTCGACGAAGTGGAGACCCTGCAGCGGGTCCGCTCCGACGCCCGGGACAAGGCCCTCAACGCGCTGCGCCAGCTCATCGACGAGGTGCATTCCGGGCGCTTCCCCGGCCTCTACCTGATCATCACGGGTACGCCGGCCTTCTACGACGGACAGCAGGGCGTGCAACGGCTGGCCCCGCTCGCCCAGCGGCTCGCCACGGACTTCACCACGGATCCGCGCTTCGACAATCCGCGCGCGGTGCAGCTCCGGCTGCCGGGGTTCACGCAGGACTCCCTGGTGGGTCTCGGGATCACCATCCGCGATCTGTACGCCGCCGGCGCCTCCGCCCCCGACCGGGTGAAGGCCCTGGCGGACGACGGGTACATCGCCGACCTGGCCGGGGCGGTGGGCGGCGCCCTCGGCGGCAAGGTCGGCGTCGCGCCCCGCATCTACCTGAAGAAGCTGGTCGGCGACGTGCTCGACCGCATCGACCAGTTCGAGGACTTCGACCCCCGGCAGCACTACCGGCTGACGGTGTCCAGCGGTGAACTCACCGAGGTGGAGCGGAACCTGGCTGCCGCGGCCTGCGCCGACGAGATCGACCTGGACATCGAGTGACAGTCCACTCCGACCGGCCGGAGGACCGGCACGAACCCGTCGACCGCCTGGACCCGGTCGTCCTGCACCACGTGGTCAACACACTGGGCTGGCCGGACCTGCGGCCCTTGCAGCGGGCGGCGATCGATCCTGTGATGGACGGGCACGACGCGGTGCTGCTGGCCCCCACGGCCGGCGGGAAGACCGAGGCCGCCTGTCTGCCGATCCTGTCCGCCATGTCGGCGCAGAACTGGTCCGGCACGTCGGTGCTCTACCTCTGCCCGCTCAAGGCGCTCCTGAACAACCTGGTGACGCGCATCGACGGCTACGCCCAGTGGCTGGGGCGGAGTGCGGCGCTCTGGCACGGGGACACCAAGGAGTCACAGCGCAACCGGATCCGCACGGGCCGGCCCGACATCCTGCTCACCACGCCGGAATCACTGGAGGCCATGCTCATCGGCGTGAAGACCGACCACGCCCATCTGCTCGGCGGAGTACGGGCAGTCGTCGTGGACGAGGTGCACGCGTTCGCCGGCGACGACCGGGGCTGGCACCTGCTGGCCGTGCTGGAACGCCTGGAGCGGGTGGCGGGCCGCCCCATCCAGCGCATCGGGCTGTCGGCGACCGTAGGCAACCCCGAGCAGCTGCTGACCTGGCTGCAGGGAGCGGGAGCCGGCCGGCGGCCGGGCCGGGTGGTCGCTCCGGGCCTTGCCCCCGCCCAGAAGGAAGGTGCGGCTGCCCCGCCTCCCGGAGAGGTCGAGCTGGACTACGTCGGCTCCCTCGACAACGCCGCCAAGATCATCGCGGCTCTGCACCGCGGCGAGAAGCGACTGGTGTTCTGCGACTCGAGGCGCCAGGTGGAGGAGTTGGGCGCCGCACTGCGGGCCCGCGAGGTCTCCGTGTTCCTCTCCCACGCCTCCCTCTCCGCCGACGAGCGCGCCCGGTCG
Source organism: Streptomyces bambusae (assembly GCF_019400985.1). Lineage (GTDB taxonomy): Bacteria > Actinomycetota > Actinomycetes > Streptomycetales > Streptomycetaceae > Streptomyces > Streptomyces bambusae_A. The sequence goes on from NZ_WTFF01000001.1 coordinate 39,977, forward strand.
GAGCAGGCGTTCGCCGAGGCTCGCGACTGCGTGATCGTGTCCACCTCCACCCTCGAACTGGGCATCGACGTGGGCGATCTGGACCGCGTCATCCAGATCGACTCCCCTACCACCGTCGCCTCGTTCCTGCAGCGCATCGGACGTACCGGGCGGCGTCCGGGATCCAGCCGCAACTGCTTGTTCCTCGCCACCCGGAAGGACGCCCTGCTGCAGGCCGCCGGCCTGCTGCTGCTGTGGGGCCGGGGCTGGGTCGAACCCGTGATCCCGCCACCCGAACCGCGCCACCTGGTCGCCCAGCAGCTGCTCGCCGCAACCCTCCAGAAGCACAAGCTGGGGGATCAGCTGTGGATGGACGAGTGGAACGGACTCGCACCGTTTGACCGTTCCGCAGCCCCCGTCCTGCGCCACCTGGTGAGCGAGGGGTTCCTCGACTCCGACGGAGGTCTGCTGTTCATCGGTCCCGAGGCGGAACAGCGTTTCGGCCGCCGTCACTTCATCGAACTGACAGCCTCGTTCACCGCGCCCCCGCAGTTCACCGTACTGTCCGGGCGCACGGAGATCGGCCAGGCCGACCCTTCCGTACTCACCGAGGAACGGCCCGGGCCTCGTCGGCTGCTGCTGGCCGGGCGCAGCTGGCAGGTGACGTACATCGACTGGGGACGCAAGCGCGTGTTCGTCGAACCCGTTGACAGTGGCGGCATCGCCAAGTGGTCCAGCGGCACGCCCACCGGTCTCTCGTACGCGCTCACCCGTGCGATGCGGGACGTCCTGCTCGGCGCCGATCCGCCCGTCTCCCTGACCCGCAGGGCTGCCGCGAGCCTCCAGGAGTGGCGAGACGAGCAAGCCCCTCACACCGTCCATCCCGGCGGGACCCTCATCACCCGCACCGGAGCGGACGTCCGCTGGTGGACCTGGTCCGGCTACCGGACCAACGCCACCCTCGCCGCCACCCTGTCCACGGTCACCGATCCCCTGCAGCGCCCGACCGATTGCTACCTCCGCCTCAGGGAAGACCTGACCTCGGACACATGGCAAGCCGCCAGGGACAGCGCCCGCGCCGCTTCGGCTCTCGTACTGCCCGACGTCGACCAACGGGCGGTGCACGGCCTGAAGTTCGCCGCGGCACTGCCCACCAGACTGGCCACAGCCACACTGGCCGCACGGCTCGCCGACTTCGAGGGAGCACGAGAGACGCTGGCCGAGCCCGTGCGGTTCTCGTCAAATCGCCGATAAGGGGCGGACGCAGTGCGCCTTCGCCCGCATCATCCCGTTCTCCCGGACGGCGGCGCGCTGATCCAGCGGGCGGCGAGGAGTCCGGAGGCGGCTGTGAGGGCGGCGGCGGCGATGACGGTGGCGTCGAGGCCGAGCCAGTCGGCCAGGATGCCGGCGACCAGGGCGCCGACCGCGTAGCCGATGTCCCGCCAGAAACGGTACGTACCGAGCGCGCCCACCCGCCAGGCCGGGTGGGCGTGGTCGGAGACGGACGCGATGAGGGCTGGATAGACCATCGCCGTGCCCAGGCCGAGCGCCACCGCGGACAGGATTCCGGCGAGCAGGGGCCGGTCGAGCAGGGCGAGGGCGATGACGAAGCCGGCGGCCTGCACGAGCATGCCGTAGACGATGAGGGGTTTGCGGCCGATGCGGTCGGCGAGGTGGCCGGTGGGGATCTGCCCGAGGCCCCACAGGATGGGGTAGAGGCCCTTGATCAGACCGACGGCGGCGAGCCCGAGGCCGTGGTCGGTGAACAGGAGCGGGAAGACGCCCCAGGTGAGGCCGTCGTTGAGGTTGTTGACCAGTCCGGCCTGGCTGGCGCCGCGCAGTGAGCGGTTGCGCCACGAGGTGCGGGTGAACGTGGCCTTCAGGCCGGTGTCCTCGTCGGTGGGCAGGGGCTTGGGGTGGTGGGCGAGTTCGAGGGCGACGTGGGCGGCGGTGTCGCGGACGACGAGGGACAGAGCGAGGCCCGCGGCGACGAAAACAACGCCGATGAGCTCGGGGACGGGGCGCAGGCCGTATGCGGTGGCGAGGTAGCCGGTGAGGAGGGCGGTGACGCCGACGGCGGTGTAGCCGGCGGCCTCGTTCAGGCCGGTGGCCAGGCCGCGTCGTGAGGGGCCGACGAGGTCGATCTTCATGTTGACGGTCATCGACCAGGTCAGGCCCTGGTTCAGACCGAGTAGGACGTTGGCCGCGACGATCCAGCCCCACGACGGCGCGTAGGCGAGGGCGAAGGGGACGGGGATGCCGATCAGCCAGCCCGTCACGAGGAGCTGCTTGCGGCGGAAGCGCGCCGTCAGCGCCCCGGCCGCCAGGTTCGTGAGGGCCTTGGTGAGGCCGAACGCGATGATGAACGAGAAGACGGCCAGGTCGCTGGTCAGGCCGAAGGTCTCGGAGCCGATGAGCGGGACGGTGGTGCGTTCCAGGCCGACCAGGCCGCCGACGCAGATGTTGACGATGACCAGCAGGGTGAACTGGAGCCAGTTCTCGCGCAGGCCGAGGCGTACCGGACGACCGGAGGCGTTCGTCGGTGCCGTCGAGGTGGGGTCAGCCGTCACGAGCGCGTGTCCTCCGTGCCCTGGACGAGCTGCTCGCCGTGTGCGGCGGCGTAGTCGGCCGGTCCGCCGTCGAGCACGGCCACATCGGTGTGACCGGCGCGTTCGAGGAGGCTGGCGGCGGTCATGGCGCGCTCGCCGTGCCCGCAGGCCACGACCGCGCCCTCGGGGGCGTCCGCAGCTGTGCGCGTGAGGCTGCCCAGTTCGATGTTGACCGCGCCGGGGACGTGTCCGGCGGCGAACTCCGACTCCTGCCGCACGTCGACGTAGGGACGGTTGTCCGTCCGGTCGGCCGTGACGAACGCGGTGGTGGCAAGCCGGTGGCCGGCAGCGGTCCAAGCGGGCATCCCGCCCGCGAGGCGGCCGGCGAGGCGCTCGTATCCGATCTTGTACGCCTGCCAGACGATCTCGCTCAGGTCCTGGCCGTCGGCGGTGACGAAGGCGAGCGGGGCGGTGTCGGGCAGGAGCCAGCCGAGCCAGGTGGCGAACTGGCCTCGCAGGGGTATGGAGAGCGATCCGGGTATGTGGCCGGCGGCGTAGTCGGCGGCCGGCCGTACGTCGACGGCGTGGCCGCCGTCCGCGACGAGGGTGCGGACCTGCTCGGCGGAGAGCTCGGTCAGCAGCGGGGTGCCGGTGACGATGCCGGGACCGCGTCGGTTGGCCTCGCCGAGGTGGTCGAAGTAGGCGGGGTAGGTGCCCAGGCTCGCGATGAGCTGGGAGACGAAGGTGTCCTCGTCGGGCGCGGCGAGCAGCGGATTGGCCCGCTTCTCGGCGCCGACGGTGGAGGTGCGTTCGCTGCCCGGTGGGGCCGAGCAGAAGGAGCCGGCGCCGTGCGTGGGCCATACGGCCGTCTGGTCCGGCAGGGCGGTCAGCCGCTTGAGGGAGTGGTACTGGGCGCGGGCCAGCTCCTCCGTACGGTCGGCGCCGAGGAGGTCGGTGCGGGCGGCGGAGTTCACGATCAGCGACCCGCCGGTGAAGACGCCCAGTTCGCTCCGGCCGTCCAGCAGCAGGAAGGAGAGGTGCTCGTCGGTGTGGCCGGGGGTGGCCAGGGCCCGCAGGGTCAGCCCGCCGAGGTCGACCTCGTCACCGTCGACGAGGCCCTGGTGGTCGAAGGCCCGGTTGCCGGCGGCGGAGGCCAGGACCCGGGCGCCGTGGTCGCGGCCGAGCTGGACGGCACCGGAGAGGAAGTCGGCGTGCAGGTGGGTATCGGCCGCGTACGTCACGGTCAGACCACGTCGCTCGGCGGCGGCATGCAGGGCGCGCAGGTCACGGCTCGCGTCGACGGCGAGAGCGCGGCCATCGCCCAGGTCGACGAGGTAGGCGCTGTTGCCGAGTCCTTCGTCGACCAGCGGGATCAGGTGATCTTCGGGGAAACCCATCGAGCTGTCCTTCACGAGAAGAAGGGACGGGCGGTGGGCGGGGCATCGCCGCCCGACATCAGTTACAGTAATCCATAGATATTTGGAGGATGCAATGCGGAACGCCGGCACCAGCGGCACGAAGGCCGCGCTCTACGACGCGTTCGCCGCCAGCGGCAAGGCGCTGGCCAGCGGAAAGCGCTTGGAGCTGCTTGATCTGCTCGCCCAGGGCGAGCGCACCGTGGACGCCCTGGCCAAGGCCGCCGGGCTGAACTTGACCACCGCATCGGCGCATCTGCAGACCCTCAAGCAGGCCGGCTTCGTCGCCACCCGACGCGAAGGCGTCCGGATCCACTACCGGCTCGCCGGCGACGACGTCGCCCAGCTCTTCGCCCTCCTGCGCAAGGTCGCCGACCGCCACCAGGCCGCCGTTCCCGCCGCCCGGGACGCCTACCTGGGCGAGGACGGCGCCGCGGAGGTCACCCACGAGGAACTCCTGGCCCGGATCGACGCCGGCAACGTGGTCGTGCTCGACGTCCGGCCGCCGGAGGAGTACCTCGCCGGACACATCCCCGGCGCGGTCTGCATCCCGGTCGCCGAGCTGACCGACCGGATCGGCGAGCTGCCCGAGGACACCGAGGTCGTCGTCTACTGCCGCGGCGAGTACTGCGCCCTCGCCTACGACGCCGTACGCCTGCTCACCGACCACGGCCGACGGGCGGTCCGGCTCGACGACGGCATGCTCGAGTGGCGCCTGGCCGACCTCCCCGTGCGCGCCGGGACGACGGCGTGAACCGTAGGGACCTGCTGTCTGGCCGCGGCTGACGGGCGGCTGCCACACTGGCCGCGACTGGCTGCGACACCCGGAGAACCATCTCCGCCGCAGGCTTCACCCTGATCACCGTCGACCGCTTCACCTTCCCCGAGAGCAGGATCCCGGTGCCGGCCGGCGCCCAACATTCCCGGCACCGCCGTACGCGATGACCACGGAGGCACCCCATGACCGCCCCGGACGACCAGACCCAGCCCGCCCCAGCAGCGGAGTCGACCATCGCCCGCGCCTCCGCCGACCTGCTGGAACACCTGGCGGACAAGCTCGGAGCGCGGGCCTCCGTACGGGCCGTCTACGGCGAGCCCGTCACCAGCGGCGCCGTCACCGTCATCCCCGTCGCCGAGATCGCCTACGGCTTCGGCGGCGGCGCCGGCCGGGACAGCACGGCGGCCAAGCACGGCGAAGGAGGAGGGGGCGGCGGAGGAGCCGCGGCCCGGCCCCGCGGCTTCATCGTGATCAAGGACGGAACCGCCGTCTACAAACCCGTCCGAGACCCCTGGATGAGCATCGTCGTGCCACTCGCCGCCTTCGTGACCGGCATGGCCGCCGCTCGCCTTGCCCGGCGGTGGGCCCAGAGGGCTTGACCTTCGGGTCGGGTCACTTCGAGTACGCCTGACCCCCAGCCGCTTCTCGGACAGCGGCCCGCGACGGGCGTCACGAGGTCTGCGGGCGGCCGAAGAGCACGTCGTAGCCGGGTGGGAGCTGGAGCAGGACGTTGTGCATGAGGTCCTCGTCGAGGGAGTCGGCCACGACACTGAGGACCGCGCTGACGTCCCATGCGGCGGTCTGCTCGGTCGCGCCGTCGATCCAGGCGGCCGTGGCTCGTACGAATCTCTGGGGATCGAGGGGCTCTGCGGCCTGCAGCGGGTTGAGGAGGATGAGGGCATAGGTCTCGGGAAGCCGGGCGGCCACCCGCGCCCGGTCCTCCCCGGCCAAGTGAGCGCCCAGGAGGGCGAGGACGACGCGGGCGGCCCGGTCGGCCTCCTCGTGGCTGCCGTATTCACCGCGCTCGCGGACCTGCTGTATGAAGGCGTCCCATCGCATGGTCATGAGGGTTTCTCCTGCTCACCACGCGTGCGCGAACCCGGACTTGCCGAGGCGTGGACGGAGGTCGGGCAGGACGACTGCCCCGTTCCCGTCGCGTGGCGTACCGCTCGCGTGCCGTACCGCCGCCCGGGAGGGAGCCGGGCGGCAGTCGGGCGGCAGTCGGGCGGCGGTACCCGCCTGTGGGCTTCCGGAGCCGGCGCGTGTCAGCTGCTGATCTGCTTGCGGGCTCCGTCGCCGATGGCGATCTTCCGCGGCTTGGCGCGTTCCGCGATCGGAATGCGCACGGTGAGCACTCCGGCGTCGTAGTCGGCCTCGATGTTCTCGGTGTCGAGGGTGTCGGCCAGCACGACCTGTCGCGAGAAGACACCCAGAGGCCGCTCGGAGAGTTCCATCTGGGCCTCGTCCGACTTCGCGACGGGCCGGCGCTCGGCCTTGACCGTCAGCATGTTCCGTTCGACGTCGATGTCGATGGCCTCCTTGGACACGCCGGGGATGTCGAAAGCGATCACGTACGCGTCGCTTTCGCGGTAGGCGTCCATCGGCATGACCGAGGGCTTGGACCAAGTGCCCGGGCCCAGCAGCTGCTGGGCGAGACGGTCCATCTCACGGAAGGGATCAGTGCGCATCAGCATGGAAGTACACCTCCGGTCTCTGCATCGGATGCCAGTGCGCTTCAGGTTTCTGTTGTAGCATGTCATCGAAGCGATGACAAGGGTCAGTGTCAGCGGAATGATGACTTCATTCCGCTGTGGGTAGCCGTAGCCTGACGACGATCCGGCCCGGCAAGCACGCCGGGCCGACGCACCGGGAGGTAGACGTGACAACGCCCGAGCCGGCCGGCTCGCCGGTATCGTTCCTGGCCGCCGCGGCTGCCCTTGAGGTGATCGACGGGGCCGTACGGGATGCCCACGCGCAGCGGGCGGACGCTCCGGACGACGCGCGGGCGGCGCTCGCCGCCCTCCTGCTGCTGCGGGAGGTCCGCGAGCGGCTCGCGTCCTGGGAGAGCGGACTGATCGAGACCGCGCGAGCGGCGGGGGCGAGCTGGGCGGATCTGTCGGGGCCTTTGGGTGTCTCCAGCCGGCAGGCGGCCGAGCGGCGCTACCTGCGGCTGCGGCCCGGTGCCGCCGGAAGCACGGGTGAGCAGCGCGTCCAGGCCACGCGTGATTCGCGTGCGGCGCAGCGCATCGTGAACGCCTGGGCACGGCAGAACGCCGCGGATCTTCGTCAGCTCGCAGGCCAGATCAGCGCGCTGACCGGCCTGGACACGGCGGCAAGCGCCTCGATCGGCTACGTCCGCGACGCCCTCGCGGGTGACGACGTCGCCGATCTGCTCGGCCCGCTCGCCGCGGCCGAACCGCACATACGCCGCAGGCACCCGGACCTCGCCGACCGCATCGAGACGCTGACCCGGCAGACCGACAGGGTCCGCCAGGCAGGCGACCCGCGGCGTCAGAGAACAGAAAGCCCGGAGTGACCGCTCCTGCTGGACCACGTCCCGTGCCCGGCGTGGCGCAGCGCGGCGGGCTTATGCGGCCACCCGGAGTTCGTCTTCTGCGCTCCTGGTGAGGCTGATCCGTATCAGGGCTGCGGCGAGCCGGGCCAGGTCCTTCGGCGGTACCAGGTTCGCGAGGCCGGCGGGCGTGTGGGGAAGCCCGAGCCGGCCGGCGGCCTCGCAGGAACGTTCGTCGAAGAACGGGCGCACCTGCGGCCAGACGGCCTGGACCTCCCGGCAGAAGATGTCCGCGCCGACCGGTCCGATCCTGGGGAACTCCTGGAGCAGCTCCCGCAGGTGTTCCGTGTCACCGGCGGCCTGCTCCCGGAGACTCCGCAGGTCCCCGCGGTAGTGGTCGAGCAGGAGCTGGGCGCTGTCACCGAGGGCGGTCGCGGTGCTCTCGTCGTACCGAACGTAGTGTGCGCGGCCGAGCGCGTCCACGCGTTCCTGCCAGCCGGAGTCCGCCATCGCCCGGGGTGTCCGCAGCCCTGCCGCGAACAGCTCGCGGGCTGCGGCTGTGGCCGTCTGCGCCCTGATGCGGACCGAACACAAGATGGTGAGCACCAGCAGCTGGAACAGCGGGGCGGGCTTGTCGCGGAGGGTGATACCGGCTTCGTCGGCATAGGTCTGCCCGTAGTCGCCGAGCAGCCGCTTCGTCACTTCCGCTCTGTCCACGGGATGCTCCTCTCCATGCCTCGATCCGTCATGTTCGCCTCGGCAGGCAAGGCGGTGGCCGGCCTCCTTCTACGCGGCTACCCGCGTGGCGTCGGCCGACACGGATCGGCGGCGCGGAGGGAGGATCGTGCCTTCCGGCCCGCTGACCACGCCGGGCGGGCGGCGCGGTGGTGGTGTGGGCGCCGGAGTTCTGGGAGTTTCCGGCGTGGGCGGCCGGCGCCGACCTGATGTTCGCGGAAGCGGCGGGATGGGACCGGCGGATCCGCTTCCGGGGCGGGGTCGGCGGCCACGCGTACGTGCTGGAGGTGGGGCGCGAGGCGATCCGGCACGGAGTACGGCGCCTGGTGTACGCGCACATCGGCCGGCCGTGCCTGCGGGCGATGGACGCGGGACTGCGGCCGCAGTGGGGCGAGTGGGGGCGCGAGGGCCGGACGTACGCCCTGAGCTGCCCCGGGCGATGACGAGGGGCCGGGCATCCGGAACGGCCGCTCTCGTCGGCCAGAGCCTGCCCGGCCCGCTCGGCATCGTCGCCGGGCCGGACGGTGACCCACCGACCGGCTACCCGGGACGGCGCATGCTACGCACCGCCCGACCAGGGCGTGAACGCGCCGGTACGGGAGAGACCGGACCGGGTTGGACTCGTGCCGGCGGAGGCCGACCCGCCACCCGAGCTGTCGCCGAGATCCGCGCATGGCTGCGGCCGGGGCGGGCAGGCGCCCGTCGTCAGGCAGTACCGCGGCCGTGTGCCCGCCTGTCTGGCCTTGGCCGCGTGCGTTCTCCGTGGCCGAGGCGGACGGAGTGCCCGTGGCCGGCATCGCCGCCGTGGCCGGTCAGTTCGCCGTGCCGGTCGCATGGACCCCGTACTTCGCCGTCGACGACGCCGACCAGGCGGTGGCCCGGATCCGCGAACGCGGCGGCAGCGTCGCCGTCGGGGCCCCGTCACCTACCCGCCGCCCGGCCCGTAGCCGAAGGGAGCTCACGATGAGCAGCCCGAACGAATCCCGGCCGCACGAGGAGCAACCCTCGGTGGTCATCCGGGACAGGCGACGAATCGACCCGGAAACCCTCCAGCCCCGGGAGCCCGACGAGGAGACCCCCGAGCGGGAAGGGGGCGAGCACGTGCTCGGGACGCCGGACCGGGCCGGCGCCCTCGAGGCCCAGCTCGCCGAACGCACGGCCGAGCTACGGCGGGTGGAGGCGGAGTACGAGAACTACCGCAAGCAGGTGCAGCACGACCAGGCCGCCATCAGCGAGATCGCCACCGCCAAGGTCCTCGACAGCCTCCTGCCGGTACTCGACGCCATCGACCGCGCCCGCGGGCTCGGCGAGGTCAACGGCAGTCTGTGGGCCGTGGCCGAGGCCCTGGAGGAACGGCTCGCGGACCTCGGGCTGGAGCGCGTGGGCACGGCAGGCGAACCCTTCGACCCCGCCCGCCACGAAGCCGTCGGCCACCAGGTCTCCGACGACGTCGACACCCCGGTCTGCACAGCCGTCGTACGGCCCGGCTACCAGGTCGGCACACGGCTGCTCCGACCGGCCCAGGTATCGGTCACGGAACCCCCGGACCAGGCACCGCCGGCAGCGACAGCGCCCGACAGCTGAGACTGCCCAGGAGCCGTCCCCCCACCCCCAGTTCGCCGCCCCCCAGGGCCGCGATGCGGGGCTCAGAATTGCGACTCGTCCCGGGCCCTTCACGTTCTCTCGGAGGCGTGCGCGACCGCGTACTCGACGTACGTGGGCGTGGGGAGCGCTTGCGGGCCAGTAAATACGCTCGGGACTTGGCGCCGGATTCGCCGGTCATCGGCAGCAGAGCAGTGGAGGCCCGAGGTGAACAGCCGGATCCCGAGAACGATGCAGGCGTGGATCTGCCCCGCCGGGCAGCCGGGCACGACCAGGCTCGTGAAGCTGCCCGTTCCGGTGCCGGCGCCGGACGAGCTGTTGGTCCAGGTCGCTGCCTGCGGGGTGTGCCGGACCGATCTGCACATCCGCGACGGCGACCTGCCACCCCACCGGGACCAGGTCGTCCCCGGCCACGAGGCCGTCGGCGACGTCGTCGCCACCGGCAGCCACGTCACGACGCCGGCCGTCGGCTCCCGGGTCGGCATCCCCTGGCTCCGCGACACCTGCGGCGTGTGCCGCTTCTGCACGCGCGGCCGGGAGAACCTCTGTCCCTCGTCCCGCTACACCGGCTGGGACGCAGACGGCGGTTACGCCGAGTACGCGACAGTGCCCGCGCCGTACGCCTACCCGATGCCGACCGGATACAAGGCCGAGGAGCTGGCCCCGCTGCTGTGCGCGGGCATCATCGGCTACCGGGCCCTGCTCCGCGCCGAACTCCCACCGGGCGGCCGGCTCGGCATCTACGGGTTCGGGGCCTCGGCCCACCTCACCGCCCAGCTCGCCCTCGCCCAGGGAGCCACCGTCCACGTCCTCACCCGGTCGTGGGCAGCCCAGGCGCTCGCCCTGGAGCTCGGCGCCGCCTCAGCGGGAGACGCTCCGACGGGGCCGCCCGAGCCACTGGACGCCGCGATCCTCTTCGCCCCGGACGGCGCCCTCGTCCCCGTGGCCCTGGAGGCACTGGACAGCGGCGGAACCCTGAGCATCGCGGGCATCCACCTCACCGACATCCCGCCGCTGGACTACGAGCACCACTTCTTCCGCGAACGCACCATCCGCAGCACCACCGCCAACACCCGCCAGGACGGACGCGCGTTCCTCGCAGCCGCCGCCGAACACCGGCTGCGCCCGACCCTCACGCTGTACGACTTCAGGCACGCCGACACGGCACTCGACGACCTCGCCGCCGGCCGGGTCCGCGGAGCGGCGGCCCTTCGGATGGTCAGCCGGTGATCTCCACCTTGCCGTTGGCGGCGGCGGGCTCGGGCTTGGGTGTGGTGAGGCCCTTGAGGAGCTGGGTGAGGTCGACTCCGGTGGTGGAGCCGAGGAGTTCCATGCCCTGGGCGACGTTGTCGGCGACCGTACGGGACAGCTTGCTCGCGCCGTCGGTGGAGATGACGGTCATCTTGTCGATGGCGGACAGGGGTTCGGCTGCCTTGGCGACGACCTGCGGCAGGGCCTCGACCAGCATCTGGACCATCGCCGCGTCGCCGTAGCGCTCGTACGCGTCGGCCTTTACCCAGGGTCCGCCGCACGGCGGCGCAGTGTTGAGAACCCGTCAGGACATCGGGTGGATCACTCCTTGCGGCCGCTCGGTGGCGCCGTACGCAGGTCGTCTCAGGCCAGGGCGAAGTAGCGCAGCCAGAGGTAGAGCGCGGCCACGGCGACCGTGGCGGCGGTGACGACGAGGCCGTACTTGGTGAACTGCCAGAAGGAGATCGGCTGACGGTTGCGTTCGGCGATGCCGAGGACGACGACGTTGGCGGAGGCGCCGATGGCGGTGGCGTTGCCGCCGAGGTCCGCGCCGAGCGCCAGGGCCCACCACATGACGTGGTCGGGGTCGCCGCCCATGTCGGTGACCAGTTCGCTGGTGATGGGGGCCATGGTGGCGACGTACGGGATGTTGTCGACGATCCCGGACAGGACGGCGGAGCCGCCGAGCAGCAGCATGGACCCGCCGAGTTCGGCGCCGCCTATCGCGTCCGCCAGGGAGCCGGCGAGCTCGCCGATGACGCCGGTCTCGATGAGGGAGCCGACCATGACGAACAGGCCGGCGAAGAAGGCCAGGGTGGGCCACTCCACCTCGCCGAGGACCTCGCCGGTCTCGACCTTGGAGATCGCCACGAGCAGGCCCGCGCCGAGGAGGGCCACGACACTGGGCTCGTAGTGCAGCACGGGGTGGAGGACGAATCCGGCGACGACCAGGGCGAGGATGCCCAGGCCCTGGGCGAGGAGGCGGGGGTTCTTGATGGCCTCGCGCTCGCGCAGCTCCATGACCTCGGCTGCGCGCTTCTCGTCGTAGACGAAGTACTTCGCGAACATCACCCGGCACAGCAGCACGAGGACGACTATCAGGAGCGCGCAGAGCGGGGCGAGGTGGACCAGGAAGTCGTTGAAGGTCAGGCCGGCCCGGCTGGCGATGATGATGTTCGGCGGATCGCCGACCAGCGTGGCGGTGCCACCGACGTTCGAGGCGAGGACCTCGGCGATCAGGAAGGGAGCGGCCGGCAGTCGCAGCCGGTCGCACACCAGCAGGGTGACCGGGGCGACCAACAGGACCGTCGTGACGTTGTCCAGCAGCGCCGATGCCACGGCGGTGATGACGATCAGCATGGCCATCACCCGGAACGGGCGGGCCTTGGCCTTCTTCACGGACCAGATCGCCAGGTACTCGAAGAGGCCGGTCCGCTTGAGCACGCCGACGATCATCATCATGCCGAGCAGCAGGAAGATGACGTTCCAGTCGATGCCGGTCTCGGCGGAGTGGAAGGCGGAGGCGTCGTCGGTGGCGCCGATGGCCAGCATCAGCCCGGCTCCGCCCAGGGCGGCGGCGACGCGGTGGACCCACTCGGTGATGATCAGGACGTAGACACCGGCGAAGACGGCGACCGCGGCCCAGCTCTGCCAGTTGCTCACGCCTGGCCCCCCGCCGCGAGCAGGTGCCGCATCAGGGCGGCGGCCGAGACGACCCCGAGGAGCCGGCCCTGGTCACCGACGTACTCGATCACGGCGACGAGCGGGACGTGCGTACGGGCCATGGTGGCCGCGATCTCCATCGTCCCCGCGTCCGGGCCGACGTACGGCGGCTTGAACGTACGGGCCGGCAGCCACTGCGCGACCGTCTTGCCCACCAGGCTCTCGGCCATGGCCTCGGCGTGCCGCTCGTCGATGACCGGCGCGAGCAGCGGGTCCTCCATCACGTACTCGGGCACGAGCTGGCGCACCAGCTGGGAGCCGGGGACGGCGGCGTACGGGGTGCCGTCGGTGTCCAGGACCAGCAGCGCGGGCAGATTGCGCTCGGCCAGCAGCCGGACCGCGTCCACGGCGCTGTCGTCGGTGGTGACGTGCGGATAGGGCTCGGCGAGATCACGGGCGGACATGGCGCTACTCCTGGTGGGGTGTGTTGCTGGGGCGGGAACCGCGAGACCGCCGCGGGAGGTGGTCCTTGCGCGGACGTCCGGTGGATCGGGCCTCGGATCGGCCACGGGGCCACGTCGGCAGATGCCGTCATCCGGAGGGGTTCGTGCGAACCGCCGCGGCGGACGCGGTGCCGTCGGGCACCGAACAGCGACGAGCGTCATGAAGCCGGGCCCCGATCTGCGAAGAGAGTTGTCCCTTGTTCGCCGACCAGGCTTCCCGGCACACCAGCAGCAACTTTATAGGTTTCTTACAGCTTCTTGACGAGTCTCTGACGGCAGTTCGGCGCGCCGCAGACTGCCGGACTCCGGCAGGGAAGTCGGGACAGTGGCCGACTCGGGGGAGAGGATTGACAGCCGCCGGTCCTTGACGCGATCTTGATGCTCCGGCCCAATGGCGGTGTCGAATCATGGAAGAAGGGCCGGCACGTGGCTGGACGTATCGCGCGGGTGTGGCAGGCGGTGTTCACCGCCCACCCGGCCCGCACGGTGGTGTCGGCGTTCGCGCTGGTCATCATCCTCGGCTCGGCCGCTCTGATGCTGCCGGCGGCATCAGCCGACGGCTCGGTCACCAGCCCTCTCACCGCGCTGTTCACGGCGACCTCGGCCGTGTGCGTCACCGGGCTGGTGGTCGTGGACACCGCCGAGCACTGGTCCACGTTCGGTGAACTGCTGATCCTCGCGCTGATCCAGGTCGGCGGGTTCGGGATCATGACCATGGCGTCCCTGCTGGCGCTCCTGGTCTCCGGGCGGCTGAGACTACGGATGCAGCTGACCGCGGCCGCGGAGACCAAGAGCCTCGGCCTGGGCGACGTACGCCGTGTCCTGCTCGGTGTCGCGGGCTGCACACTCGTCGTCGAGCTGGCGGTCGGCGCGTTCCTGGCGCAGCGCCTGCGGTTCGGCTACGGCTTCGGCTTCGGCGAGGCCGTCTACTCGGGCCTCTTCCATTCCGTCTCGGCGTTCAACAACGCCGGGTTCGGTCTGCACGGCGACAGCATCACCCGGTACGCCCAGGACCCCTGGGTCACGATGCCCATCGCGGTGGCCGTGATCCTGGGCGGCCTGGGCTTTCCCGTCCTGCTGGAACTCATGCGGCACCGCAACCGGCAGCGGACGACCGGTCTGCGCAACTGGTCGCTGCACACCCGGCTGACCCTGGTCACCTCGGCCGCCCTGCTGGTGGTCGGGACCGTGCTGACCTGCCTGCTCGAGTGGACCAACCCCGGCACGCTCGGCCCGTTCGACTGGGGGCAGAAGGTCCTCAACGGTTTCTTCTACTCGGCGATGAGCCGCACGGCCGGCTTCAACGCCATCGACATGGGCGCCCTGAACGCCTCCACCGTCCTGTTCACCTGCACGCTGATGTTCATCGGCGGCGGCAGCGCGGGCACCGCCGGCGGGATCAAGGTCACCACCTTCTCCGTGCTGGCCGCCGCCATGGCGGCCGAGGTGCGCGGCGAGCCCAACTCCACCGTCATGGGCCGCCGCCTCGCCCCGCACGCCCTGCGGCAGGCCCTGACCGTGGCCCTGCTCGGCGTAGGGCTGGTCATCGCTGCCACGCTCGCGCTGCTGACCGTGACCAAGGCCCCCGCGGAGGCGGTGCTCTTCGAGGCCGTCTCCGCCTTCGGCACGGTCGGCCTGTCCACGGGCATCACCGCGGACATCCCGGTCTCCGGTCAGCTGATCCTGATCCTGCTCATGTTCATCGGCCGCCTCGGCCCGATCACCCTGGTCTCCTCGCTCGCCCTGCGCGAACGAGTGCGCCGCTACCAGCTACCCGAGGAGCGACCCGTCATTGGGTAACTACCTGCACAACCTGCGCCGACGCCGCCACAAGCGACTGCGGGACGTCGCCGGCCACGCGGCCGCCGACCAGCGCGTCGCCGTCATCGGCCTGGGCCGGTTCGGCAGTTCCCTGGCGAACGAGCTGACCCGCCGCGGCTGGGACGTGCTGGGGATCGACACCGACTCCACGCTCGTCCAGAAGCACAGCGACATCCTGACCCACTCGGCCGTCGCCGACTGCACCGACCCCGTCGTCATGCGCCAGCTCGGCGTCGGGGACTTCCCCAGCGTCGTCGTGGGCATCGGTACGGACATCGAGGCCAGCATCCTGATCGCCTCCAACCTGCTGGAGGAAGGCGTGCCCAACATCTGGGCCAAGGCCATCAGCCGCCAGCACGGCCAGATCCTCGAACGCCTCGGCGTCCACCACGTCGTCCTGCCCGAGCACGAGATGGGCGAACGCGTCGCCCACCTCGTCACCGGCCGCATGCTCGACTTCATCGAGTTCGACGACGACTATGCGCTCGTCAAGACCATCACCCCGACCACGATCACCGGGGTCCCGCTCGGCGAGAGCGCCGTACGCACCCGCTACGGCATCACGGTCGTCGGCATCAAGCGTCCGGGGCAGGGCTTCACCCACGCCACCGCCGAGACCGTCGTCGAAAAGGGCGACGTCATCATCATCACCGGCAAGACCCGGGCCGTCGAAACCTTCGCCGAGCTCAGCTGACCCGCCCGGTCCGCCACGTCGCCACGCCGAGCACCAGGGCTCCCGCCACTGCCAGTACACCGCCCGCCGCCGTGAACGCCAGTGTCGTGTCCGGCGAGGCGCCGGCCAGCCGGGGTACGACGTTGGCCGGCGCGGTCGCGTAGATCAGCAGGAAGGCGGCGCCCCGCGCCCGAACCGGTACGAGACGGGCGCGCAGGCGGCGCGGAACCCGGTCGGCGAGCATGGCGAGACCTGCGGGAAGCAGGGTCAGGGAGAACAGGATCAGGGCGGTCCACTGCCACTTCATGGGGGCGGTCCTTCTGCAGTACGTGATGCATGGGTGGGTGATCAGCCGACCAGACTTCCCGGCACACCACGCGTCGCCCGGCGACGCGCCGGCTGCACGTTACAGGCGCCTGCAGGTCCGGGGCCAGGGGAGCCGTCGGCAACGGGCGGTCCGGAATTCTGCCGCTAAGGCCTCGTCAACACACCGTAAGGGGCGTGTAAAGTCCACGGTGGCGTGCCGGGAAGTCTGGTCGGCGATCAGGGGACAACTCTCTTCGCAGATCGGGGCTTCCTGCCATGGTGCTCGTCGCTGTCTTCGGTGTCGCGCTGCTCGTCGCGGTGCTGCTGTCCGGGCTCGCCGCCAGGACCGTACTGTCCACGTCACTGCTGTTCCTGCTCGGCGGAGCGCTCGTCAGCGACGGCTTCCTCGGACTGGTCCACATCACCGCCGACAGCGAGATCGTCGCCGTGACCGCCGATCTCGCGCTGTTCGCGGTGCTGTTCACCGACGGCATGCACGTCTCGTTCCCCAAGCTCCGGGAGAACTGGAAGAACCCGGCCCGCGCGCTGGGACTGGGGATGCCGCTCGCCATGGTCGGCATGGCGCTGATCACGCACTACCTGGTGGGCCTGGACTGGACGACGTCCTTCCTCGTCGGTGCCGTGCTGGCGCCGACCGACCCCGTGTTCGCCTCCGCGATCGTGGGGCGCAAGGAGGTCCCGGCGAAGCTGCGGCAGCTGCTGAACGTGGAGAGCGGCATCAACGACGGCCTCGCCCTGCCCGTCGTGCTGATCCTCATCGCCGCCGCCGGACCCACCTCCTCCCACGCGGAGGCCTCGCTCGGCATGATCAGCCTGGAGCTGGCGCTGGGCCTGGCCTTCGGCATCGTGCTGCCGCTGGCGGTCACCGCCCTGGTCAGGTTCCGGCTCCTGGGCGCGGAGCCGAAACTCCAGCCGCTGCTGCCGCTGGCCACCGGGATCATCCTCTACGGGCTGTGCCACCTCACCCACGCCAACCCCTACCTCGCCGCCTTCTCCGCCGGCGCGGTCTTCACCGCCGCCTCCCCCGAGGCCAAGACCGCCTTCGAGCCACTGGGCGAGGCACTTGCAGAGCTGGCCAAATTCGCCGCGCTGCTGGTCTTCGGCGCGCTGCTCACCCCGCAGCTGTTCGGCGACCTCTCGCTCGGCGGGTACGTCGCCGTGGTGCTGGCGATCGTGCTCATCCGCCCCGCATCGCTGCTGCTCTCACTGATCGGCACGGGGTTCGAGCGCCGGCAGAAGCTGGTGGCGGCCTGGTTCGGTCCCAAGGGCTTCGCCTCGGTCGTCTACGGACTGCTGGTCCTCCAGGCCGGAATCCCCCAGGGCGAACAGGCCTACACACTGATCGCCGTCTGCATCGCCTTCTCGATCATCGCCCACAGCAGCACCGACGTCCCCATCGCCCGCCTCTTCCACGTCGACGAGGACACCGCGCCCGCGGCCCACCGACCGGTGCCGGCAGGGCAGGCGGTGTGAGGGGGATCGGCCGCAGGCACGCAAGAAGCGCAGGAAGCGCAGGAAGCGCACAGATGCTGCGCGGAGCCCGCCGCCGCGAGATGCGGCTCGCCCAGCGCGATCGGGTGCAAGCCCTCGCCGCCACCGTGGAACCGCCCACGGAGCCGCTGGTCTGGCGGAGCGGAACCACGGCTCGGATCGCCGCAGTCCTGTGGTGTGTGACGTTCGCGGCGTTGACCGTGCCGCCCGTCGGCGGGAGCCTGGCCGCTCCGGACATCGGCGGTCTGGTCTTCGCCGTCTGGACCTCGCTGGTCGCGGGCTGGGCCGCCTGCCGGGTGGCCCTGTGGCGGGTCACCGCCGACCGGGACGGCGTACGCGTCCGCCGCCTGTGGTCCACCACCTTCCTGTCCTGGTCGGTCATCAGCCACGTCGAGGCCCGCCGCGACGGCCTCCTGGAGTTCGTCGGGCCTCCGGGGGAGCCGATGGGAGGACTGTTCCGACCGCCGTGGCTGAGCCGCCGCCTCGGCCTCCCGGACACCCTCGGTGAGGTCGCCGACACGCTGACCGCCATGGCCCTCCACCCCCGGCTGCGCGCACCGGCCGAGGCCGACCGCGCGCTGTCAGGCACACCGTTCGCCCGGTGGGCGATCCCGCTGGGGCTCCTGCTCTGTCTCGCCCGCGATCTCGTCCACCGTTGACCCGGCACCGGGCTCAGGCGTCGCCGCGGCTACGACCGGCAGCTGATCACATCTCTCCCGGCCCGGTGGGTGCCGTACCGATGGAGCCTCCCGTGAGGTCTGCGCGGCGTCCGAGCAGCTCGGCGAGACCGAGGCGCGTCGCGGCCAGCACGACACGGTCCTCGGGCCGCAGTACGTAGCCGGGGTGGAGCTCCCACACCAGGCCCGTGTGCCGGCCCGGTGCTCTGCCGTCGGTGGTCGAGGCGAGGTCGGGCCGGCGGTCTTCCGGGGCAGCGGTGTCCAGGGCGATCACCCGCCAGGCGCCGGGACGGAAGGATTCAGCGATGGTCCTGCCCTGCAGCTGCGGGTGACCGCTGACCTCGATGGCGGCGAACAGCAGCACCCGGCGCTCCACGGGTATCGCGCCGAGGATCTGGCGGCCCATCATGGCTCCGGCGAAGGCGGGAGCGGCGAGGTGGGTGACGCTGCGGCTGCGGGTGAGCGCCTCCGGGTGCGCGGCCCGCAGGGTGCGGTAGACGGCGGCGGAGAAGTCGTCGTCGTACAGCCGCAGCACCGCCCTCAGGTCCGGCTCGACCGAGCGGGCGTAGAGAGCGGCCTCCAGGTTCGTGGTGTCCGAGCTGGTCAGCGCGAGCAGGGCGTGCGCGCGGTGGATCCGGGCCGCCTCCAGGACGCCTTCCTCGGTGACGTCACCCAGCACGACCGGAACCCGTAGGCTGCGGGCGAGGGCCAGCCCCCGGGCCTCGGGGTCGGACCCCACGCACACGACCGGGATCTCCAGTTCCCGCAGCCTGGCCAGGACCCGGGTGCCGACCTTGCCCAGGCCGAGCAGGACGACGTGCCCCGACAGTGTGCGGGGCGGGCGGCGCAGGACCGTGGCCGTGCGGAAGGCCCCCAGCCCTTCCAGGGCCGCGGCCACCAGCACGGGCAGGATCAGCATGCCGACCAGGCCGGCGAGGATCTGGAGCAGCTGGCGCCCGGCCGGTTCCTCGACAGCCGGGTCGTTGATCGCGAAGATGTCGAGGAGGGTCATGTAGGCGGCGTGCAGAGGGTGGTCCCCGGTCGTGGCCCAGGCGGCCAGGGCCAGGGCGCCGACCGCGGCCGCCAGGCCGAACAGCGCCCAGCGCAGGCGCCGGGAGAACAGCGACCCCATGGGCAGCGCCGCCGTGGCGAGCCGCGGCCCGGACCGCTGGGGGCCGGCGTAGGAGACCGTCTCCAGGGCGACCACGCCCCGGCCGGTCGCCGCCGCGACCGCCCGGTCGTCCGGCAGCAGCTGCGGACCCCGCTCCCCGCTGTGCTCGGCGCCCTCGGCGCCGGCCGGGTCGGCCGTCGTCGCGGACAGCAGCGCCAGGGTGCACAGCCCCGGATCGGCCACTTCCCCCCGGCCGGGCGGAGTGCGCTCCACGGCCCGCAGCAGCAGCCCGTCCGCCTGGACGACCTTGCCCGTGCCCGCGACCGCGGTCGCCGCCAGTGCGGGCGCGGCCGTGTCGGCATCGGAGAGCACGGTGGTCGAGGAGTCGAGCTCCCGCAGGTCGACGGTGGGGTCGGCGACGATCGCCGCCTGGTCCAGCAGCTCCTCCAGGTGCTGGCCCAGCTTGCGGTTGTAGAGCCGGATCACCAGCCGCAGCCTCGGATTCAGCCGCCGGGCCACGAGCGCCGCGCGCAGATTGGTCTCGTCGTCCTCGTAGACCAGCGCCAGTGCCGAAGCGCCGGCCACCCCCGCGGTGGTCATCACCTCCTCGGTGGGCTCGGCCGCCTCCACCCACCGCAGCTCCCGCCCGCCCGGCTGCCGCTCGGCGGAGTCTCCCGGACGAGGCCTCGCGGACGGCACCCGGGCCGACAGGCCGGCGCCGAGCCCGGATCCGCCCCCGAAACGCCCGTCCGGCCGCGTCCGGCCGGCCGGACGTGCGGGCACCACGAGGGTCACCCGCTCCCGGTAGACGTCGCGCAGCTCAGCCCCGAGGCGGTGGGCCAGCCCGTCGTCCCCGCAGACGACCATCCGGCCGCCCGTGTCGGCGAGTTGGCGTGGTGAAGCAGTCGAAGTCACTACCCAAGGATGCACCGGGCCCCCTCACGTCCCCGAGGGCCACATCCTCAGCGGGCGCGGGCGCTCCCGCACGTAGCCCGCCCGCACAGTCGGACGGAGAGGGGGACGGCAGGGCCGTCCGCCCTGCCGTCCCCCTCTCCCCTCCCCCGCCGCCGGAGCCCCCCGCCTCCCCCGGCGACGCGCGAGACCGCCCCACCTCCCGGCTCCGAAGCGCGGTGGGACGGCGGTGCGTTCACGGCCTGATGATGCAGGCGCCCGCCCGGTCACCGCATTGCCGGTGACCGGCAGTCTTTACGCTGCCCTGATGCCGGTGTCGGCTGCGTCCTTGCGGCATGTCACCCTGGTCGGCGTCAAGGGCGTGTCAGGGACGCGTCGGGATCGGGGTGGGAATCATGGCGGAACGTGGCACGGCGGAGGAGTATCTGGCGGGGTACGCGCAGATGCTGCTGGATGCCTGCGCCACCGGCCGCCGCCTCACCCGCGCGGAGCTGGACGTCCGCCGGGCGGAGGGTGAGCGGGCGGCGGAAGCCAACCTGAGCCTCCGCGACCTCGTACGCGCGCACCTGGCCGAGGCGCGGAACGTGCAGGAGACGCTGGCCCCGGCGCCGGCCCTGAGCCTGCTCGGGGTCGTCGAGCAGGCCGTGGACGCCTTCGCCGAAGGCTTCGACCGGGCCTCGCAGCTGGCGGTACGTCAGGAGGAGGCGGCCCGGCGGGAGTTCATCGACGACCTCCTCTACGGCGGCAGCGACCTCGGCCGGCTCGCGGAGCGAGCCGAGCGCTTCGGCATGCGCCTGTCCCGCGCCCACGCGGTGGCCGTCGCCACCGGCCCCGAACCGTACGGGGACGGCTATCCGGTCGCCCGCGGCATCGAAACGGCCGTCCACACCCGCTTCGGCAACCGGCACACCCTGCTGACCACCAAGGACGGCCGCCTGATCTGCGTCGCGCCGGGCGATCAGCCCGAGGTCCTCGCCTTCTTCGCCAAGCAGGCGTACGCCGCGACCGACGGCGGCCGGGTCGCCGTGGGCCGCGCCCATCCCGGACCGGGAGGTGTCGTCCACTCCTACGAGGAAGCCCTCAACGCCCTGGACCTCGCCGACCGGATGAACCTGGAGGGACCGGTCCTGCACGCCGCCGACCTGCTCGTCTACCCCGTTCTCGCACGGGACCGGCAGGCGATGGCCGACCTAGTGGAGACCACGCTCGGCCCGCTCCGCCAGGCACGCGGCGGGGCTCAGCCATTGGTCGACACCCTCGTCGCCTACTTCGACAGCGGCTGCGTCGCCGTCGAGGCCGCCCGCCGCCTCTCGCTCAGCGTGCGCGCCCTGACGTACCGCCTGGAGCGCATCCGCGCCCTCACCCAGACCGACCCGGGCGACCCCCGCCACCGCTACACCCTCCAGACCGCGGTCATCGGGGCCCGGCTGCTCGGCTGGCCGGACGCCTCAGCGTGACCCGGGACCACGGCCTGTGGCCGCCGCCGCTCCCGCCGTGCTGCGGCAGACCGAGTTCATCGGGCTTCACGAGGTGGCGGTTGCGGGGAGGGTCGACCGGGACGAGAGCTGGCCGGGGGCCGGGGGCAGGGTGAGGACCATGGTGAGGCCGCCGCCGGGGGTGTCCTCGGCGGTCAGGGTGCCGCCGACGGCTTCGGTGAAGCCGCGGGCGACCGCGAGGCCCAGGCCCACACCCGCCCCGGCGGGGGCGTCCCCGTAGCGCTGGAAGGGCTCGAAGATGCGCGTCTTGGCCTCGTCCGGGACGCCCGGCCCGCGGTCGACGACACGCAGTTCGACGCGGTCGGCCAGCGCACTGGCGGAGACCAGGACGCGCTGCCCGTCGGGGCTGTACTTGACGGCGTTCTCCACGATGTTGGCGACGGCGCGTTCCAGGAGTCCGCGGTCGACGGCGACCATGGGGAGGGTTTCGGGGATGTCGAGCTCCACACTGTCGTCGGGTACGCCGGCCAGCGCCATCGGGACGACTTCGTCGAGGTCGGTCTCGCGGATCAGCGGGGTGACGGTGCCGGTCTGCAGGCGGGACATGTCGAGGAGGTTGCCGACCAGGGCGTCGAGCCGGTCCGCGCCTTCCTCTATGCCTTCGAGGAGGTCCGCGCGGTCCTCCTCCGACCACTCCACGTCATCGGCGCGCAGGGAGGTGACGGAGGCCTTGATCCCGGCGAGGGGGGTGCGCAGGTCATGGCTGACGGCGGCGAGGAGTGCGGTGCGGATGCGGTTGCCCTCGGCCAGGCGCTGGGCCTCTTCCGCCTGGCCGACCAGGCGCTGGCGGTCGAGTACGACGGCGGCCTGGGCGGCGAAGGCGCCGAGGACGCGGCGGTCCTCGGCCGGCAGGACCCGGCCGGTGAGCGCGAGGGCCATGTTCTCGCCGATGGGCATGTCGACGTCGGCTTCCTCGGGGCGCTCGGCCGGGGCGGGCCCGGTGCCCGCCGCCAGGATCCAGGGCTCGACCTCGCTGGGGCGTTCGAGCAGGGCCACCGATTCCATGGCGAAGGTCTCACGGACCCGTTCGAGCAGCGCGTCCAGGGAGTCCTCGCCGCGCAGGACGCTGCCGGCGAGGAAGGAGAGGATCTCGGCTTCGGCCCGTAGCCGGGCGGCCTGGTGGGTGCGGCGGGCGGCGAGGTCGACCACGGAGGCGACGGAGACGGCGACCGCGAAGAAGACCACGATGGCGAGGATGTTCTTGGGGTCGGCGATGGTCCACAGGTGCAGGGGTGGTGTGAAGAAGTAGTTGAGCAGCAGGGACCCGAAGGCCGCCGAGGCCAGCGCGGGCATCAGTCCGCCCAGCAGGGCGGCTGCCACCGTGAGGGTGAGGAAGAGGAGCATGTCGTTGGTGAGCCCGAGGTCGGGAACGACAGTGCGCAGCAGTACGGTCAGCAGGGCCGGTCCGAGGATGCCGACCAGCCAGCCCCAGATGATCCGGGAGCGGCCCAGGCGGGAGCCCCGTGCGACGGGCAGCCCGCGTCCCTTGGCGGCCTGGTCGTGGGTGACGATGTGGACGTCGAGGTCGGGTCCGGATTCGCGGGCGACGGTGGCGCTGACGCCGGGGCCGAAGACGTACTGCCAGGGCTTGCGCCGGCTCACGCCGAGGACGATCTGGGTGGCGTTGACCCCGCGTGCGAACTCCAGCAGGGCGTTGGGGACGTCGTCGCCTATGACGTGGTGGAAGGTGCCGCCGAGGTCCTCGACCAGTCTGCGCTGGAAGGCGAGTTCCTTGGGCGAGGCCGAGGTGAGTCCGTCGCTGCGGGCGATGTAGACGGCCAGGACCTCGCCGCCGGCGCCCTTCTCGGCCAGACGGGCTGCCCGGCGGATGAGCTGACGGCCTTCGGGGCCGCCGGTGAGGCCCACGACGATGCGCTCGCGGGCCTGCCAGGTGGAGCGGATGTTGTGCTCGCCCCGGTATTCCTGGAGGTACTCGTCGACGCGGTCGGCCACCCACAGCAGCGCCAGCTCGCGCAGGGCGGTGAGGTTGCCGGGACGGAAGTAGTTCGACAGGGCCGCGTCGACCTTGTCCGCCTTGTAGACATTGCCGTGTGCCATCCGCCGGCGCAGGGCCTGCGGGGACATGTCGACCAGCTCGATCTGGTCGGCGCGGCGGACCACCTCGTCCGGCACCGTCTCCTGCTGGCGGATCCCGGTTATCGTCTCGACGACGTCACCCAGGGATTCGAGGTGCTGGATGTTGACGGTGGTGATCACGTCGATGCCGGCCTGGAGGAGCTCCTCGATGTCCTGCCAGCGCTTGGCGTTGCGGGAGCCGGGCACGTTGGTGTGGGCCAGCTCGTCCACGAGCGCCACGGCAGGCCGGCGGGCCAGCACGGCGTCCACGTCCATCTCGGTGAAGACGGCGTTCCGGTACGCCAGCTCCTTGCGCGGGATCTCCTCCAGCCCGTGCAGCATGACCTCCGTACGCGGCCGGCCGTGGTGCTCGACGAAGGCGACGACGACGTCGGTGCCGCGCTCGATCCTGCGATGCCCTTCGGAGAGCATCGCGTAGGTCTTGCCGACGCCGGGGGCCGCGCCGAGGTAGATCCGGAATGTGCCGCGTCTCATGTCCCTTGGCCTTCGGGTTCGAAGCGATAGCCCATGCCGGGCTCGGTGATCAGGTACCGGGGGTGTGCCGGGTCCGCTTCCAGTTTGCGCCGGAGCTGGGCCATGTAGACGCGGAGGTAGTTCGTGTTGTCACTGTGCGTCGGGCCCCACACCTCGATCAGGAGCCGGCGCTGGCTGATCAGCCGGCCGGGATGGGTGATGAGGATCTCCAGCAGCTGCCACTCGGTGGGGGTGAGCCGGACATCGCGGCCATGGCGCCGGACCCTTTTGGCCACCAGGTCCACCGTGAAGTCCTCGGTCGCGATCTGGAACGTCTCCTCCGGGTGCTGCGGAGGCTCGTTGCGACGCAGGGCAGCGCGGAGCCGGGCGAGGAGCTCGTCCATGCTGAAGGGCTTGGTGATGTAGTCGTCGGCGCCGGCGTCCAGGGCCCGGACCTTGTCCTCGGAGGTGTGGCGGGCGGACAGGACGAGGATCGGCACCCGGCTCCAGTCCCGTACGCCCGTGATGACGTCGAGGCCGTCCATGTCGGGCAGGCCGAGGTCCAGCAGTATGACGTCCGGCTTGCGGGCAGCGGCGAGCTGGAGCGCCGTACCACCGTTGGAGGCCGACTCCACCTCGAACTTGCGCGCCTGGAGGTTGATCCTCAGGGCGCGGACGAGCTGCGGGTCGTCTTCCACGACCAGGACCCTGGTCATCGCTGTGGCGCCTTCCTTCCGCGGTGAGCGTGCTGAACATGGCTGAACATGGGGTGGAGCCGACGGGACGCGAGGTTGCGCGTCCCGCCGGCTCCGGCGCCCGTTTCCCAACGGGCGTCAGCTCTTGGCCAGGTCCCTCAGGGCCAGGTTGAGCTCGAGGACATTGACGTGCGGTTCGCCGAGGAATCCCAGGGTGCGCCCGTCGGTGTGGTCCGCGACCAGCTTCGCCACCTGCTGTTCGGTGAGTCCGTTCTCCCGGGCCACGCGGTTGATCTGGATCCTCGCGTACTCGGGCGAGATGTGCGGGTCGATCGCGGAGGCCGAGCCGGTGACCGCGTCCTTGGGAACCTCCGACTCCGGCACGCCGTTGAACTCGGCAACCTGCTGCTTGGCGTCCTTCACCGCCTGTACCAGCCGGGAGTCGGACGCGCCGAGCTGGCTGGAGCCGGTGGCGAGCGGATCGTACGAGCTGTTGGACGGGCGCGGCTGGAACCACTTCGGGTCCGGGCGCGCCGCCTCGTTCTCGTCGTCCGGGTTCTGCTTCGGCAGGTCCCAGCTCTGCCCGACCAGCGAGGAGCCGACCTCCTTACCGCCGGCCTTCACGATCGAGCCGTTGGCCTTGTCGTGGAAGAGGGCCTGGGCGACCCCGGTGACCGCGAGCGGGTACAGGATGCCGGTCACGACGGTCAGCACCAGCAGCATCCGCAGCGCGGCCATCAGCAGACGGCCCGTGTTGGAGACGGAAGTGTTCATGGCAGATCAGCACGTTCCTAATTCAGGCGAGCCCGGGGATGAGGGAGATGAGCATGTCGATGAGCTTGATGCCGATGAACGGGACGACCAGGCCGCCGAGTCCGTAGACGCCGAGGTTGCGGCGGAGCATCTTGTCCGCGCTGGACGGCCGGTACCGGACACCCTTCAGGGCGAGCGGGACCAGCGCGATGATGATCAGCGCGTTGAAGATGACCGCGGACAGGATCGCCGACTCCGGCGAGGACAGAGCCATGATGTTGAGCTTGTCCAGGCCCGGGTAGGCCACCGCGAAGATCGCCGGGATGATCGCGAAGTACTTCGCGACGTCGTTGGCAATGGAGAACGTGGTCAGCGCACCGCGCGTGATCAGGAGCTGCTTGCCGATCTCGACGATCTCGATGAGCTTGGTCGGGTTGGAGTCGAGGTCGACCATGTTGCCGGCCTCCTTGGCGGCCGACGTACCCGTGTTCATCGCGACACCGACGTCCGCCTGGGCCAGGGCCGGGGCGTCGTTGGTGCCGTCGCCGGTCATCGCGACGAGCTTGCCTCCCGCCTGCTCCCGCTTGATCAGGGCCATCTTGTCCTCGGGCGTGGCCTCGGCGAGGAAGTCGTCGACACCCGCCTCCTCCGCGATGGCCCGGGCGGTCAGCGGGTTGTCACCCGTGATCATGACCGTCTTGATGCCCATGCGGCGCAGCTCCTCGAACCGCTCCCGCATGCCCTCCTTCACCACGTCCTTGAGGTGGATCACGCCCAGGACGCGGGCGCCGTCGCCGTCCTCCGCGGCGACCAGCAGCGGCGTGCCGCCGGCCTCGGAGATCGTGTTGGCCAGGGCCTCGGCGTCCTCGGCCACCTTGCCGCCGCGCTCCTTGACCCAGGCGATGACCGAGGCGGTCGCGCCCTTGCGGACGAGGTGCCCGTCGACGTCCACGCCCGACATGCGGGTCTGCGCCGTGAAGGGCACCCAGGTGGCGTGGGCGAGCTCGCCCTGGTGGCGCTCGCGCAGCCCGTACTTCTCCTTCGCGAGGACCACGATGGAACGGCCCTCGGGGGTCTCGTCGGCCAGCGAGGACAGCTGCGCGGCGTCGGCGACCTCGGCCGCGGTGGTGCCCTTGACGGGGACGAACTCGGCGGCCTGGCGGTTGCCGAGGGTGATGGTGCCGGTCTTGTCCAGCAGCAGGGTGGACACGTCGCCGGCGGCCTCCACGGCACGGCCCGACATGGCCAGGACGTTGCGCTGGACCAGCCGGTCCATGCCCGCGATACCGATCGCGGACAGCAGCGCGCCGATCGTGGTCGGGATCAGGCAGACCAGCAGCGCCGTCAGCACGATCATCGAGGTCTGCTCGTCGGCGCCCGCGTAGATCGCGAACGGCTTCAGCGTGACCACCGCGAGCAGGAAGACGATCGTCAGCGAGGCCAGCAGGATGTTGAGCGCGATCTCGTTGGGCGTCTTCTGCCGCGCCGCGCCCTCGACCAGGTTGATCATCCGGTCGATGAAGGTCTCACCGGGCTTGGTGGTGATCTTGATGACGATCCGGTCGGACAGCACCTTCGTACCGCCCGTGACGGCCGAGCGGTCGCCGCCGGACTCGCGGATGACCGGCGCGGACTCGCCCGTGATCGCGGACTCGTCCACGGAGGCCACGCCCTCGACCACGTCGCCGTCGCCCGGGATGATGTCGCCGGCCTCGCAGACCACCAGGTCGCCGATCTTGAGGTCCGTGCCCGGGACCTCCTCCTCGCCCTTGCCGTCCTTGGTCAGGCGTCGGGCGACGGTGTCGGTCTTGGCCTTGCGCAGGGTGTCCGCCTGCGCCTTGCCGCGGCCCTCGGCCACCGCCTCCGCCAGGTTCGCGAAGATCGTCGTGAGCCACAGCCAGGCCGTGATGGCCCAGCCGAACCAGTCGGTCGGGTCCTTGATCGCGAGCGCGGTGGTGACCACCGAGCCGACCAGGACCACGAACATGACCGGTGACTTGACCATGATCCGCGGGTCGAGCTTGCGGATCGCGTCCGGCAGCGACTTGACCAGCTGCCTGGGGTCGAAGAGGCCGCCGCCCACGCGTCCGCCCTCGGGCTTGTGGCCCGTCGGGACGTCGCTGTGCGGTGCCGGGGTGACAGGGGCGGTGGACATCGCGTCCTCGTGCTTCTTTGCGTCGATGGTCATGACCCCAGCCCCTCGGCGAGCGGACCCAGCGCCAGCGCCGGGAAGAACGTCAGACCGGTGATGATCAGGATCGCGCCCACGAGCAGCCCGGTGAACAGGGGCTTCTCGGTGCGCAGGGTGCCCGCGGTGGCGGGCACCGGGGTCTGCTCGGCGAGCGACCCGGCCAGGGCCAGGACGAACACCATCGGCAGGAACCGGCCCAGCAGCATGCACAGGCCGAGCGTCGTGTTGAAGAACGGCGTGTTGGCGCCGAAGCCGGCGAACGCGGAGCCGTTGTTGTTCGACGCGGAGGTGTAGGCGTACAGGACCTCGGAGAAGCCGTGGGCCCCCACGTTGGTCATGGCCTCCTTGCCGTCCGGCAGCGCCATGGCCACGGCCGTGCCGACCAGCACCAGGGCGGGCGTGATCAGGATGTAGCACGCGGCGAGCTTGATCTCGCGGGTGCCGATCTTCTTGCCCAGGTACTCCGGGGTGCGGCCGACCATCAGACCGGCCAGGAACACCGCGATCACGGCCATGATCAGCATGCCGTAGAGGCCGGAGCCGACACCGCCGGGCGCGAGCTCGCCCAGCATCATGCCGAGCAGCAGCACACCGCCGGACAGGCCGCTGAAGGAGTCGTGGAAGGAGTTGACCGAACCCGTCGAGGTCATCGTGGTGGAGACCGCGAACAGCGAGGACGCACCCTCACCGAACCGCTGCTCCTTGCCCTCCATCGCGCCGCCCGCCAGCTGCGAGGCCGCGCCCGGGTGGGCGTACTCGATCCAGGTCACCAGGACCACGCCGACGAACCAGATCGTCCCCATCGCGGCGACGATGGCATAGCCCTGCTTGACGTTGCCGACCATCCTGCCGAAGGTGCGCGGCAGCGAGAACGGAATCACCAGCAGCAGGAAGATCGTCAGCAGGTTGGAGAAGCCGTTGGGGTTCTCGAAGGGGTGGGCGGAGTTGGCGTTGAAGTAGCCGCCACCGTTGGTGCCCAGATCCTTGATCGCCTCCTGGGAGGCCACCGCGCCCGGCGAGATGCTCTGCGTCTGGCCGGTCACCGTGGTGAGCTCGTGGATGCCGCCGAAGTTCTGGATGGCACCCGCGGCGACCAGCACGATCGCGGCGATCACGGAGATCGGAACCAGGATGCGGACGGTGCCGCGCACCAGGTCCGCCCAGAAGTTGCCCAGCTCGCCGGTGCGGGAGCGCGCGAAGCCGCGGACCAGCGCCACCGCGACGGCGATGCCGACGGCCGCGGAGACGAAGTTCTGCACGGCGAGGCCGGCGGTCTGGGTGACGTGGCTCATCGCCGCCTCACCCGAGTACGACTGCCAGTTCGTGTTCGAGACGAAGGACGCGGCGGTGTTGAACGCCTGGTCCGGGGTGATCGCCTTGAAGCCGAGCGAGAGCGGCAGGACGTCCTGCACGCGCTGGAGCACGTACAGCAACAGCACGCTCACCGCGGAGAAGGCGAGCACCGCCCGCAGGTAGGCGGACCAGCGCATCTCGGCGTTCGGGTTGGCGCCCACACTGCGGTAGATCCACTTCTCCACCCGCAGGTGCTTCTCGGAGGAGAAGACGGCTGCCATGTAGTCGCCCAGGGGGCGGTGCACCAGGGCCAGAGCGACGATCAGCGCTGTCACCTGGAGCACGTCAGCAAGAACGGGGCTCATGTCGGGGCTCAGAACCTCTCCGGCTTGACGAGGGCGAGGATGAGATAGCCCAGCAGGGCGACGGCCACGACCAGGCCGATGATGTTCTCGGCGGTCACAGCTTCGTCACCCCCTTGGCGATGAGAGCCACCAGCGCGAAGACCGCGATCGTGGTGACGACGAAGGCCACATCGGCCATCGTGAGCTCCTGGATGAAGTGGGTGTGGTGAATCGGCCAGCTGGCCGGAGATGAGCTAACCGCGTCCGCGGTGGGCCGTTAAGACTTCTTGACGGCACCCATACGCCCGGCAGCGCGGTCTTAACGGGATCCATACGCGACGCCGTACGCGGGCCGCCCACCGGCGCCCCGGGACCGGCCCGGCCGCCATGGAGGGCAATCACTACTTCCCGCCCGAGTCGCTGCACCTCGAGTACTTCGTCAGGAGCCGGAGCAGGTCGCTGTGCTTCTGGAAGGGCATCGCCCGCTACTACACGCTGGAAGTCGGCGGGGTGAGCAATCCGAACGCGGCCTGGTACTACCCCAGGCCCAGTCCCCTCGCCCGGAGGTTCAAGGACCACGTGGCCTTCTGGCAGGGCGTCCGGATCGAAGGCACGCCCGAGCCGGCACCGGACAGCGGCACCAGGACCGGCGCCGTGTGAGGGCCGGAGGCCGGGAGTGAGCGGCGCAGGAGGTGGCGCACGGCCACGACGGCCTGCATCGCGGCGGCGGGGCGCAGCAGGGTGGGGCGGGGCCGTTCGGGCATCGTGCCGTGGTGGATGGCGATGGCGGTGACGGTGGTGATCGGCAGTGCCCAGGCAGCGATGGCCGCCGCGCGCAACGGCCGGCTGGGTTCGTGGGTCAGGGTGAGCCAGGTCCAGAACGCGGCGTCGGCGAAGGTGTCGGCGTAGTCACCGAACGGGGAGGCCGTGCCCCGGTGGCGGGCGAGGCGGCCGTCGGCGAGGTCGCTGGCGATGGCCAGTGCTCCGGACCAGCGTGAGGCTCCGCCGGGCAGGGCGGGGAGGTTGGCGCGGATCAGGGTCAGGACGTCGGCGGCGCTGAGGTGGGTGCGGCCTTCGAGCAGGCCCAGGTGGGTGACGCAGAGGGCCCAGCTGATGCTCACCCAGCAGCGTCCCGGTCGTCTGCCGGCGGCCAGGGTGAACAGCACGGCGTGCAGGGCCGTGAGCTCGGCCAGTGCCGCGGGACGGCGGGCGGCCTGGCGCAGTGACCGGTGGGCGGCCCGCCCGAGGAAACGCATCGTGGCCTGCGGGTTGAGAGGTCCGCGGCGCAGACCGGCCAGCAGAGCGTCGGTGGCGGCGCGGCTGTCGTCCATGTCGGATACGGGGTCCACTGCCTGGTCCTCTCGCACTGCGCGTGATCGCTTGCCCCTCACGGTATGCATGCGATTGCTCGTTGAAGGTGAGCGTGGTCACCGAGCCATGGACGTTGTCAGCCCTAGCCTGGCGGTGGGACAGGAGAACCGGGACGGGGAAGGTGGAGAGGGACATGGCGTGGGCCGGTCGGCTGATGGCCGTGGGGGCGGTGGGCGGTGCGGCGGCGGGCTACGTGGGGCTGGTGACCGGGGCTGTGCCCCTGGATCTCGGGGTGGGGCGGCGCACACGACCGCTGGGGCCGCAGTACGTCGTCATCGCCGCACCGCGCGAGACGGTCTTCGATGTGATCGCCCAGCCCTATCTGGGCCGGGCCACCCGGGCCATGCGCGAGAAGGTCGCGGTACTGGAACGGGGCAGCGACATGGTGCTCGCCGCGCACCGCACGCCCGTCGTGGGCGGGCGGCTGACGGCGACGACCGTGGAGACCGTACGGTTCACCCGGCCGGAGCGGGTCGATTTCCGTCTGGTGCGCGGCCCCGTCCCGGCGGTCTCCGAGACGTTCGAACTCACCGAGGAGGCACCGGGCACGCGGCTGGTGTACCGCGGTGAGCTGGGCACCGACCTGTGGGCGCTCGGCCGGTGGTGGGGCGGCGTGGTCGCCCCACGCTGGGAGGCGACGGTCGCGGCATCACTGGCAGCGGTCAAGCAGGAGGCGGAGCGGCGCGCGACCCTCGGCTGAGCGTATTCCTGCCTGGTGAACCGGTACTGCGGTCACCGACGTCACGGGCGACCTCGGCCAACGGGCGACCTCGGCCATCCAGCGCGCGGGACAGCCCTGCCGGTCAGCCCGGAGGGGACGCACCTCAGCCGTGGCCGAGGTCGGCGAGTGCGTCCTCCACGCCGCGGTGGAAGGTGGGGTAGGCGTAGATCATGTGGCGTAGCCGGTCGACGGGGATCTCGGCCTGGACGGCCACGGCCAGCCCGTAGAGGACTTCGCCGCCGGCCGGGCCGGCGGAGGTGGCACCGATCAGGACTCCGCGGTCGGCGTCCTCCACGAGTTTGATCACGCCGTCGTTGCCGGCCTTGTGGATCCAGCCGCGTGCCGAGGACGGCACCCGCGCGGTGCCGGTGCGCACCCGCAGTCCCTGTTCGCGGGCCGCGTGTTCGGTCAGGCCGACGGAGCCGACCTCGGGGTCGGTGAAGGTGACCCGGGGCAGGGCCCGGTGGTCCGCGTCCGGTCCCGGCTCGCCGAGGACGTCGCGTACGGCGATCTCGGCCTGGTACATCGCCACGTGCGTGAACATCCCCAGCCCGGTGACATCGCCGACGCCCCACAGACCGTCTGCGGCGCGCATCTGCCCGTCGACGGTGAGGGTGCGGGCGCCCGGGTCGAGGCCGATGGTCTCCAGGCCGAGTCCGGCGAGGTGGGGGTGGCGTCCGGTGGCCACCAGCAGCTGCCGGCCGGTGAGCTCCTCCCCGCCGTCCAGGGTGAGGTGGAAGGTGGCGCCGCGGTGGTGGACCGCGGTGGCCCGGGTACCGGTGCGCACGGTGATGCCTTCGCTTCTGAGCACGTCGGCGAGGAGCGCGCCCGCTTCGGGTTCCTCCGCGGGCAGCAGCCGGTCCATGGCCTCGACGACGGTGACGACGGCTCCGAAGCGGGCGAACGCCTGGGCCAGTTCGACGCCGATGGCGCCGCCACCGAGCACCAGGAGGGACTCCGGGGGTTCCTCGGCGGCGATGGCCTGCCGGTTCGTCCAGTACGGCACCGCGTCCAGGCCCGGCACCGGCGGGATCTGCGGGCGGCTCCCGGTGGCGAGCACCACCCCGCGCCGTGCCGTGAACACCTGGCCGTCGGCCTCCACCCGGCCGGGACCGGCCAGTCGCGCGTGCCCGCGGACGAAGCGTCCGCCCTTGCCGGTGAACCGTTCGACGGCCACCTGGTCGTTCCAGTCGTCGGTCGCCTCGTCGCGGATCCTGGCCGCGACCGGGCCGAAGTCGGCCGTGACCTCGGCGCGTCCGGCCATGCCGGGGATGCGGCGGGCCTCGGCGAGCAGGTTGCCGGCGCGGATCATCATCTTGCTCGGGATGCAGGCCCAGTACGGGCACTCACCGCCGACGAGTTCGGCCTCCACCCCGACGGTCTCCAGTCCGGCCCCGGCCAGGCGCCCGGCTGCATGCTCACCGCCCACCCCCATGCCGATCACCACGACGTCTACTTCCTGCTCCCTCGCCATGAGGGCCTCCCTGGATCAGTTGTGCCGGTGCTGCGGTCCATGCCTGCCCCGTCCAGGCAAGGCTGTGTCGTTTGCGGGGCCGTCCGGGCCGCCAGTGCCCTGGACTGGGCCGGCGCTCCTGGAGGCGTCCCGGATCAGCGTGGTGGTCGCACTGCCGATCGTCCCCCGCGCGAGACGGGGGGTTCGGTGAGCGCGCTTACAGTTATCACCCCTGTCCGGGGCCTACGTTCGGATCATGGTGCTGAGGATCGTGCTGGGCACGGTGTACACGGCGATGGCCATCGGGCAGCTCGCCTCGTTCAGCCGGATGCCGGGAATCCTGTCCGCGTACGGACTGGTGACCGGCGGCGGCGCGACCGCGCTGGCCATCGGCTTGATCGCGGGCGAGCTGGTGTGCGGCATCTGGTTCCTGACCCGGCCCCGCTCAAGGGCCCTGGCACCGGTGTGGGTGTACGCGGGCGTGTCGGTGGTGTGGACGGTTCTGGCCACGCAGGCTTACGCGCGCGGGCTGACGGTGGCCAACTGCGGCTGCTTCGGGACCTACCTGGCCCAGCGGCTGAGCTGGTTCGTCCTGCTCCAGGACGCGCTGACCTTGCTGTACGCGGGACTGCTGCTGCGCGGGCCCGCTGCTGATGGCCGGCGGGGCACTCGGCGCCGTCGGCGGGGTTCTGCGCAACCCGTGGCTGATCACGGTCGGAGCGGTGGTGCTCCTCATGGGGGCCGGCTACGTCCTGCGGTGCCGGGTCCGCCGTCGCCGTGGCGCCGGAGATCAGGGCTGCTGCCCGACCGTCCCAGACCCGCCGCACGACGATGACGACTCGAGCCCGCTGAAGCGAAAAGAGCAGCCCCGCGGAAAGGGAATCCGATGACCCAGGCACCCGCGCCCCGGCGCAAGGTGGACCGCGACGAGGTGTTCGTGGAGTTCACCAAGTCGATCTGCCCGATGTGCAAGACGCCCGTCGACGCGCAGGTCAACATCCGCGAGAACAAGGTCTACCTGCGCAAACGCTGCCGCTACCACGGCGAGTTCGAGGCACTCGTCTACGGGGACGCGGAGGAGTACCTGTCCTCGACCCGCTTCAACAAGCCGGGCACGATCCCGCTCGCCTTCCAGACCGAGGTGAAGGACGGCTGCCCGCTCGACTGCGGGCTGTGTCCGGAGCACAAACAGCACGCCTGCCTGGGGATCATCGAGGTCAACACCGGCTGCAACCTCGACTGCCCGATCTGCTTCGCCGACTCCGGCCACCAGAGCGACGGGTATTCCATCACCCACGAGCAGTGCGCGCGGATGCTCGACGCCTTCGTGGCCTCCGAGGGTGAGGCGGAGGTGGTGATGTTCTCCGGCGGGGAACCCACCATCCACAAGCACATCCTCGACTTCATCGACCTCGCCCAGGCCCGCCCGATCAGGAACGTCACCCTCAACACCAACGGCATCCGCCTGGCCACCGACAAGAACTTCACCGCCGAGCTCGGCACACGCAACCAGGCGGTGGGTAAATCGGTGAACGTCTACCTCCAGTTCGACGGCTTCGACGAGCGCACCCACCTGGAGATCCGGGGCCGCGACCTTCGTACGTTCAAGCAGCGCGCGCTGGACAACTGCGCGGAGGCCGGCCTGACCGTCACCCTCGTCGCCGCCGTCGAGCGCGGCCTGAACGAGCACGAACTCGGGGCGATCATCGAGTACGGCATCGACCACCCGGCCGTACGGTCCGTCGCCTTCCAGCCGGTCACCCACTCCGGCCGGCACGTGCCGTTCGACCCGCTGAACCGGCTCACCAACCCCGACGTCATCCGGCTCATCAACGAGCAACGTCCGGACTGGTTCCGGAAGGGCGACTTCTTCCCCGTACCGTGCTGCTTCCCGACCTGCCGCTCCATCACCTACCTGCTGGTCGACGGCGAACCGGGCAACCGCACCGTCGTCCCCGTCCCGCGACTGCTGAACGTGGAGGACCACCTCGACTACGTCACCAACCGGGTCCTGCCCGACGCCGGGATCCGCGAGGCCCTGGAGAAGCTGTGGTCTGCCTCCGCGTTCATGGGCACGGCCACCACCGAGGAGAAGCTGAGGGCCGCGGCCGACGCGCTGGACTGCACGGACGGCTGCGGCATCGACCTGCCCCAGGCCGTGAAGAACCTGAACGACAAGGCGTTCATGATCGTCGTGCAGGACTTCCAGGACCCCTACACCCTCAACGTCAAACAGCTCATGAAGTGCTGCGTCGAGGAGATCACCCCGGACGGCAGGCTCATCCCGTTCTGCGCGTACAACTCCGTCGGCTACCGCGAACAGGTCCGCGCCGAACTCTCCGGCGTGCCCGTCGCCACGGTCGCCCCGAACGCCCTGCCGCTGGCCGACCGGCTGACGGCAACCCCGTACGGATCGAAGACCGCGCACACCACGCGTGAGGAAGGGGAGTCCTCGTCATGACCCGGCCGCCCAGCGGTGAGGAGCTGAAGGTATGCTGCGCCGCCGCCTACTCCTCCGACGTCGTCGCCCTGCTCCTCGGCGCCTCGTACCACCCCGGCGGTACGGCCCTGACCCGCCGCCTCGCCGACGGCCTCGCCCTGACCCCCGGGGCGCGAGTCCTCGATGTCGCCTCCGGGCGTGGCACCACCGCCCTGCTCCTCGCCGACGCCTACGGCAGCGACGTCGACGGGGTGGACTACGCGCCGGCGAACACCGCCCTCGCCCAGGGCGCCGCCCAGGCCGCGGGGCTCACCGACCGGGCCCGGTTCACCACCGGGGACGCCGAGCACCTCCCCCACCGGGACGGGGTCTTCGACGCGGTGGTGTGCGAGTGCGCGCTGTGCACCTTCCCCGACAAGGCCCGGGCCGCCGCCGAGTTCGCCCGCGTCCTGAAGCCAGGCGGCCGGCTCGGCATCACCGACGTCACCGCCGACACCGACCGCCTCCCGCCCGAACTCAGCGGCCTCGGCGCCCGCATCGCCTGCATCGCCGACGCCCGACCGCTCCGGCAGTACACCCAGATCCTGGCCGCCGCCGGACTGAGCACCCTGCGCACCGAGCGGCACGACGACGCCATGCTCCGCATGATCGACCAGATCGAGGCACGGCTGAACCTGCTGCGCATCACCGCCGCGGCCCGCCTCACCGAGGCCGGCGTGGACCTCACGGCGGCTCCCGCCGTCCTGGCGGCGGCCCGCACGGCGGTCGCGGACGGAGTCCTGGGATACGCCTTGCTGATCGCGGAAAGGAACCCTCGGCTCGCCTGACTCGGCCACGAAGCGAGCGGCGGCCACGAGCGTGAACCTGAAGGCGCGACCGGTCGCGCGCAGGACCCCGGGCCGGGCCCACTCCAGGTGCACGATCAGCCCTTCGAGGCGAGGTAGTTCTTGATCTCGCCCAGTTCGCGCTCGAAGTCGTCGTAGTCCTCATGGACGCCGTTGAGGTACGCGCGGCGACCACTCCTCTCAGCTGTGACTCCTGTCGCGGCCGCCTCGCCACGTCACTTGGGCGGCAGGCCGGCGGCGAACGCATGACCTTGATCGATCCAGCCGACCAGATCCTCGTCCTCGGAAAGGGCGGACGCGGCGACGACGACCCAGCCGCGCATCGGGCGACCGGTGAAGTCGAAGGGCCTCGTCCCCGGTCGCGCAAGTGCGGCGTCGGTGGCGTCCGGGCCGACCCGGACCATGAGCTCGTCCCCGATCACACCGACGGCCATGTTGCCGGCGTGCAGGAACGCCAGGCCGCCGAACATCCGCTTCTCCGTGATGTCCGGGCCCGCGCCGAAATGAGCCCGGATCCGTTCCGCCAGTCCCTCGTCGAACGCCATGACCGCCCTCGCACTCAGTCCTGCGGCGCACTCAGCCGCTGCTCCAGGTCCCGCAGGTCCTTGACCAGCGAGGATCGCACCTTGCGCCCCATGAGCGGCGCCGCGAGCCCGTAGAGGCCGGACGCGTCGCCCCGTACGCGGATCCGGGCGAGCGTGCCACCGTCCGGGGTCGGGGTGAAGGTGTAGGTCACGTGCATCGGCATCGGGCCCGCGACCGACACCATGTCCAGCAGCCTCGGGGGCTCGTACGCGGCGACGCGCAGCACGTAGTCGATCCGCCTGCCCAGGAAGTACGCGGTCCGCGTCACCTCGGCCCCGACCCCGAAACCACCCCCGTCGGCCTCCCGCGTCAGCTCCGCCGTACGGATGCCCTGCGTCCACTCCGCGTCATGGCGCCAGTCCATCGCGTACCCGGCCACCCGCTCGCACGGCAGCGGCAGCACCCGCTCCACGATCTCGTCGATTCCCATCCGCTGCCCCTACTCCCCTTCCTGCCGGCACCCACCTCCATGGACCCACCCCCCTTGGGGCTGCGGCAACCGGGGCCCGCGTGACTACCAGCGCGTAGGTAAGGACGGTCACATACCGCCCAGGGCGGGCGTCCTAGCGTCGGCGGTGGAAGCAACAGAACGAACCCAACCCGATGGGGCGATCACCATGACCACGGCAGCACACGTATCCCCCAAGACCGCCGCGATCCCGGTCCACGCCGTCCGGGGCGCCGCGGCCGGGCTCGTCGGCGGCGTCGGCATGGGCATCTGGATGTCGGTGTCCCGGCCCGTCATGGACACCGCAATGATCACGATGGTCGCCGGACTGCTCGGCTCCACCAACGCCCTCGCCGGCTGGCTGATCCACCTCTCCATCGCCCTGCTGGCCGGCACCACCTTCGGCATCGTCTTCGGCCACCTCGCGCAGCGCCTCGCGCCCGCGGTCGTCCTCGGCCTGGTCTACGGCGCGGTGTGGTGGGCCCTCGGGGCCCTGTGGATCATGCCGGCCAACATGGGCATGCCCGTCTTCGAATGGAACGAGGTCTCCGCCTCCAGCCTCGGCGCCCACCTCGTCTTCGGCCTGCTGGCCGGACTCACCTTCGCCTCCATCGCCCGGAGCGCGGGCGAGCCGACCGGCCGGACCTCAGCATGACCACACCGACACCACCGACGGCGCCCCCACCCGGCCCAGGCGTACCGACCCGGGGCGCCGAACCCCGCGCCGGCGCCCCGCAGGACTACTGTCTGGCCCACAGCACGGGCACGCTGGCCGACCCGCCCTGGGGGACAGTGCCCCCACCCTGGGCACCGGGACGACGCGAGGAACCGCACCACATGAACCACAGCGGCGACAACACCGGCGACGACGCCGAGAAGACCTTCTGCATCTCCGAGGTCGACATCTTCACCGACCTGACCGAAGCAGAGATGGACGCCATCGCCGCCGCAGCCCCCATGAAGACCTACAGCGCCGGCGAACTGCTCCACTCCCCCACCCAGCCCTCCGAGGTGCTCTTCATCCTCAAAAGGGGCCGGGTCCGCATCTTCCGGGTCTCCGCCGAAGGCCGCGCCCTCACCACCGCGATCATCCGCCCGGGCACCATCTTCGGCGAGATGGTCCTGCTCGGGCAGCGCATGTACGACAACTTCGCCGAAGCCCTCGACGACGTCACCGTCTGCGTCATGAGCCGCACCGACGTCCACCGCTTCCTGCTCTCCGACGCCCGCATCGCCGCCCGCATCACCGAAATCCTCGGCCGCCGCCTCACCGACCTCGAACAACGCCTCGCCGACAGCGTCTTCAAATCCGTACCCCAGCGCATCGCCACCACCCTGCTCACCCTCACCACCGAAACCCGGCCCCGCGTCCTCGGCGCCCGCAGCCCCCAGATCGCACTCACCCACCAACAGATCGCCGCCCTGGCCGGCACCTCCCGCGAAACCACCACCAAGGTCCTGCGCGACTTCGCCGACCAGCACCTCATCCGCCTCGCCCGCGGCCACATCACCGTCCTCGACCCCGAACACCTCACCGACCACGCCGGCTGACACCACCGAACCGTGGGCAGCAGGCCGCCCACCACCCGCATCCCGGCCGACAGTCGAGCCGACCGCAAACAAGATCCTGGAGCCATGGAGATCGAAGTCCTGGTGGTGCCCGACTGTCCACACCGGCAACTCGCCGAGCAGCGGCTACGCCACGCTCTGGATGACGAGGGACTGGCCGCCACCGCCTTCGCCACCCGAGTGATCACCGGCGCGGCCGAGGCCGAACGGTCCGGCTTCACCGGGTCACCGACCGTCCTCATCAACGGCCGTGACCCGTTCGCCCAGCCGCACGCCACGCCGTCGCTCGCCTGCCGCATCTACCGCACGCCCGACGGCCCGTCCGGATCGCCCAGCGTCGACCAGCTCCGACAGGCCCTCGCCACCGCCTCCCGCCGCACGGACACCTGAGCGCCCCCGTCGGATGCCCATGATGAGGGCCCACCCGCCGACGCGCAGCGAGGCCGTCCCTCCGCGTTCGAGCTTGCGGACGACGCCGACGGACACACCGGCGGCCTCCGCCAACTGCTCTTGCGTCATGGCACCGCGCAACGCCTTCAAGCGCTCAGAGGTGGTGTACTCCGACCACTGCATGCTCCAGAACCTCCGCGTGATGGGCCCCACACGGACAGTACTCACAGAAACGGGCGGTGGACAGCCTTCGGCCAGGCGGCAGTTGACGCTCAGACCGTGAGCACAGCCGTGACACCGAGAAGAGCCTCCAGCTCGGCCACTGCCCTGTCCTCGTCGGTGACGTAAACGGTCGTGATGCCCAGCTCGGCAGCCGGCGGCAGGTTCACCTCGTAATCGTCCACGAACACGCACCGCTCGGCAGGCAACCCGATCCGCTCCAGGGCCAGCCGGTAGATAGCCGGGTCCGGCTTCGCCAACCCCTCCAGCTCGGACACGACGTGCACATCGAAGAGGTCCCAGATACCCACGTGCTCGTACGGGGTGAACGGGTCGAGCCCGAAGCTGTTCGACAGCAGCGCGAGCCGATGCCCGGCAGCCCGCGCGGCCCGGGCGAGCGCGATCATCCGACGCGCCGGAGGAACGTCGGCCCAGGCCCGCCCCATCAGGTTCACGGGGTCCACGTGCTCACCGAGGAGAGCCGCCCTCGTTCCATGCCGCCTGCCCGATCTCCCCGATCTCCAGCGCCGTGTACAAACGCCGCCCCCTCCGGATGATCGTTGAGCGTCGCCCGCCACGCCCCTGCCTCCAGCCCCTCCGACATGCACCACTCGCGATGAGTAGGGATGGGGCTGGCCGTGAGCGCTCCCGCGAAGTCGAGAATCAAACCTTTCCGGTCATTCTTGTCGGCAGCGCCATTGCTGTGCAGCATCTGCTGGCGTCCCTTCCCTGATGAGCTCTAGAAGCGACGCTATCGCGCGTCCAGAACAGTGAGGTACGAGACCTCGGGCGATCCGAGGTCTGGACCGGCGTCGCTTGAGCCCGGCGTATCGCCCTCTACCCACTGTCCGATACCGCCCCGCGGGTACCGCTCGCAACTCGGCCCGGAGTTGTCAGTGGTGGATGGTAAGTCTGTTCTTCGGACGGTCATCTTCTCGGGTGAAAGGCGAACTGCCATGTCAGGAGAGCGTTACGTCGACCACAGGGTCCTCAAAGCATTCGCGCAGAGCAGGGTCAACGTGCCAGC
Organism: Streptomyces bambusae; assembly: GCF_019400985.1. GTDB lineage: Bacteria > Actinomycetota > Actinomycetes > Streptomycetales > Streptomycetaceae > Streptomyces > Streptomyces bambusae_A. The sequence continues at coordinate 80,365 of NZ_WTFF01000001.1, forward strand.
GGAGGAGGCAAAGGAGCGCCGCCGACAGGTGAACCACCTGCGGGAACGTCTGGAGAATTACATCGCCGCCCACCCAGACTTCGACCTGGTGAAACTCCGCGCCTCTGGGAGTACGGCCAAACACACGGCGATCCGGCGCAAGAGCGGCACAGGATCCGACGCGGACGTCGCGGCGTACCTGCGTGTCGGAGACCCTGCGGTAGACGTCTCGAACGTGCTGGCCTGGCTCGAGGAGCGTTGCAGGGAGGTCTACGGCAAGACGAAGGTCGCAGAGGACTTCAAACCGTCCAACCACGCGGTGGGTATCACCATGCGCGGCTCCGGCTTGAAGATCGACGTGGTACCGGTGCTCTACACCGGCGAACCGGACGACAGGGGCTACCTGGTCACCAGCGACGGCGTCAAGGTGCTCACCTCTGTCACGCAGCACCTGCGCTTCATCGAGAAGCGCAAGGCGGTGGCCGGCGACGGCTACCGGGAGCTGATCCGCCTGCTGAAGGCGTGGGTTCGTGAGAGCAAGGAGGTCGACCCGCAGCTGCGCTGCAAGTCGTTCCTGATCGAGCTCCTGGTCGCACACCTGTGGGACGTCGGCTGGAATGGCAAGCCACTCCAGGTCAACGACTACCCGGCAGCGATCGAACAAGTTCTCGCCTACATCGTCCGCACCGGCCTCAAGACGCCGATCCTTTTCACCGACTACTACAAGGCCAGTGCGGTGAGCGCGACGACGGAACCCATCCAGGTCTGGGACCCGGTAAATCCGGAGAACAACGTCGCAAAGTACAGCGAACTCGACCGCCTACGGCTGGTGAACCACGCCAAGGCCACCCTCGACACCCTCACGATGGCTGCCTACGCGGCCACCAAGAGCGAGGCGCTCGACGCCTGGCGTGAGGTGTTCGGTCCCACTTTCCCGGGAGAATGACCATGACCGGCTCGTACACCAGATCCGCCTCCTCCTCGTTCACGATCACTGACGCCCGCTACGTCGGAGGCAGAGTCGCTGCCGATCTCCGCCTCCTGTTCAACCTCTATGGCGAGCCCTCCCTCGACCGAATCGACAACTTCGCCGAAGAGGTCGCCCTGCTCCTGCGCGACGGCTATCTCGACACTGTCGACTACGGCTTCCGCGACACGGCCAACAACGCCTGGAAGCTCCGCCTGCGCTACAAGGCCACGACCGGCGGTCAGCTCGTGGACTCCCGGCCAGGTAACTTTCCCGACCCGGTCGACCTCACCGGCTACGGCTTCTACAGCTTTCTGACCTATAGCTCCGCCTTCGACCTCCTGACCGGCACCCAGCAGGCGACGGTCAAGGGAGCTCTGCCGATCTCCCGGACGACCGGCGTCGCCCCGAGCGCCCTCTCAGGCAACACCACTGCAGGGCATGGCTACGCCCGCAACGGCGCTGGCGTCTCACGCGACGTCTACCTCGCCTACTAAGCCCAGTGCTATAGCAGGAGGATCAAGAACGTGACCAGCCAGGACGACCTGTTTCACCCCGTCATCGAACTGCCCGAGCCCACCCGCCGCGCCCGCTACGACCGGCTGATCGGCCTGGACAGCACAAAGCTGCGCCTGCGTAAGGAAGCGGCGCTCCTCGCTGATCCGCGCAGACTCCAGGCGTGGGCCGTCACCCATCATGGCGGCGATGTAGCCGCCCTCACTCTCTTCGTGGACCGGGCACCACTGTTCGTCTTCGCAGGCGATGTCGGCTCCGGCAAGTCGGCCCTGGCCGAGTCCTTCGGCTGCGACCTCGCCGACTTCCTCAGCCTGCCCGTCTACCTGTACCGGCTCAAGCTCGCGACCCGCGGCAGCGGCCTGGTAGGCGAGATGACGTCGCTCATCGGCGACGCCTTCACCCACATGCACATGGTAGGCAGGCGCGTCTCCGGCCCCCAGGGTGCTCGCGCCGTGCAGATCCTCGTCGTCGACGAGGCCGACGCCCTGGTCCAGTCCCGCGAGGCCCAGCAGATGCACCACGAGGACCGAGCCGGCGTCGACGCGTTCCTGGCCGGAATCGACAGCCTGGCCGGTGCCCAGCTCCCCGTCGTCGTCGTGTTGTGCACCAACCGGCTCGGCGCCCTCGACCCGGCCGTCATGCGCCGCGCCGCGGCCACCTTCACCTTCGCTCGCCCCGACGACGCGCAGCGTCACGCGGTCCTCACCCAGGCGCTCGGCGGGCTCGACATCCGCCCGGAAACCGTCCGCAAGGTCGTCGAGCTCACTGGCCCCACCGGCATCTGCCCCGGCTATACCTTCTCCGACCTCACCCAGCGCTTGGTCCCAGCTGCCGTCTTCCGTGCCTTCCCCGACCGGCCGGTCACCGACGACGACCTCCTCGCCCTCGCCGAAGAGCTGGAGCCCACCCCTGTCTTCATCGAGGAACGCTGATGCCACATCTCCCCGCTCCTGGCCCCACCAGCGTTCGCACTACCGGTGACTACTACCAGTGGCTCGTCGCATGGGAGAGCTGCCTGACCCTCCTGCGGGAGAACGCCACTCGCTCACACAACCCAATCCACACAGTCGGCGTCGAGCTTGACGGCGTGGGCAACCTCGATGATGTCGTCCTGCTGCGTGACGCTCCCCCGAACACCTACAAGCAGGTGAAGTACGCGGTTGACAGCACCACTCCGGTCAACGAGGAGTACCTGACCAAGCCCAGCGCCAGCGGCGGTCCGTCGATTCTCAAGAAGATCGCCAAGACATGGAGGGAGTTGACCGCCGACGGTGGAAGTGCCGACGTGCGCCTGGTAACCAACCGGGCGGCCGACCCCGAGGACGACTTGATGGCGGGCCGCGACGCCCGTACCGGCCTCCTTATGCCCAAGGCAGCCGTCGGCGGAGCCAAGTCGCTCCGAGGTAAGGCCCGTGCCCGGTGGGCCCAGGAGGCAGGAGTAACAGAGGCCGAACTCATCGATCTCCTGTCGGTGCTGCGCTTCGACCTGCCTCTGGACATGGTCAGGTTCCAAGAGAACCTCCAACTCCTGATGACTGTCACCGGCCTCCGTCACGACCAGCAAGCACTTGAAAAGGGTGTCGGCTGGGTCGCCAAGATGGTCCGCGAGGGCCACCGAAAGCTAACGAAGACGATGATCGAGGCTGCCGTCACCGAGCTTGAACTCAAGGCGGGGCCTGCCCGAGCCATTCTGTCGATTGCCACCCTCAAACCGGACCCGCTGGCGTCGGAAGCTGACCACGCCATCGACTGGATCGATCGCTTCGACGGAGACTCCGACTACACCAAGCGTCGCCCACTGTCACCGCACACGTGGGCTCAGCTGCAGACGGACATCGAGGCCGCGCCTGGACACCTGCCTGCCGGGACAACCGCTGTCTCCGTCACGGGCAGCATCCGTCTCGCGCCAGCCTTCCTCGTAGGCACCACCTTTCGCATGGTCACCGGTACCGACCTCGCAGCAGTTCAACGCGGGAGGACTGGTAGCCAACTCTGGTCCAGCAACGAGCCATTCGACACCCCTCTGGCGCCCGAAGTCATCGAGCACGAGATCAGCCAAGGTGACGAGATCGCTGTCGCCATCGCCGTTGCAACGGACCCAACTGAGGACGTCTTTGAGTACTTGGACGAGCAGAACCTCCCCGTCAGCAAGCTCATCGTCCTCACCCCGCCGAGCGGCACAGCAAATGACGGATCTATCCCCGACAGTGCCGCCGCCAACGCCTTGGCCGTCGGCATCCGCGACCACCTCCGCCGCTGTACACGCCGAGTCCGCCGGATGCACCTCTTCCTCGCTTGCCCCATGGGGCTTGCTGTTCTGCTGGGAAACCGGTGGAACCGCCTTTGTCAGACCATCGTGTACGAGGACATCAAGATCGACGACGGATACGAAGCGGCGTTCACCATCGAGGCATAGGGGCCTCATCGACTAACAACAGAGCGCCACAGATCAGGCATGCGGCGGCCCGCGACCTAGCCAGATCCACGAGATCTACCACCCCGCACTCGCCACATGTGTCGAGGGCCGGAACGAGTCGAGGGCGACATCCTCCTCCGCGCGTCCCCGCCCGAAGGCCGCGGCTCATGACCCCCACCACAAGGACAGGCCGCGGCTGACGAGTTCACGGACAAGCCCTGAGACCACCCACCCTCCCGCTGTCTTCAGGGCCTCGAACCGCCAAGTCCGGTCACGCCACTTCGCTGCGAATTCCTTCACCGCACGTCCTCTCTCCAGGTCCGGCCTCTCCAGCCGGTCGTCGGCCATTGATCCGGATCCGTGCGGGGTTCAGCGGGTCGTTTCCCGCTGAACCCCACATCGCCGCAGGCCAGACCTGGTGAAATAGGCGTTCAACGAAAGTTCGGATTGAACGGGTGACGGATGGACGACCAGTCCGCGGCTGAGCGGCTCGCGACGGAGCTGAGGCAGCTGCGCACGAACGCCGGATCCCCTACGTACGCCCAGATCGCGCGGTGGGGAAGCCGGCAGCGTCCCCCAGTCAGTCTCGGCAAGAGCAAGCTCAGCTTGTGGTTCAGCGGCAAGAGCGTTCCCGAGGACGGCCGCCCCTTCGCCGTCCTCGTGGAACTGCTCGAAGCCAGGGCCCAGCAGAAGTCCGGCACACCCGGCCGCGGCACGGCCGCATGGCGGATGAGACGGACGGCGGCGGACCAGGAACGACGCCGTGAGACCGGGGGCCTCCCCCGCCGTTCGGCCGGGGACGACCCGTCCGCCTCCGGACCGACGCCGGGCACCTACTCGGTGCGTCCTCCGTACGGAGAGCTGCCCACCCGCCTTCATGGCCGGGACAGCCTGTTGGCCGATCTGGAACGGGCGCTGGCCGAGGGGCACGAGCAGGTGCAGGTCCTGCACGGGCTCGGCGGATGCGGAAAGACAACAGCGGCGCTGCGGCTTGCCCGGCACGCCCGGGACCTCGGACATCAGGTGTTCTGGGTGTCGGCGACGACGAACGAGCGGTTGCTGACGGGTATGTCTCAGGTGGCCCGTGAACTGGGCGTGGATGAAGACGGCCTCAGTCGCGCATGGGCGGGGCAGTCGAGCGCGCTGGATCTCGTGTGGCGTTGTCTGGACCGTGCGGGCGAGCGCTGGCTGCTCGTCGTCGACGCCGTGGACGACCTCTCGGCCGTCGCTTCGGAGCACGGCTCGCCGGGGGACGGCACAGGGTGGATCCGACCGAGTCGTTCCGGCCTCACCGTGGTGACGAGTCGCGTCGGCAACCCCCTGCTGTGGGGAACGGAAGCAGTGTGCCGAGCGGTGGACATGCTGTCCGCCGAGGACGGGGCGAAGGTCCTCACTGATCTGGCGAGAGACGCCGGGCCGGTGGAAGACGCTCGTACACTCGCCGCGAGACTGGGCGGGCTGCCCCTGGGACTGCACTTGGCAGGCTCATATCTGGCGAAGGCACGAAGGAGCCTGGGCTTCGCGCGCGGCGTCATGGATGTCCGGCCCGTGGGGGACTTCGCCGGGTACACGGCCGAACTCGACCGGCTGGGCGCCCCGCTGCTCGACGCGGGTGGATCATTCAAGTCGGGCACGGCCGACCAGCAGCTGCGCCGACTGGTGAGCCACACCTGGGAGATCAGCCTCGACCTGCTCACCCGACAAGGGTTGCCGGAAGCCAGATTGCTCATGCGGGTCCTGTCGTGCTTCGCCCCGACCCCGTTCCCCACCGCGCTGCTCGCCTACGGTCTCGTCGCTCCGGAGGGCGGGTTCCCGGAAGGATTCGAAGAGGGCGAGGCAGCCATCGACGCACTCGTCGACGTGGGCTTGTTGAACCTGGTCGACGTGGCCGTCTCGGTCGGCGGAAGCGGCACGGCGAACGCGGCAAACTTGTGCCTCACAGCCCACCCGCTGGTACTGGAGACCAACGCGGCACAGGTGCGCGGCGGAGACGGAACCGCCGAGGTGTGGCGGGCCGCCGCCCGCGTCGTGCGATGGATGGGAGGGGGTACGGATACGCCTGATCAATGGCGAAGGTGGCAGGTCCTGGTCCCCCATGTTCTGGCTGCCCTGCGCTCCGCTCCCGCGAACGACGTGGAGTCGTTGGCCTGGTTCGTCGAAGTCGGATGGGCCTCCTACGGCTACTGCCTGGCCTCCAACCACCGGGGCCAGGCCGATGAACTGCTCAGGTTGATGATGGAGCGTGCCGTCGCCCTGCCGGAAGACCGTCCCGTGGTCGGTGCGATTCGTGGCCAGTACTACGAGGCCATCGGCGATGTGGACGAGGCTCGTCGGCTCTTCGAAGAGAGCCGCGCCGAGCGAGAGCCGCAGGACGTGGAAACACTGCAATTCCAGTTCCGATGGGCGCGCGCCCTACAGTCGACCGGACGGCTGCCCGCCGCTGAAGAACAGCTGCGCGCGATTCTGGACGGGCTGCGCTCGAACGGCTCCGTGAGCAACAGGTTGCTGGTCCACTCGGTCCTTGTCCTGGTGCTCGCAGCACAGGGCAAGGACGAGAGGGCGGCCGCGGAGGCGCAGGCGCTGATGTCCACCATCGAGACGGAACCGGCCGAACTGGGCATCCCTCTGCTTCACCACGTGGGTCACGCGCTCACGGAAACGCGTCAGACGGAACAGGCAGAGAGCGTGTACGGTGCGCTCCTCTCCCGACTCGATGAAGCGGACGAACAGCTCTCCCCCCTCTACCACGACATTTCCCTGCAACTGCTCGATCTGCTTCTGCACGGGGGACGTGAACGCGCGGCCATCACGTTGATCAGCCGTCTCCTCGGTCTCTACATGCCGACCGGGAACGACTCTCCGGCAAGCCCCGCGAGTCTCGTCGACCTCATCCAGACCCGGCTCGACCTTCAGCTGGAACTGGCGGAGTGCAGCAGCGCCGAGGACGAGCTGCGGGGGTTGCTGCGCGATCAGCTGAGCGTGAGCGGGGGCATCGGCTTGCTCATCGTCGAGTTGCACATCGCGCTCGCCCGCCTGTTCATCGCACAGGGGGACTTCACTCAGGCCCAGGAACAGCTGGGGCTGGCCGAGAAAGCCGCGACCGCAGCCGACGGCGGCAAAGTGCCCCTGTGGACGGTCCCCCTCTGGAAAGCCCGGTGCCTGTGCGCCCAGGACCGATGCGCAGAAGCCCTGGGCTGCTACGAACAGACGGTCGCGCTGCTCGCCGATGACCCCGACGGCATGGCGTGCGTCATGGAGGAAGCCGCTGACTGCCTCGCCACGGTCTCGGGTGGCGAAGCCCACGTCGGACAGTGGGAGTCCGGCGGGAGGGCAATGGATTGAGCGCCACGAGCGTCACCTCAGCGCCAAGCCATTGCCCATAACGCCCACACCACGCCTACCGCGCACCACAAAACCCCTGCGGCCCCGGGCACCACACGCACCGGACACACCGCTCAGCGTCACGGAGAGTCACAACCGAGAAGCGATTGGCAGAGGCAGCCAACAGTTCGGTAGTCAGTGCCCCAGTGCCACATCAAGGCGCCCACCGCCATACAGCCAAGGGCTCCGCCTGGCGGTCATCAACCAAGCATGACGGCGCATCAGGAACCGCGCCGTCCATGCGTCAAATGAGCGTCACGAGCGTCATCTCAGCGTCAAGATACCGCCCGTAACGCCCACACCGCGCATACCGCGCACCCGCAAAACACCAGGTCAGAGCCCTTACTTAACCGGCTCAAGGATCGCCACGCACTCCACGTGGTGCGTCATCGGAATAAGATGCAGTAAAAACATGTGAAAGGAAACCACAGGTCAGCGGCTCGCAGGGAGCAAACCGGACAGGGTGCCTGTGTGCGTTACGAGCAGAGCGGGCGGTATGTACCGTGCGCTGACGCTTCCTTCTCGCTTCCGTCTGGGCGTTCTGGGCCCGATGCCGCACGCGGAGCCGGCGGCGCGGCGGCGACCGTCCACAGAGTTGGCTTGGGGGTGGTTTCACGCGCCTTCTGCAGGCGGTGCACTGCATGGCCGCAGTCTTGGCGGCGCCGGGGACTCGCGGATCACCGCCCGGACAGCGGCGATCAGCTGGGTGACGGTGTCCTGGGTGGCCACCGCGTCGTCCAGCACCGTGGAATCCAGTGCCCGCCGGTGCCTGCCCTTCAACACTCCTGTGGCCTTGACCACCTCCCGCACAGCCTCCAGGCTCAGAGCAGCGTTGGCGCGATGCCGAAGGCGTCGGCTTCCATGGGGGCTTCCGGCTGCCCGCTGACGGTGGCCGTCGTCAGCGGTAGGTGCCGTGCGCCGCGGTCAGTTCGGCGAGGCGGCCGTGGGCGAGCGCGCGGGCGGCGGTGCGGGGCGAGGTGCCCTCGGCCGCGGCCCGGTCCAGGACGAGCGTGACGAGCTCCCGGATCGAGGAGCGCACCTTGGCGTAGGCCTCCTCCGCGGCCGGGCCAATGTCGCCGAACAAGGTCCACCACCACCACGCATTTGTACCGGAGTTGGCGACGATGTCGGGAAGGACCGTGATGCCGCGGGCAGCCAGGAGCGGCTCGGCCTCCGGCACCACGGGCAGGTTCGCCGCCTCGGCCACGTACCGCGCCGTGACCCGGGCCTGGTCGTCGGGGCCGATCGCGTAGGAGACCGCCGCCGGGACCAGGACCTCCGCGTCTGTGGCGAGCCAGGCATCGCCGGGCAGCCGGGCGTCCCCGGGACGCAGGGCGGACCGGGACACGACGCCACGGGAGTCGCGGGCGGCGAGCAGAGCCTCGACGTCGAGCCCGTCCGGATTGGCGATGGTGCCGCAGGCGTCGGCGACCGCGACCACCGCCAGTCCGGCGCGATCCAGGAAACGGGCGGTGGCACCGCCCATGGTGCCCATGCCCTGGATGGCGACCCGCGTGCCCCGGCGCGGCACGCCATCACGATCGAGGGCGGTGAGCACCGCTTCGGCGACTCCGCAGCCGCCGACGAGCTCGTCGAGTCCGATGCTGTCGTCCTCGACCGCGAAGGCGGCCGCGAGGCGGGCGCGCGCCTCCGCCTCGTCGGCCAGCAGAGGGAACACCGCCTGCACCGAGCTGGTCAGCCCGGCGTCCCGCACGGCCCGGTCGATGTCCGTCTGCCGCAGTCCGAGGTCCTCCCCGGTCGTCCAGAAGCGTTCGACGTACGGCGTCATGGCTCGCAGGTAGCGAACGAGGATCCCGTACGCCTCGGGTTCGGCCGGGTCGCAGTCGATGCCGCCCTTGGCACCGCCGAGCGGCACGTAGCGGGCGCCCGCGTCGTAGTGCAAGGCCTCCTTCAGCGACATCCCCGCAGCGAGTTCACCGACCTCGGCGAGGGTGCAGCCCTCGCGCATGCGCAGGCCGCCGCTAGCGACACCGCGGACGAGCCCGTCGATGACCAGGTAGCCGCTCCGGCCCGTGACATGGTCCCTCCAGGTCGTGTGCAGCAGCGGCGTTCGCGGGCCGGCAGCGAGGTCGGACGGACACAGGCGGTTGACGGTCGGGCCGGTACTCATGCTCGGGTCTCCTCGGGTACGACGATGACGGTGGGTCCGGGGGTGCACAGCGCGGTCGCGAGCGCGGCCGCCAGCTCCCGCGGTGTGCGGGCGACTGCGCCGTTGCCCCCGTAGGCACGGGCCAGCGCGGGCAGATCCGGGGACGGCAGGTCGACGGCCACCGGAGCAGCGCCGCGTGCCTCCATCTGGTTGCGGATCTCCCCGTAGCCGCCGTTGTCGAAGACGACGACGGGGAGGGGACGGTCGAGCTGTGCGGCGGTGGCGAGTTCCTGCACGGTGAACTGGAGCCCGCCGTCGCCGCTCAGGGCGACCACCTGGCGGTCGGGACGTGCCGTCGCGGCTCCGACGGCCGCGGGGAGCGCATAGCCGAGGGTGCCGAATCCGGTGGGGTGCAGCATCCGGCCCGGGGGGTCGAGGGGCATGTGCGGGAGGGCGCCGTAGTAGCAGGCCATGGCGCTGTCGGAGGTGATGACGGCGTCGGTGGCCAGGACGCCGCGGAGGGCGTCGAGGTACGGGACCCAGCGGGCGTCACGGGCCGCGTGTTCCGCCCGTGAGCTGCGGCGGAGCCGGTCGGCCAGGGCCACCGGAGGACGGACGGGGCCGGGGACAGGGGCGGGACCGGAACCGAGGGCCCGCGCAGCGGATGCGGGGGAGTCGGAGACAGCGACGGGTGCCCGCGGCGGCTCCGCGACGTGGCGGAGCAGATCGTCGAGCACCGTCGCCGCATCACCGGTCAGCGGGATGTCCGCGGGCGGGTCGGCGTACATCCGGTCGGGGTCGATGTCGATCCTGATGAGGACGCCGCCCGGCGCCGGCGGCGGCCGCCAGAAGTCGGACTCCGCGAGTTCGGTGCCCACCGCCACGACGGTGTCGCAGTCGGCGAGCCACTTCTGGACGGTTCCGGTGTGCAGAGCGACCCCGAGGGACAGCGGATGCGACTCCGCGACCGTGCCCTTGCCGTTGGCCGTGGTGACGACCGGGGCGCCGAGGAGTTCGGCGAGCCGGGTGCACGCCGGCCCAGCCGCGCGGGCCCCGCCGCCCACGACCAGGGCCGTGCGACCGGCCCGGCGCAACTGGTGTGCGGCCCGGAGCAGTTCGCCGGCGTCGGCGCGGGCGGGTGCGGCCGGTGCCGTGCGCCGCGGCCGTGTCGTGACGGGCCCGGACTCCTCCAGGAGGTCGAGCGGTATCTCGATGTGCACGGGCCGGGGCCGGCCGGTGCGGAACGAGGTGAAGGCGCGGGCGACCGCCGTGTCGATCTCCCCGACGGAGGTGACGCGGTGACTGAAGGCGGTGACCGCCTCCATCGCCCGCTGCTGGCCGGGGGTCTCGTGCAGCCGCCCGGTGGGCAGCGCTGGGTGCCGCAGCGGCATCCCCGGCGACAGGACGAGCAGCGGGACGCTGTCGGAGTAGGCCTGGCCGACGGCCGCGACCGTGTTGAGGAGGCCGGGCCCCGTCGTGGTCAGGACGACGCCGGGGCGGCCGCTGGTACGGGCGTAGCCGTCTGCCGCGTAGGCGGCGCCCTGCTCGTGACGGGTGGTCACCGGGTGGACTCCGTAGGGGCGGAGGTGGGCGTACACCTCCAGGTTGTGGGTGCCCGGTATGCCGAAGAGCACGCCGACCCCGTGTGCGGCGAGGGCCCGGGCCACGGCCCGGCCGCCCGTCATGGTCGTCACGGTGTCGGTACCGGCGGCCGGCTGGGATGGCATGGGCAGGCTGCTCTCTCCGTCGCTGGGGGTGGCAGCGGAACCGCGGTCGAGCCGCGGGCCGCACGGGGGATGGCGTGGGACGGGCGGCCGAAGAACACTCCGTCGAGATCGCTCCCCTGCACCATAACCCCTGATGGGAGCGGAGTTGACGGCCCCTCACCAGCGTACGCCGTCCGGTCGCGGCGGGTCGTCGGAAGGGTGACCCGGCGCTCCTCCGGCAGAGGGATGCGACCCGCGGCGGCGGCGTGGTGGGGTCGGACCCGAGAGAGCCGCGAGGGCCCGCGACAGGAGGCGAGGTGTGCGCGTGGTGACAGCGGCGGAGGGAACGACGCGGGCGGGGGACGGACCCGCCGCGGCACGCATTCCCGTGTTCGGCGCGCCCTACGACTGGGACCCGATCGACGACGCGGTCCGGCGGCACGGAGCGGCGGTCGTGTCCGGCCTGATCGGGACGGATCAGGTGGCCGGGTTCAACCGCGAGGTGGACGACTGGATCGCGGCGGACGCGGGGCGGCTGGCGCCGGAGACCGAGTCGGAGCGGTACAACCTGTTCCTCGGTCGCCGGACGCTGCGCATCCACGCGCTGCCCGCCAAGATCGAGGCATCCCACGATTTGATCACTCACCCCGAGGTGCTGGGCTGTGTGGAGCGCCTGTTGTCGCACTGGTCGAACGGCGCGTTGCTGAGCGCTGCCGAGGTGATCCAGATCGGTCCGGGCGAGTCCTCGCAGCTGCTCCACCGCGACACCGCGTCGTGGTGGCCGCACCTGGAGCGTAGCGAACACCCCTGGAACGTCAGCGCGATGATCGCGCTGACCCGGTTCACCGAGGAGAACGGGGCGACCCGGGTGGTGCCCGACAGCTACGACTGGCCGCTGGAGCGGCGCCCGCACCCGTCCCAGATCCGCCGGGCGGTCATGGAGCCGGGCGACGTCCTGTTCTTCCGCGGCGACCTGCTGCACGGCGGCGGCGCCAACCGCACGGCGAGCCAGGACCGGCGCGGGGTGACCCTGAGCTACTGCGCGGGCTGGTTGCGGCCGGTGGACAACATCATGCTGGCCATCCCCCCGGCCCGGGCGGCGAGCCTGTCCGACGAGCTGCTGTCCATGCTCGGCTACACCGCCCACGACTCGACCGGCATCCGCGGCGGTCTGGTGGGCACGTACGACTACACGGACCCGCTGCGGGCGCTGCGCAGCGGCGAACTGCACTGAGCGACACGGCCACTGAGCGGTACGGTCCCGGGCCCACCGGCCGCAGGCCGTCCGGGGTGCCGGGGGTCCGCCGATCAGGCCGGGCCCGCTCCCTCGTCCACCGGGTCGGTGGGCCCTCCCGGGCCCAGAACGACAGTGACCACGGTGCACACGTCGCCACCCCGCTCGTCGCATACGTCACTGCGCAGCGTCAGCCGGTCGTAGCCCCCGACCCGCTCCAGCCGCTCCAGCACCGAGCGCGTGGACAGCAGGTCCCCCGCGACGACCGGACGGTGCTGGACGACGCGTTGCGAGTGGTGGATCATCTGCCCGCCGTCGAAGCCGAACCCGGGGTCCTCCAGCAGGATCCGGGTCACCATCCCCGCCACCGTCACCACGAAGGTGGGGGGCGCGATGATGTCGGGGTAGCCCAGTGCACGGGCGGCGGCCGGGTCCCGGTAGACCGGGTTGGGGTCGCCGACGGCCTCAGCGAAGGCGCGGATGTCGGTCCTCGTGGCGAGGTACGGCTCCGCACTCCGGTAGGGCCTTCCGGTGTACGTGGCGTCGGGGGCCATGGTTCTCCTGTTCTGGTGTGCGGGGTCAGCGGACGCGGCGGCGATAGGCGCGCGCGGCAAGCGGGAGGAAGACTGCCAGGATCGCGGCCGACCACAGCAGCGTCCCGGCGACCTCCCGCCCGGCGGGAGCTCCGGAGAGCAGGGCTCTGACGGCGTCGGTGGCCCAGGTGACCGGGTTGACTCCGGCCCAGATCCGGACCCAGCCGGGCATGTCGTCCGTGTCGACCAGTACGGAGCTGCCGAAGGCGAGCGGGAAGAGGAACACCGTCGCCAGTGTCTGCACGCCGGAGGGGGTGCGGGCCTTGAGCCCCAGCAGGGTCCAGATCCAGCACAGCGAGAACGCGAACACCAGGATGAGGGCTCCGGCCGCGGCCACTCCCTGGACACCGCCCGCGGGGCGGAAGCCGATCGCGGCCGCGACGGCGGTCATCACCGCGAGGGACAGCCCGTAGCGGACCAGGTCTCCCAGGACCGCGCCGAGCAGGGGGGCAGTGCGCGAGATGGGCAGGGTGCGGAACCGGTCGAACAGCCCTTTCTCCAAGTCGGTGTTGAGGGCCAGGCCGGTGCCGAGGGTCGAGAGCACCACCATCTGCACGGCGATGCCGGGCAGCGCGAAGTCCCGGTAGGTGCGCCAGTCCCCCGCCATCGCCTCGCCCATGACGAAGACGAACAGAGTGACGTAGATCAGCGGCTGGAGGACGAACCCGACGGTCTCCTCCGGCACCGTCCGGAGCCTGCTGACGCTGCGCCGGGCCAGGGTCAGGGACTGCCTGAGGGCTGCGCGGGCAAGGCCGCCGCGGGCGGGCGTGTCAGTGTCCTGCATCATCCGCGGCTCCTTCCGCGAGGGCGCCGGCCCGGGGCCGGCCGGTCAGCGCCAGGAACACCTCGTCCAGGCTCGGATAGCCCAGCGATATCTCGCCGACGACGAGACCGGCGTCCATCAGCCGTCGGGCGACGTCGGGGAACGCGGCGGCTTCGTCCAGGTTCATGCGCACGACGTCCCCGTCGGCCGCGGCCGGCCGGCCGGTGAGCGCGGTGGCGGCCCGTGCGACGGCGTCGGCGCGGGACCGGTCGGGCGGGTGGAACTCCACCCGGTGCCCGCCGACGCGCTGCTTCAGCTGCCGGGGCGGGCCGGTGACGACCACGCGGCCCCGGTCCAGGACCACGACGTCGTCGGCGAGCCGGTCCGCCTCCTCCAGGTACTGCGTGGTGAGGAGGACGGTGGTGCCCTTGGCCACGACGTCCAGGACCAGGCTCCACAGCTCTCCCCGGCTGCGCGGGTCGAGGCCGGTGGTCGGCTCGTCGAGGAACAGCACACGGGGGCGCCGCACCAGGCAGGCGGCGAGGTCCAGGCGCCGGCGCATGCCGCCGGAGTAGGTCCGTACGAGCCGCCCGGCGGCCTCCGACAGACCCAGCAGGTCCAGCAGCTCCGCCGCCCGGCTCCGGGCCGCCTGCCGGGAGAACCCGCCCAGCCGCGCCACCATGACCAGGTTCTGGGTGCCCGTCATCAGGTCGTCGACGGCCGTGAACTGGCCGGTCACGCCGATGGCGGCACGGACCCGGCCGGCCTCGCGGACGACGTCGTACCCGGCCACGGAGGCTCGGCCCGAGTCGGGGGGCAGCAGGGTGGTGAGGGTCCGCACCACGGTGGTCTTGCCCGCGCCGTTGGGGCCGAGCAGGCACAGCACGCTGCCCTCCGGCGCGGCCAGGCTGACTCCGTCCAGCGCGAGGGCCCCGCCGAACCGCTTGACGAGGCCGTCCGCCACGATGGCGGGCGCCGCCCGGTCAGCCACCGATGGCATGGACACCACCATCGACGTGGACGATCTCCCCGGTCGTGGCGGGGAACCAGTCCGACAGCAGGGCCGCGCAGGCGCGGGCCGTCGGCTCGAAGTCGTCTCCGCGCCAGCCCAGTGGCGCCGTCTCGTCCCATCCGTCGGTCTCGAAGCCGGGGACGCTGCGCGCGGCCACGCTCCGCAGGGGGCCCGCCGCGACGAGGTTGACCCGGATGCCGCGGGGGCCGAGGTCGCGGGCGAGGTAGCGGGAGCAGGCCTCGAGGCCTGCCTTGGCCACGCCCATCCAGTCGTAGCCCGCCCAGGTGCGGGAGGCGTCGTAGTCCAGGCCCACGATGGATCCGCCGGGACCCATCAGCGGCAGGCACGCCATCGACAGTGACTTCAGCGAGTAGGTCGACACGTGCAGCGCGGTGGCGACGTCCGGCCACGGGGTGTGGAGGAAGTTGCCGCCGAGGGCGGACTGCGGGGCGAACGCGATGGCGTGGAGCACCCCGTCGAGGCCGTCCACGTGCTCACGCACGCGTTCGGCCAGCGAATCCGTCTGTTCCGGGTCCGTGACGTCGAGCTCCAGGACCGGAGCAGGCCGCGGGAGCCGCTGGGCGATGCGCCGGACCAGGCTCATCCGCCCGTAGCCGGTCAGGACGACCTCGGCGCCCTCCTGCTGGGCGACGCGGGCCACGTGGAAGGCGATGGAGGCGTCGGTGAGGACGCCGGTGACGAGAAGGCGCTTCCCGGTGAGGATGCCCATCATGTTCTCTTTCGGGTCGGAGCGGTCGGCCGGTGTCACATGCCCATGGAGGAGCCGCCGTCGACCGGCAGGACGGCACCGGTGACGTAGGCGGCGTCGTCGCTCGCCAGGAACCTGACGGCATGCGCGACTTCCTCGGGGGCGGCGCTCCGGCCGAGCGGGATGTCCCGGACGTACTGCTCCAGGAGCTCGGCAGGCAGACCGGCGGTCATGTCGGTGTCGATGAGCCCGGGCGCGACGATGTTGACGGTGATCCCTCGCGGGCCGAGCTCACGGGCGAGGCTGCGGCCGAAGCCGATCAGGCCTGCCTTCGAGGCCGAGTAGTTCGTCTGGCCGGCCGCCCCTTGGAGGGCGACCACGGACGAGACGAGCACGATGCGGCCGTAGCGAGCGCGCACCATGCCCCGTAGCGCGCGCTTGACGATGCGGTATGCACCGGTGAGGTTGGTGTCGAGGACGGAGGTGAAGGCCTCCTCGGGCATGCGGGCGAGCAACTGGTCCTTGACGATGCCCGCGTTGACGACCAGGACCTCGACGCTGCCCTGACTCGCCTCCACCTCGGCGAAGGCCCGGGTCACCTGCTCGGGGTCGGTGATGTCGCAGACCACGCCGGGCAGGCCGGCGGGCGGCTCGCCGGTGCGGTACGTGACCGTCACCCGCTCGCCCGCCGACTGCAGGGACCGGGCGACGGCGAGACCGATCCCCCGGTTCCCGCCGACGACCAGACAGGAGCGGCTCATGGTTTCTCCTCCTCTCGGTCGCGCCGCGCTCAGCGTGCGGATCCGGCGTGGCTCGCCAGCCGGTCCGCGATGTGCGGGTTGAGCTCGTAGCGCTCCAGCACCTCCCGAGGGAGGTCCCGGGCACCGCTGACGGTGCCTATGCAGGAGGCCGCACCGCACAGGCAGGCGAAGGGGCCGACCATCTCCCACTCGGTCGTCGGGTAGAAGAACGTCAGCTCCTCGCCCGCGGCGATCGGGCGCAGTGCCACCACCTGGAGCCGGACGGTGTCGACATGGGTGTTCGGGTCGCAGGAGTGGTTGAGGTGGCGCACCCGGGGGCCGTCGATGTGGCGCCCGCCGATGTCGATGGTGTAGATCGACGGCGTGTCGGCCTCGACGCACTGCCCGAGGTCGGTGACGACCTCTCCGGCGGCCAGGTCGTGCGCGGCGGCGACTCCGTTGCCGTAGCTGAGGTCGTGCAGGGGGGTGAGCGTGTCGTGCTGCATGGTCTTCCTTCGGTTGCGCCCGCGGTCGTGGGGCCGCGGACGGGTGGTGGTGTTGCGATGCGGTCGGGGTGGGCGGTCCGTCCCAGGCGGGCGTGACTCGGCGGCCCGGTCCGGACGGCCCGTCAGCGAGCGGTGCCGGCCCCGGTCCCGTCCAGGAGTTCCAGCAACGTCTCGGCGAACCCGTTCACGGTGGGGTTGTCACGCAGGGCGGTCGGGCGCAGCCCCGGCACCAGCGCCTTGAGGCGGCGGATGACGGTCATGGTGCGCAAGGAGTCAAGGCCGAGGTCGAAGAACCGGTGCTCGGGGTCGAGCGCGGCCGCGTCCGGCAGGTCCAGCGCCGCGGCCACGACCTCGCGCACCTGGCGGCGCAGCAGGGCGCGGCGTTCGGTCCGGTCCGCGCGTTCGAGGGCGGTCCGCAGCGCCACAGTGGCGTTCCGGCCGTCGGCCGACACCGACGCCGGGGCAGGGGCGGTGCCGGCGGCCGGCTCCACGAGCAGCGGGGTCGGCGTGCGGGTCGCGTAGGCGGCGGCCAGCGTCGGCCAGTCGGCGTCGGCCACGACCCATTGCGTGACCGGGGCGCCGATGACGTGGTCGAGGGCCGCCACGGCGCGTTCCCCGTCCATCAGGCGCATGCCGGTCGCCGTGATGAGCCCGGCCTCCGGGGCGTCGTCCAGGCCGGTGGCCCACGTGCCCCAGTTGACCACGTGCGCGTCCCGTCCCGCCCGGCGCCTCACGTGCACGAGCGCGTCCTGGAAGGAGCCGGCGGCGGCGTAGGCGGCCATGGAGTGGGAGCCCAGCAGTGCCGTGGTCGAGGAATAGCACAGGAACTCCGCCGACGGCAGGTCAGCGCTCAGCCGGTGCAGCAGGGCGGTGCCCGCGACCTTGGGCCGCAGCACCTCCTCGAGCCGCCGGGCGTCGAGCTCCGCCACGGGCGTGACGTCCTCCGTGAAGGCCAGGTGGTAAATGCCGCACAGCGCGGGGAGTTCGGTGCCGAAGCGGGCGAATAGGGCCTCCATGGCGTCCTCGTCGGCGACGTCGGCCCGCACCGCGGTGAGCTCGGCACCCGCCTCGCGCACCGCGTCGACCACCGCGTCGGGGACGCCGTTGCGGCCGACCACCACCAGGTGACGTGCGCCGAGCCGGACGAGTCGCCGCAGCAGGAGCAGCCCGATCCGCCCCGATCCACCGACCACCAGATGCGCGCCGTCCGGGTCCGCGGGCCGTGGCCGCGAGGGGTCCGGCAGCGCCGCACGGACCAGGCGCGGCACGAGCCGGACGCCGTCGCGGTACGCGCACTGCACTCCGGCGGTGCCCGCGGCCAGTTCAGCGCGGACGGCTGCGGCGCCGACTTCGGTGCCGGAACTCCCGGTGAGCCCGCCCAGGTCGATCAGCCCGCCCCAGTCCTCCGGATGTTCGAGGGCGAAGCACCGGCCCATGCCCCACAGTTGAGCCTGAGCGGGGTCGGGGTCGTGGTCCCCGGCGGCCTGCGCGAGCGAGGTGACCAGCCAGAGGCGTGCACCGCCGCCCCGGCCGCCGAGGGCCTGCAAGAGGTGCAAGGCGTCGGCGGCGAGACGGACGGCCGCCTCGGCGTCCGCCCCGTTCCCGGCAGCCGTGTCGAGCGAGCCGCAGTGGACGATGTGCTGTACGTCCGCCAGGGAGCCGAGCCGGTCCCGGACGGCCTCGGCGGACAGCCCGGCCAGCTCCGCGGCGTCCGTCGTCCGGCAGGGCACCCCGGATTCCCGCAACCGCGCCACGAGCGCCGCGCCGACGCCGCGCCGGTCTACGACGACCAGCACCGACCCGTCCCGCCCGCCCGGACCGGATCCCGCCGCGGACGGCGGTGCGGGCAGCGGCTCGGGCTGCCACTCGACCCGGTGCACCCAGGCAGCGGGGACCCGGGCGGGCGTGCCGGTGCGCCGCAAGCGCACGCCCCGGGCCCAGCCCACCCGTACACCGTCGCGGTACCAGTCGAGATCGGCGGCCGCGGACCCGTCGGGTTCGTCGCGGGTCTCGGCCGTCACGCGGAGGACGGCCACCGCGGCCGCCGGGGCCGCGCTGCCGGCCACGAAGCGGAAGCGGTCCACTCCGGTGACCACGGCCGCGCCTGCGGCCTCCTGCTCGTGTCCGTGCGGGAAGCAGGCGGCGAGTACCTGGAATCCCGCGTCGAGGACCGCCGTACCGGGCCGGAGCCGCGCCTCCCGGGTGCCCTCGCCCGCGGGAGGGCGCACCTCGGCCTCGGCGGCCCCCTCGCGCTGCCAGAGCCGGTGCAGCGCCCACAGCGCCTCGCCGTACTCGATCCCGGCGGCTGCCAGGCCGGCCCGGTGGTCGGCGGGGGCCACGGCCGCCGTCCCCGCGGGATCCGCCTCCGTGCCCCGGGCCCCCGGGGCCGGCAGGTCCGCCTGGAGCGGTTCGGCGCCCTGCACGGCGTCCGGGTGGAGACGGGCCGACGCGCAGAGCGTCCACTCCCGCTCCCCGGCCGCACGGGCGTGCACCTCCATCGAGGCGGGGCCGCCTTCGCCGGTGGCGGCCCGCAGGCAGGTCTGGACGGTGACAGGGACATCGGGCGG
This sequence comes from Streptomyces bambusae, assembly GCF_019400985.1. GTDB lineage: Bacteria > Actinomycetota > Actinomycetes > Streptomycetales > Streptomycetaceae > Streptomyces > Streptomyces bambusae_A. The sequence continues at coordinate 99,564 of NZ_WTFF01000001.1, forward strand.
GAGCACGAGCGGGGCGTGCACCGTCAGGTCACGGACGGTGACGGGCCCCAGGCCCGCGTGTTCCGCGACGTCAAGTGCCGTCCGCAGGTACGCCGACAGCGGCAGCAGGGCATGCCCGCCCACGCGGTGCTGATCGAGGGGTCCGCACCATCCGGTGCGCAACTCCGTCTGCCACAGGACGGTTCCGGGCACGGCGGGCACCTCGGTCATCGCCCCGGGCAGCGGGGGCGCCGTGGGGGTGACCCGCGCGGGCCCGGCCGACGGCCGGGCCGTGGTCCAGTACCGGCGGCGCTCCCAGGGGAGGCGTGGCAGGTCGAGCAGCCGGCCGTCGCGGGCCCACTGTTCCCACGGCAGGTCCGCCCCGAGGCAGTACAGCTCGCCGAGGGAGGTGAGGAAGGCTTCGCGCGGATCGGTGTCCCGGCGCAGCGTCGGCAGCACGTGTCCGGGCGCCCCGGCATCCCGCAGGGTCGCCGCGACGTCCCGGGTCAGCACCGGGTGGGGGCTGACTTCGACGAACGTGGTGAAGCCCGCGTCCACCGCACGGCGCACGGCATCCGCCAGCCGGACGGGGGCGCGCAGGTTGTCCGCCCAGTACGCGGCGTCGCACAGCGGGTCGGTCCCGTCGCGCCCGCCCACGGTGGTGAAGAAGGGGATGGCGGGTGTACGGGGGCGCAGTTCGGCCAGTGCCTCGCGGAGCGGCGCGAGCAGCGGATCCATCTGGGGCGAGTGGGAGGCGACGTCCACCCGCACCGTGCGGGCGTTGACCTCATCGGCCTCGCACAGGTCGACGAGCCGGCGTACCGCCCCGGGGTCCCCGGACACGACCACGGCGAGCGGCCCGGGCACGACGGCGACGTCGACGGCCCCGTCGAGCCCGGTCCGGGCGAGGCGGGCGCGCAGCAGGTCCTCGGGCTCCTCCACCACCGCCATGACGCCGGCCCCGGCGACCCTGGTGAGCAGCGACGACCGGCGACAGACGACCCGTACGCCGTCGATGGCGTCGAGGGCCCCGGCGACAACGGCGGCAGCCACCTCGCCCATGGAGTGCCCGATCACGGCTGCGGGCCGCACCCCGTGCGCCCGCCACATCGCGGCGAGGGCCACCTGCACGGTGAACAGCAGCGGCTGTACGGCGTCGACACCCTCGGGCAGGCGTCCCGAGCGGAGCACCTCCTCGACCGAGAAGCCGGCTTCCGCGCGGACGAGGGGGTCGAGGTCGGCGACGCTGCGGGCGAAGGTCGGCTCCTCACGGAGCAGGCGGCTTCCCATGCCCTCCCACTGAGAGCCCTGTCCGGAGAAGACCCACACCGGACCCGGGCCGCCGCCCGTGGGGGCGGGGGAGGCGGTCTCCGCGGCGTGGGCGCGCAGGCCGCGGACGAGCGCGGCACGGTCCGCGGCGACCACGGCCGAGCGGTGCGGTTCGTGGGAGCGACGCAGAGCGAGCGTGTGCAGGACATCGGTGGGCGAGGCGTCCTGGTGGTGCGCCAGCCAGTCGGCCAGCCGTCCTGCGTGGGCGCGCAGCGCGGCGGGGGACCCCGCCGAGAGGGGGAACAGCAGCGGCCGGGTGGGGCCGGCGGTCCGCCGGGCGGCGGGAGCCGCATCGCCCGCGGGGGCTTCCTCGACGATCAGGTGGGCGTTGGTGCCCCCGAAGCCGAAGCCGCTCACACCCGCACGGCGTGGCCGGTCGGGCCGGGGCCGCCACGACGTGTTGGCCGTGACCACCTTGACGGGGAGGCGGTCGAACGGGATGTGCGGGTTGGGACGGTCGAAGTGGAGGCTGGGCGGCAGCTGCCCGTGGGCCAGGCACAGGACGACCTTGATGAGGCCGGCGACTCCGGCCGCCGCCTCCAGGTGCCCGATGTTGGTCTTCACGGAACCGATGAGCAGGTCGCGGGCGCGACCTGCGGGGGCCAGCGCCGCCGTGAGTCCCTCGACTTCGATGGGGTCGCCGAGCTCGGTGCCGGTGCCGTGCGCCTCGACGTAGTCGATGTCGCCCGCCTCCAGGCCGGAGGCCGCGGCCAAGGCACTGCGGATCACGGCCTGCTGGGCGGCCGGGTTGGGCGCCATGAGGCCGTTGGTGGCACCGTCCTGGTTGACCGCGGAGGCGCGCAGCACGGCGAGGACGGTGTCACCGTCGCGCTGCGCCAGCGAGAGGCGCTTGAGGACGACCAGCCCACAGCCCTCGCCCCGCCCGTAGCCGTCCGCGCCGACGGCGAACGCTTTGCTGCGCCCGTCGGCCGCCATGACCCCGGCGTCCTCGAAGTTGACGGTCGCCGCCGGTGACAGCAGCAGGTTGACCCCGCCGGCGAGTGCCAGGTCGCACTCGCCGTTGCGCAGGCTCTGCACGGCGAGGTGCACGGCCACGAGGGAGGACGAGCAGGCGGTGTCGACGACCATGCTGGGGCCGTGCAGGCCGAAGGTGTAGGAGATCCGGTTGGCAATGATGCTGAGCGCGGATCCCGTGCCGCTGAAGGCGTCAACGCGCTCGATGTCGTTCATCTGCAGGACGCCGTAGTCGGAGGCGGAGGCGCCGACGAACACCCCGGTCGAGCTGCCCTTCAGGGAGCGGGGCGGGATCCCGGCGTGCTCCAGCGCCTCCCAGGCGACTTCCAGCATCAGGCGTTGCTGGGGGTCGACGGCCTCCGCCTCGCGGGCGGAGACACCGAAGAACTCCGCATCGAAGGCCGCCGGGTCCTCCGCGAGGAAGCCGCCCCGGGACGGCGTGCGGGCCAGGACGTCGTCGTCGCCTTCGGTCCGGGCGGCCGCCGCCCACCGGTCGGGGGGTACAGTGCCGGTCGCGTCACGGCCCTCGCGCAGCAGGCGCCAGAAGGCGGCGGGGCTGTCGGCGCCGCCGGGGAAGCGGCAGCCGAGCCCGATGACGGCGACGGGCTCGTCGCCGCCGCCCGGCGCGGTAGTGGTCCGTACGCACACGGCCCGCGCGTCATCCGCGCCGACGAGGTGGCGGGCCAGTGAGGCCACCGTGGGTGCCCGGTAGCCGACGACCGGGGACAGCGGGCGGTCGAGCAGCTCCTCCAGCGCGCCGGACAGCTGGACCAGCATCCGGGAGCCGACGCCGAGGTCGGACAAGGGCCGTTCCTCGTCGATGGTGTCGGCCGCCAGGTCGAGTTCGGCGGCCAGCCAGGCGGTCAGCCAGGCTCGCAGTGCCTGCTCGTTCATGGAGGTCACCATTCCGTGTCGTCGCGGTGCAGGGAGGATTCGGCGAAGGCCGTCGCGCAGGACCGACGGCGGATCTTCCCGCTGCTGGTCTTGGGCAGGGCCCCGGGGCGTACGAAGAGCACTTCGGCGGCGTCGACGCCGTGGTGCACGGTGACCGCCCGGCGCACGGCGGTCACCGCCTCGTCCCGGGTCAGGTCCGGCCGGGTGCGGCCCCGGCGGCGTAGCTCGACAGCGATGACGAGCCGTTCGCCGTCGTTGCCCGGCGCTGCGAACGCGGCCACTACGGCGGGCTCCAGCGCGGCGAGCGCGTCCGTGACGGTCGCCTCGACGTCCCCGGGGTAGTGGTTGCGGCCGTCGATGATGACGAGGTCCTTGCGCCGCCCTGTCAGGAAGAGCTCCTTCTCGCGCAGGAACCCCAGGTCGCCGGTGCGCAGCCAGACCGGCCCCGTCGTCCAGCCGTCGCGGGTGGTGAGAACGGCGCCGAATACCTCGGCCGTCTCCTGGGGTCTGCGCCAGTAGCCCGCTGCGACGTTGGGTCCGCTGACCCAGATCTCCCCGACCGTCCCGTCGGGCACCTCGTGTCCGGTCCCGGGGTCGGCGACGGCCACCTGCAGACCGGGAAGCGGGGTGCCGCACCCCACCAGCCCCCAGGCGCGGGGGGCGTCGGGGTCGCAGGGCACGGCCGTGCCCCGCGCGACGGCGTCCCGGTCGAAGGAGCGGATCACCGCACCGTCCGGTGCGGTGGTGACGCCGAGGGTGGCCTCGGCCAACCCGTAGCCGGGAGCGTGACCGTTGAGGGTGAAACCGCACGGGGCGAAGGCCTCGGTGAAGGCCAGGACGCTCTGGGGGCGGACCTGTTCGCTGCCGTTGCACAGGGTGTGCAGGGAGTCCAGGCGCAGGTCGGCGCGCTGTTCGGCGGTGACGCGGCGCACGCACAGGTCCAGGGCGAAGTTGGGAGCCGCGGTCCACGTGCCCCGGTACCGGCTGACGAGCTCGAGCCAACGGTGGGGCCGCTGCACGAACGCGGTGGGGCTCAGGTGCACGGCGTGCGCGCCCACGCTGAGAGGCATGGCCACACCTGTGATCAGCCCGAGGTCGTGGAAGTACGGCAGCCAGGAGACGACGACGTCCTCGGCGACGAGCTGGGAGCGCACACTGCTCTGCCGGGCTGCGGCGAGCAGGTTCTCGTGGCTGACCACCACGCCCCGGGGGGTGGACGTGGACCCGGAGGTGTACTGCAGGTAGGCGGGCGCCTCCGGTCGTACCGGCGGGTGGCCCGCAGGCCCCACCGGCGTCTGCGGCAGCTCGTCGAGCCGTACGACGGGCAGTTCGGCTCCCGAGTCGGTGCGGCCGACCTCCCTCACGGCGTCCGCGCTGTCGGCGGCGGTCAGCAGGCAGGCCGGGGCGCTGTCGCGGAGGACGCCCTGGAGGCGCTCGTTGCTCCGGTAGGCCTCGGGCGCGTACAGGGGCACCGCGATGACTCCGGCGTACAGGCAGCCCAGGAAGCCCACGAGGTAGTCCAGCCCCTGCGGGGCCAGTACGGCGGCCCTGTCGCCCGGAGCGCAGTGGCGCAGCACGGCGTCGGCGACGGCGCGTGCCCGGGCGTCGAGCTGCCGGTAGCTGAGGGTGCTGGGGATGCCGCGCCGGTCCTTCGCGTACTCCACGAAGGTGAAGGCGGGCGTGTCCCCGGCCGTGGCGGCGGTCCGGCGGATCAGGGCCACCAGATCGCCGGCTGCCTCGCCGGGGAGTTGTTCCGGACCTGAGAGTGGCATGTGTGGATCTTTCTCGCGCGAGCGGTTCAGCGCTCGAAGAGGTCGCGCAGGTATGCGGCGGAGCGGTGGTCAAGGTGCTCGGAGAGCATCCGCCGGGCTTCGGCCTTGTCCTCCGCCGGGACCGTGTCGGCCGCCAGGCCGAGTTCCGCCGTCTCGGCCAGGGCGTAGAACTCCTCGCGGAGCAGGGAGCAGGTCACGGCGTCGAAGTGGCGTCCGTCGACGAAGAAGTAGTCCCGCAGGATGCCTTCGACGACGAAGCCGGCGTTGACGACGATCTGCAGCATGTGCCGGTTGTGGGTGCCGAGCGTCATCTGCACGCGGCGGGCGTCGAGCGCGTGGAAGAGGTGGTTGAGGAGGAGGACGTTCGCCTCGACCCCGTAACCCTGGGTCCACAGGCCCGAGGCGCCGATGACGGACCCGATGGTGTAGCTGCCGTGGTACGCCAGCGGGCCCCAGTTGACCGCCCCGATGCGCTCTCCCTCATGGGTGACGACCATCAGGAAGGACATGCCGCCCTGGCGGGCGGCCTGCTGGATCTCGGGCCCGGTGAGCAGTTGCGGGGCGCCCGAGGAGAAGGTGCTCGCGGCGGTCATCGACCAGTCGGCGATGCGCTCGTAGTCGGCTTCGGTGCAGCGCTGCAGCGAGACGAAGTCCCCGCGCATCAGCCCTCCCAGCGGCGGACCGCCAGCACGGCGTTGTGGCCGCCGAAGCCGAAGGAGTTGCTGACGGCCGTGCGAACGGCGTGCTCCTGGGCGGTGCCCGGCACGAAGTTGAGCTCCTCGTCCTCCGGGTCGTCGCAGTTGAGGGTGGGCGGCACGATCCCGTGGGCCATGGCCTGCATCGTGGCGATCAACTCCACCGTGCCGGCCCCGGCGATCAGATGGCCGATCATCGACTTGATCGAGCTGATCGGGATGCAGGTGGCGTGCTCCCCGAACACGGCCCGGATCGCCTCCACCTCGGTGCGGTCGTTGAGGAGGGTGCTGGTTCCGTGCGCGTTGATGTAGTCGATGTCCTCGGGCCGCAGGCCGCCGTCCTCCAGGGCTGCGGTCAGGGCCCGCCGGGCGCCGAGACCCTCCGGGTGCGGGGCGGTCGAGTGGTAGGCGTCCGTCGTGGCCCCGTAGCCGACGACCTCGGCCAGAATGGGTGCGCTGCGGCGCAGCGCGTGCTCCGCCTCCTCGACGACCACGATGCCGGCGCCGGCGCCGAAGACGAACCCGTCGCGGGCGCGGTCGAACGGGCGGCTGGCCTTGTGCGGTTCGTCGTTGCGGCGGGACAGTGCCCGCAGGTTGGCCATGGCGGCCACGTCGAGGCGGCTGATCGGGTCGTCTGCGCCGCCGGCGACCACCGCGTCTACCCGCCCGGAGCGGATCATGTGGACGGCCTCACCGACGCAGGTGGTACCGGTGGCGCAGGCGGTGATGATGGCGCCGGTGGGGCCTTCGGCGCCGAAGCGCATGGCGACCTCGCCAGCGGGGTTGTCTGGGGCGCCGCCGATGGCGTAGTTGGAGTTGATGGACTTGGGGCCGCGCTCCAGCATCCGCTCGACGGCTGCGATGCCGGCGATGTTGGCACCGTAGCCGGACCCGATGAGCACACCGAGGCGGTGCGCGGTCTCCTGGGTCGTCCTGAGGCCGGACTGCTCCATAGCCTGGACGGACGCGGCGACGGCGTAGCGGCCGAAGTGGTCCATGCGGCGGCTCTCGCGCCGGGACATGTACTGCAGCGGGTCGAAGTCGACGACCTCCGCCGCGATGCGGGTGGGAAGATCGGAGGCGTCGAACCGGGTGATCGGCCCGATACCGCTGCGGCCGGCGACCAGAGCGGCCCAGAGGTCCTCGACGGTGTTGCCGAGCGCGGTGACCACACCCGCTCCGGTGATGACGACGCGTCGGCGGCCGGCGCCGCTGTCCGAGGGGTTGGGCATGGGAAGTCCTTCGGTGTTCGTTGAGGTGGCCGCCCTGTCCGGGCATGCGGTGGGTGCGCGCGGCGCAAAGGGGCGCCGCGGCGTGTTCAGTCCTGGGCCGGTGCGGCCGGTGTGACCGGGACACCGGGGCCGGTGGCGTGGGCGAGCCGCCGCACGGCCCACTCCCGCAGCCGCCGGGCGTCGGTCTTGCCCCGGGGGGTGACCGGGAAGCGGTCGGTGACCAGCACGTGGTTGGGGTGTTCGTAGCCGGGCAGCGCCTCGCACAGGCGGCGGCGCCATAGGCGCGGATCACCGGCGTCCGGGTCCTCCACGACGAACACCAGCGCGTGCCCGCGCCGTTCGTGCACGAGCGGGACCACTCGGACCGGCCGGCCGCACAACGATTCCGCCTTGCGTTCCAGGACGTCGGGGTAGAGCGTGTGCCCGAGCCGGTGGACGGCGGCGTTCCGGCCCAGCACGTGCAGGTTGCCCGCCTGGTCGAAACGGCCCACGTCTCCGGTGGGGTGGTCGGTGGCGGACGGGCGCGGTGTCATGCTCCCATCGGCCGTGAGGTAGCCCTCCATGAGGTCCGGGCTGCTGATCCGCACTTCCCCGGCCTCCCCGGCGGGCAGCGGCCGACCGGACCGGTCGACGATGCGCACCTCCAGGCCGGGCAGGACCCGGCCGCAGCCCGACGGGTTGTCGGGGGTGGCGTACGCGAGGTTCCCGGCCTCGGTGCTGCCGTAGCCGTCGAGGAGCGGCCTGCCCGTGGTCTCGGTGAAGTCTGCCTGCAGCCTCGGGTCGAACGGTGCGCCGCCGGTGCACCACATGCGCACGCCGCCGAGCCCTGCCCGCAGTCCGGGACGCCGGCGCATCAGGTTGACGACGCTCCGGTAGGTGGCGGGCGTGGCGTCCACAACGGTGGCCCCGCACCGGGCGCCCGCCTCCAGCGCCCGGTCCAGCCGGGCGTAGGGGGCGACGACGAGCGAGCCGCCGCCCAGGGCCGCGAGGAGCACCAGCGAGATGCCGTACTGGTGGGAGAAGGGCAGCAGGGGGAGGAACACGTCGTCCTCCCGGTAGGGCATCAGCAATCTGGTGCGCTCCAGGTTCCCGATGACCGCCCGGCCCGACTTGACGATGCCCTTGGAGGCGCCGGTGGTCCCGGAGGACCACAGCACGAGCGCGTCCGGCTGCGCCCGCCACCGGTCGAAGCCGAACCGCCCCGGCTCCCGGCTCCCCGGCTGCCGGGCTTCGGCCTGCGCCTCGGCCAGGGCCGCGGTGGTGATGCCGGGGCAGCCGGGGGGCAGGGCCGCACGGTCGTCCACCACGGCGAACCGCACGCGGGCGGCCATGGCCGACTTCACGGTCTCCTGCTCCGTCTGCCCGGGGTCGACGAGCACGACGGACGCGCCCAGGTGGACGAGCCCCAGGAAGGCCACAACCTGGAGGGGAGAGTTCTCGGCCTTCACGAGGACCCGGGTACCCGTGCCGACCCCCCGGGCGCCCAGCAGCTGCGCGGTGGCGAGCGCCCCGGCGCCCGCGTCCTGGCCGCGCCCGGGTTCACGGGCGTCGAGGATGCGCAGGGCAGGGGCGGCACCGCGGTGGGGAGGCACCCAGTTCCGCTGGTCCATGGGAAGTACCTGCTCCTTGAGCGTCGGATGAGGGCTGGAAGACGAGTCCGTGTGGATCCCGTCGTGGGAACGGGGCATGCTGGGGGTGGCGTGAGCCGAATTGGCCTCGGCTCACGCCACCGGTCACCGCCTCGGAGGCGGTCGTCAGCAGTTCTGGCTGACCGTGCTGGCCGCCATCAGGGCCGACTCCTCCTCAGAGGTCTCCAGCTCCTGCAGATCGATGATCGAATCCATCGAGATCACCTCCCTTTGGGAAGCGTCCACCTCTGCCGTACGGGCGGCGTCGAGAGGTGGGGGCGGTCATGGGTACTGCCGGGGAACGGTTCAGCAGTTGTTGCTGACCGTGCTGGCCGCCATCAGGGCGGACTCCTCCTGAGAGGTCTCCAGCTCCTGCAGGTCGAGGATGGACTCCATGGTGTTCACCTCCTTTCGGGGAGGGTTCGGCCTCCGCCGCACGGGCGGCGTCGAGGGGTCGGGGCGGTCATGGGTACTGCCGGGGAACGGTTCAGCAGTTGTTGCTGACCGTGCTGGCCGCCATCAGGGCGGACTCCTCCTGAGAGGTCTCCAGCTCCTGCAGGTCGAGGATGGACTCCATGGTGTT
>NZ_WTFF01000010.1 GCF_019400985.1 Streptomyces bambusae
AAGAGAAAGGACGCAAACCGGAGCCGCCCCGGTTCTGGGGGCCGGGGGAGTGTGAAAAAGAACCGCCCCAAGCCCCCGCCCCTAAACCCCGGGGGGGGCTGGATTGTGTGCGGCCCGTCAGGCCCCTACAGCCCCGCCGGCGTTTGAGGCGCGGGGGTCCGGGGGCGGAGCCCCCGGTTTCGGGAAGGGGCGGGTAGGGGAACAGCTCCGCGCAGCGGGGGCGGGGGACCCGCCGGGCGGGGGATGTGCGCCGCGCGGCACCCCCGGCCAGGGGCAGCGCGGGGGCACCCTGCCGTCATGCACGCCCCGACGCTCCCACCACTCCCCGCCCCCCTGCGGCAGGCCTGGGCCGAGCACGGCTCGGCGAAACGGTCCCTCGACCTCGTCGGCGCCCTGGCGCTGCTCGCCCTGCTCTCCCTGCCCCTGGCCCTGCTCGCGCTGGCCCTCGTACCGAGCGGCCACCCCTTCGTCCGCGAGCTCCGCCTCGGGCGAGCCGGCCGGCCGTTCCGTACCTGGCGCTTCCGGGCCGAGGGCGACCGGGTCGCGGCGGCTCTCGACCTGTGCGCCCTGGCCGGACTGCCGCAGCTGCTCAACGTGGTGCGGGGCGAGATGTCCCTGGTCGGCCCCTGCCCCCAGGCCCGTACGGAGCACCCCGAGCGGCTCCTCGTACGACCCGGCATGACGGGCCTGTGGCAGGTCAGCGCCCGCTCGGACCTACCCTGGGAGGAGATGTCCCTGCTGGACCGGCACTACGTCGAGAGCCACTGGCTCGGCATGGACCTGGCCATCCTCGCCCAGACACCGCGCGCAGCGCTCCGACTGAGGCGGGGAAGGCAGGCCTGAGCGACACAGATCACCGCCTGCACCGCTACAGTGCGGCCGTATAAATGGGTAACCTCAGGCTTGACTCAATAAGTTACCGCTTAGTAATGGCCCGCCCGAGGAGCCCCTCATGCAACTCGCCGCGATCATTGTGTCGCTGACCCTGACCGTGGTCGGCGTTGCACTCTTCGCCCGAGCCATCGCACAGATCTACCGGTTCGTGCAGATCGGCCAGCCCGTACCCGCGGGCAGCCGCACCGACAACTGGAAGGCCCGCACGGTCACCCTGGTCCGGGAATTCCTCGGCCACACGCGGATGAACCGCTGGGGCATCGTCGGCTTCGCGCACTGGTTCGTGGCGATCGGCTTCCTGACCCTGCCGCCGACCCTGGCGCAGGCGTACGGCCAGCTCTTCCAGGCGGACTGGACGCTGCCGGTCATCGGCAGCTTCCTGCCGTTCGAGATGTACATCGAGTTCATCGGCGTGATGACGATCCTGGGCATCCTCGTCCTGATCGCGATCCGCCTGCTGAGCCTGCCCTCCCGGGCCGGCCGCAAGTCCCGCTTCGCCGGCTCCAAGGCCTGGCAGGCGTACTTCGTCGAGTACGTCATCCTCACCATCGGACTCGCCATCTACGTGCTGCGCGGCCTGGAAGGCGCGATCCACCACGTGGACTCGTACGAGGCCGCGTACTTCGCCTCGTACCCGCTGGTCGTGGCCTTCGAGGGGCTGTCCGTCAGCACCCTGCAGAACCTGCTCTACTTCACCGCCATGGTGAAGATCAGCGTCTCCCTGATCTGGATGATCACGGTCGCGCTCAACACCAACATGGGTGTCGCCTGGCACCGCTTCCTCGGCTTCCCGAACATCTGGTTCAAGCGCAACGCCGACGGCGCCAGCGCCCTGGGCGCGCTCCAGCCGATGACCTCGGGCGGCAAGGAGATCGACTTCGAGGATCCGGGCGAGGACGACGTCTTCGGCGTCTCCCAGGTCGAGCAGTTCTCCTGGAAGGGCATCCTCGACTTCTCCACCTGCACCGAGTGCGGCCGCTGCCAGTCGCAGTGCCCCGCCTGGAACACCGGCAAGCCGCTCTCGCCGAAGCTCCTGATCATGTCGCTGCGCGACCACGCGCACGCCAAGGCCCCGTACCTGCTGGCCGGCGGCGGCAAGACCATGGAGGGCGAGGAGAAGGCCTCCGAGGAGCAGCTGAAGGACGTGCCCGCGGCCGCGCTGGCCGAGGCCGAGCGCCCGCTGATCGGCACCGCCGAGGAGAACGGCGTCATCGACCCGGACGTGCTGTGGTCCTGCACCACCTGCGGTGCGTGCGTGGAGCAGTGCCCGGTCGACATCGAGCACATCGACCACATCGTCGACATGCGCCGCTACCAGGTGATGATCGAGAGCGCGTTCCCGTCCGAGGCGGGCACGATGCTCAAGAACCTGGAGAAGAAGGGCAACCCCTGGGGCCTGGCCAAGAAGCAGCGCGTCGAGTGGACCAAGGAGGTCGACTTCGAGGTCCCGATCGTCGGCAAGGACGTCGAGGACCTCACCGAGGTCGACTACCTCTACTGGGTCGGCTGCGCCGGCGCCCTGGAGGACCGGGCCAAGAAGACCACCAAGGCCTTCGCCGAGCTGCTGCACATGGCGGGCGTCAAGTTCGCGATCATGGGCGGCGAGGAGAAGTGCACCGGTGACTCGCCGCGCCGCCTGGGCAACGAGCCGCTGTTCCAGCAGCTGGGCCAGGAGAACGTCGCGATGCTGAACATGGCGTTCGGCGAGGACGAGGACGACGAGTCGACTCGTAAGCCGAAGTCGGCGAAGAAGATCGTCTCGACCTGCCCGCACTGCTTCAACACCATCGCCAACGAGTACCCGCAGCTCGGCGGCGAGTACGAGGTCATCCACCACACGCAGCTGCTCCAGCACCTCATCGACGAGGGCAAGCTGGTCCCGGTGACCCCGGTGGACGGTCTGATCACGTACCACGACCCCTGCTACCTGGGCCGCCACAACAAGGTCTACACGCCGCCGCGCGAGATCATGGACGCCGTCCCGGGCCTGCGCCAGCAGGAGATGCACCGCCACAAGGAGCGCGGCTTCTGCTGCGGCGCCGGTGGTGCGCGGATGTGGATGGAGGAGCGGATCGGCAAGCGCATCAACAACGAGCGCGTGGACGAGGCCCTGTCCCTCAACCCGGACATCGTCTCCACCGCCTGCCCGTTCTGCCTCGTCATGCTGACCGACTCGGTCAACGGCAAGAAGAACGACGGCCAGGCCAAGGAGTCCGTGCAGGTCGTGGACGTGGCCCAGCTGCTGCTGGAGTCCGTCAAGACCCCGCCGCCGGCCGAGCCGGCCGCGGACGCGGAGCCGAGCGAGCCGGAGCCGGCGCCGGCGAAGTGACGCCGGCCGCCTACGTGCGGCGCGCCTGACGGCGCAGCGAACGGCCGGTCCTGCCCCCCGTGGCAAGACCGGCCGTTCGCCGTTCACAGGTCCCCGGTCAGGCCCGGCCGGCCTTCCCGGGGACGTTCTCGGGGAGGGCGCTCTTCGGGACGGTGTACTGCCCGACCAACCGGCCGCCGAAGTCGTACACCCAGCTGTCACCACCGCGCTTGCCGTCGACCACGACGAACTTCACGCGCCGGCCGTCCTGGACGAGTCGGTAGGTCCAGCCGGTGTCGTAGGCGCTGGGGTGCCTGAGATCGAGGACGGCGAGGGTGACGAGACGGTTGCCGTTCGGCGCGGAGATCTCGACACGCTTGCCGTTCGGGCCGTCCACGAGCTTGGCGAGCCGCCCCTCCCCGACGGCGACGAGCACGGAGCTCTCCGCGGCCTTCTTCTTCGTGACGGTCGGGGAATCGGCGAACGCGGCGCCCGCGGGGAGGGCAAGGGCGATGGTGGCCGCACCGGTGACGGTGACGGTGACGGCGGCGGCTCGAAGGAGGGTGTTCCGGCGGGGGGCACGCATGTCGTGGCACTTCCTCGTGGTCTTCGGGGGCGGCTGCAACGCAACGCATCCGAAGCTACGAGCCCGATATGTGGATATCTCGTCGAGTACGTAACAGCCACCCATAGACCCCCGCACAACCCTGCAAACCGGACATGCACTGCCCTCCCCGGCATCCCCTAAGGGATGTCACAGGTCAGCCGCAAAGGGCGCATCTTCCGGCCGCCCGTCCACGACCGCCCGCCGGACCAGGTACGTTCGATCACGTGGCTGGATTCAGGATCGGACGCGGACGGGACGACAACCGCGGTCCTCAACACCCCCCGCGGCAGCAGCCGTACGGTCAGCAGCAACCGCCGCAGGCGCCGTACGGCCAGCAGCCCTACCCCCCGGCGGGCCCGCCCCCGCAGCAGCAGTGGCCCCAACAGGGCCCCGGCGACCACGGCGAGCCGGAGTACTTCGACCCGCACGGGGCCCCGCCGTACGGCCACGGGCACGGGCACGGCGGCCACGGGGCGCAGCCCCCGTACCCGTACCCTCAGCACCCGGCCGACGGCAGCGCGTACGCGAACAACCCGGGCCACACACAGGCCTTCGCCTTCGGCGAGGACCCGTACAGCCAGGGCGCGACGTACCACGCCGGCGCCGCCGCGGCCGCGCCCGTAGGCCCCCGGCTGCCCTGGAAGGCGCTGCTGCGCGGCATCGTGCTGCAGCCGGGGCCGACGTTCCTCCAGATGCGCGACTACGCCGTCTGGGGCCCCGCGCTGATCGTCACCTTCCTCTACGGGCTGCTGGCCGTCTTCGGCCTGGACGAAGCCCGCAAGGACGTGATCAACGCGACCCTGTCCCAGGCCGTCCCGATCGTCCTGAGCGCCGGAGCCGCCTTCGTCATCTGCGGGCTGCTCCTCGGCGGCGTCACCCACACGCTGGCCCGCCAACTGGGCGGCGACGGCTCCTGGCAGCCGACCGTGGGCCTGTCCATGCTGGTCATGTCGGTCACCGACGCGCCCCGCCTGCTGTTCGCCCTCTTCCTGGGCGGCGACAACATGCTGGTCCAGGCCCTCGGCTGGGCCACCTGGGTCGCGGCCGGCGCCCTCTTCACGTCCTTGATCAGCAAGTCCCACGACCTGCCGTGGCCCAAGGCCCTCGGCGCGTCGGCGATCCAGCTGATCGCCCTGCTGTCGATCATCAAGCTGGGCACGCTGTAACACCGGCACGCGCCGGGGGCACGGCAGTCCGTACGACGAACAGCACACACGACGAGGAGGGGCCGGCGTCCGTTTCCGCCGGCCCCTCCTCGCGTTCTCGCCTTCTCGCGTCCTCGGTCAGGCGTCGAGAACCTGGCCCTCCCGCTTGACCACGGGGGGATTGACGGATCTTAAAAATGGACTGAATGACGGTAGTAACCTGCTGCGGTACAGACGGACCAGGCCGCAGGCAGGGGAGGCCCCGATCATGGCGCGCAAGGTGGGCATCTACACGCGGATCTCGCGTGACGACGAGGGCGAGGCCCTGGGCGTCGCCCGCCAGCGGACGGACTGCGAGCGCCTGGCGGACCTGCGGACCTGGCAGCCGGTGAAGGTCTACGAGGACAACGACGTCTCGGCGTTCAAGCGCAACGTCGTCCGCGAAGAGTTCGAGCTGATGCTCAAGGACCTGAAGGCCGGCCTGATCGACGGAGTCGTGTCGTACGACCTCGACCGCCTGGCCCGCCAGCCCCGCGACCTTGAGCGCCTGATCGAGATCTTCGACGACCGTCCGCGGCTGGAGTTCGCGACGGTCACCAACGACGTGAACCTCGGCACGGCCGACGGACGCACGATGGCCCGGATCATGGTGGCGTTCGCCAACAAGTCGTCGCACGACACGTCGCGGCGCATCAAGCGCAAGCACCTGGAGCTGGCACAGCAGGGCAAGAGCAACGGCGGTCCGGCACCGTACGGGTGGCGGAAGGACGACCGCGACAAGGTGGACCCCGAGGCGGCAGTGCACATTCGCGCGGCACAGAAGGAAGTGCTTGCCGGGGTCCGCATCGGCACCGTCCGCACGCGGTGGCAGGAAGAGGGACTGGGCAACCCTCGCGCCGGCACCAAGCGCATGGCCCACCATCACGTCGAGCACATCCTGACCAACCCGAGGTTGGTGGGATACCGGACGTACCACGGCGAGATCCTGCACGGCGAGGACGGCAAGCCCGTCAGGGGCGAGTGGGAGACGATCAACACCCCCGAGGAGTGGGAAGCCGTCTGCGCGGCCATCGCCGAGCGTAAGCAGAGCAAGGCCGGCCAGACCCTCGCACGCAAGTACCTGCTCTCCGGCATCGCCCGCTGCGGCCTGTGCAAGAGCAAGATCCGGGGCCAGGTCAACCACAAGTGGAAGCCGGGGTCCAAGGGCGCGCAGTACACCTACCAGTGCTCCAAGGTGAACGGCGGTTGCGGCAAGGTCGGCCGCGTCGGCGAGCCCGTGGACAAGCTCATCGCACGCCTCGTACTCCAGGAGCAACGCGAGAAGGCCGCCACGACGGCCGTGCCGACCGAGGAACGCTGGCCCCGGGAAGCGGAGTTGGAATCACTCCTCCTTGACATCGCCCAGCTCATCGAGGCCGAGAAGACCAAGACGATCACCGTCTCCACGCTCCTGCAACTGCTGCCCGACAAGGAGCGCGAGCGGGACGCCCTGAAACTGGAACGAGCCCGCTTCTACAAGGAGCAGAAGCAGGCGGAGGCCAAGGGCAGCACGGCCGACCTGTCCGAAGCAGAGTTCTTCGACCTCCCCATCGAACGACAGCGAGAGATCGTGCTGCACAGCCTGACGGCTGTGATCGTCCACCCCGCAGGACGAGGCAAGCGGAAGTTCGACCCCGACTTGATCGACCCTGTCTGGCGTTGACTGAGAGAGCCCCGGTGATTCACTGGGGCCTCATCCGCTGGTGGGCAAAGATGCCGCGCGTCCTCCACCAGATCGCTCACGCCCTCCAAGGGCCCAGAACGCGCACTGCCCCGCCGTCGTGACATGCCGGCAGGGCAGTGAGGCATGGCGCAGGCAGGGACACCAACCGGTGAGCAGCCCGGCACGGGGGCACCTCCCGCAGAACCTCGGCACGGAAGGCCACAGGGCCCATACGCCAAGGGCTACAGTGCTTCCAGGTTCGGCTTGGCCGGCTCGCCCGACTTACTTACTGGAGGCAAGACGGACCAGGGGAAGTTGATCCAGTCGTCGGTCTTCTTCCACACGTACTCGCACTTCACGAGCGAGTGGGACTTCTCGTAGATGACCGCGGAGCGGACCTCGGCCACGTGGCCGAGGCAGAAGTCGTGCACGAGCTTCAGCGTCTTGCCCGTGTCGGCGACGTCGTCGGCGATCAGGACCTTCTTGTCGCTGAAGTCGATCGCGTCGGGCACCGGCGCGAGCATGACGGGCATTTCCAGGGTGGTGCCGACGCCCGTGTAGAACTCCACGTTCACGAGGTGGATGTTCTTGCAGTCCAGCGCGTAGGCGAGGCCGCCCGCGACGAAGACACCGCCGCGCGCGATGCTCAGGATGATGTCCGGCTCGAAGCCGTCGTCGGCGATCGTCTGGGCCAGCTCGCGCACGGCTCGGCCGAAGCCCTCGTAGTCGAGGTTCTCGCGTACTACGTCACTCATGCCGGTCGCCTCACCTGGGTGCGGTGGAAGTTCTGGAAGGAGCGCGAGGCGGTCGGCCCGCGCTGGCCCTGGTACCGGGACCCGTAGCGCTCACTGCCGTACGGGAACTCCGCGGGCGAGCTGAGCCGGAACATGCACAGCTGCCCGATCTTCATCCCGGGCCACAGCTTGATCGGGAGCGTCGCGAGGTTCGACAGCTCCAGGGTCACGTGGCCGGAGAACCCCGGATCGATGAATCCGGCAGTCGAATGGGTCACGAGCCCCAGCCGCCCGAGACTGGACTTCCCCTCCAGTCTGGAGGCGATGTCCTCGGGCAGCGAGATGACCTCGTACGTCGAGGCGAGCACGAACTCGCCGGGGTGCAGGATGAAGGCCTCGTCCCCGTCGGGCTCGACCATCCTGGTGAGGTCGGGCTGCTCGATGGCGGGGTCGATGTGGGCATAGCGGTGGTTCTCGAAGACCCGGAAATACCGGTCGAGCCGCACGTCGATGCTGGAGGGCTGCACCATCGACTCCTCGAACGGGTCGATGCGTACCCGTCCGCTGTCGATCTCGGCCCGGATGTCCTTGTCTGAGAGAAGCACGTCCCGAGGATACGCAGAGCGCGCCGGGCACCCCCAATCGAGCACCCGGGCGCGCCCGCCCTCCGCTACTCCCCGCTACTCTCCGCTACCGCTTCAGCGCTGTCACGGGCACGGCGTGGCGCAGCCGCGCACACCGGGGACAGCGGATGAGCCGCCCGGGGCCGAGGCGGCCGGGGCCGAGCTGCTGCATCGGAAACGAAGAGGTGCTGAAGACGTGCCCTTCGGCACAACGGACGACGGTGTGCTCCATCGAGTCCCTTTCCCCACGAGCCGTACTGCGACGAATCGCCACATTAGGGGATGATCGGGACCCGCTCCAGCCGCCGCTCCGCACCCCCACGGTACGCCCCAACCCACCACCGCACAGCCCCTCGTACCCCTCGGACAACACGAGAGCCCCTGGGCGGATTCACCAGGGGCCAGCAATGGGGTACAGTGTGCAACGATGCGGAATCCAGACAACTGGCCCGCTGTGCGGATGTAGTTTAATGGTAGAACATGAGCTTCCCAAGCTTATAGCGCGGGTTCGATTCCCGTCATCCGCTCTCGAACGAAGCCCCAGGTCAGCGACCTGGGGCTTGTTTGTTGTCTAGACCTCTCCAGCCTTGCCCTGCCCTCCGTGTGCCCCAACTCGCGGGAATGCCCTACCCAGAGGGCCTTCGGCGCACCACTTGCACCAGGTCAGCCCCAGGCCACCTCGCATCATGAGACGCATTTTCAGTGACCTGCGTCACAACCGACTGCTGTGGGGCAAATTCGCAGTCGCCGTGCGCCGACCGCCAGCGGGCGGAGGGGCGGCGCCTGATCCATGCCCGCCGATGGGGCGCAGCACGGCCAGCCGGAGGTCGCGAACGGTGATCGCAGGGTGACGCATTGTCAGTGCGCGGTGCTTTCATGGACCAGTTGCGCAGGGAGGCGTGACGCGACTGATGAGGGGGACGCAGCAGTGCCCGTGATCGAGGAGTACGTGAAGGCGGACGGCACCGTGGTCAGGAGGCACACCCGCCTCCCCGCGGGTGCGCGCCGGGAGACGGTGATCCTGGGGATGATCGTGGCCGGAGTGTTCATCTTCGGCAGCGGCAACACGGCTGCCACCGGCACGCAGCAGGGCCATGAGCTGTTACCTCAGCCCCAGGCGACCACGGTGTACCCGATCAAGTGGCCGGGGTGGGACAAGCCGGCGGTGCGACCGACACCGACGGTCTCGTACCCGATCGTCTTCCCCAGCTCGGGGAGCGGGCGGTGAGCCGCCGTCCGGCCCGACGCCGCTCGGGCGCCGGGCGCCGTCCACGGCGGCACAAGGGCGCGGTGCCGGTCGAGCTGTGGATGCTCGTGCTGATCGCGGCGATGGTCTTGAGTCTGGTGCTGGCGGTGCTGTCGTGGCTGGCCGCGCATCCCTGGGTCGTCGCTCTCCTCCTCCTGGCAGCAGCTGGTGCGGGCGCTGTGTGGCTGCATCGGCGACAGGAGGCCGCGCGGTGGGACCGGGTCCGGGCTCAGGGGCTCCGGTACGCGGTCGAGCAGCTCGACGGCCTTCACCACCGCCAGTTCGAGTTCGCCGTCCGCGACCTGATGCGCCGCGACGGATGCGGTGACGCCCAGCAGGTCGGCGGGCGCGGCGACAACGGGGCGGACGTGAAGGCGACCGACCCCTTCGACCGGCTCTGGGTGATCCAGTGCAAGCACCGCAAGGCCGGCTGGTCGGGCTCCGCCGTGGGCACCCCCGATCTTCAAGTGCTCAACGGCACCGGCCGCCAGATACACGGCGGCGACGTCCTGGTCATGCTCACCAACGGCCGCTTCTCCGCACCGGCCCTCGACTTCGCCAAGTCCCAGCACCTGCACCTGGTCGACCGCAAGCTCCTCGCCCAATGGGCGAGCGGCTCCCGCCCTCTCTGGGAACTCCTCCGCGCCGTCCCGCCACCCCGAAAGCCCACATCACTGTCCTGACCCTGCGAGAACGGCCCGGCCCTGGACCACAGCCGGTAGGGATGCGCCGGTGGGGTGGGTGCAGCATGTGCTGCACCCACCCCACCGTGGAATGTCGTTGCGACCCGTGGGTTCAGTCCAGCCCAAGGGCTTCGAGGTGAGCGAGGAAGGCCGCGACCAAGCGAGGGCGCGTGACGTCGGGGACAGGCTCGTCCAGGGCGTCTTCCTCAATGCCCCACTCGGTGTTGAAGGTAATAGCCTTGTCCTGAGGCACGACCTGGTCCCGGAGCCAGACGACGAAGTTCGCGGCTTCTTGTGCGGTGCAGTTCTTCACCGCCACTCCCTCCGGGGATAGAAGTGCGAAACCCTCCAACTCCTCTTCGTCGAAGGTGACCCCAAACTGCAGGCTGGTGTTGCGGACTGGGCCTGTGTTGCCTTCGTCGAGCTGCAGGAAGGCTTCAGGGTCTCGTGCAAGCAGGTAGGACCTGAAGCTGTCGAAGGTGAGTCCCCACGTTTCTCCGTCAATGGGTGTGAAGACGTACATCGTGCGGAGTTCGGCAAGGTCGGAGGGGTTCACGCGGGTGCTCCTTGGCGTAGAGAAGCGGATCAGGGGACGTAGCGGGCGTAGCCCTTGACGCCGTATGCGGCCATCATGACGCGCCAGTAGGAGACGGAGTCGGGATTGTTGGTGTCCACTTCGACTCCGCGCATCTCGGTGTTTCGGGGGTCGAGAAGGGCCGCTGCGTACTTGGTCACCGTCCACGACCTCACGACCCGACCCGGCACTCCCTACGCCCAGGAGATCACCGACGGCCTCACACCCGAGGTCCGCGCGCTCGCTACGCGCTTGATCACCAAGGTCTGACTCTGCTGTATCCCTTTGGGGCGGGCGCCCTTCGAAGCCAGCCCCAAAGGGATCGTCACTGCCGGCGTGCCGCTACCGCGGTGACGGGAGCCAAGAGATCGATGGCTTCCTCCCAGGGATAGCGCTCGGCCCCGCCGCCGGACTTCGGCCGGTGGGGTTCATAGTTGCCGACCAGGACGCCCATTTCGCGGAGTTCGGCGAGGCTGCGTTGGTACGCCCGGTGGGAGGCCAGCGCCGTGTTCACGTACGGCATCACCACCGTGGGGATGCCCATGCCCGGCGCCTCGCACAGGATGCCGAGGGCCAGGTTGTCCGCGAATCCGGCCGCCCACTTGTTGACCGTGTTGAAGGTGGCCGGTGCGACGGCGATGGCGTCGGCCGGCGGGAACGGCCGTGCCTCGCCGGGTGAGCGCCACGCCGAGCGGATCGGGTAGCCGGTCTGGGCCTCGACAGCAGCGACGTCCAGGAAGCCGAGGCCCTGCGGGGTGGCGATCACGCCGACGTCCCAACCGCGGTCCTGCGCGGCAGTGATCAGCCTGCCGATGTCGCCGGCGACTCCGGCGGCGCACACGACGACGTACAGGAAGGGCTTGGACTGCGGGTCGGTCACGCGGGTACTCCCAGTCGGCGGCTGAAGTGGTGGAGCTCTGGCAGCGTACGACGACGGTCCCGGGCGGCCATGTCCGCGACCAGCTCGCGGACGGCGGGACGGCGTACGTCCTGGGCGGCGCAGGTCTCGGCGATCCGCAGCGCCTGGTAGCCGTCCGCGAGTCGGCCCTGCTGGGCGTAGGCGCGGGCGGTCTCGATCCAGAGGGCGGCTCTGCGCTCGGGGACAGGGATGTGGCGGCGCATGAGCGGGCGGGCTGCATCGAGGGCGATGCCCGCGTCGCCGAAGGACACCGCCGCGCTGATCTGGTGCAGTGCGACGTTGGTCGGGCTGAAATTGGCCCAGGCATCGGGCTGGTCCAGGGCGACGTACTGCGCCACGTCCTTGGCCTCGGCCACGAACTCGCTGGTGGCTGCTCGGTCGCCGGCTCGGCTCGCGGCGGTGACTCCGCGCAGCAGGAGCAGACCGAGGACGGCGAGATGGTGAGCCCTGTAAGACCCGCGCTTGGCGGATCAGCTCACCGATGCGGTGCGCCTCGCCCCGTGTGTCGGCCATCTGCGCCACGGCCCCTTCTGCCGAGACCGATCCTGCCTGCCCAACCGAGCCTAGCCGCAAGGAACTTGGACGCTATGCACAACGTGCATACGCAATGCAGGAGCCGCACAGGACATCGCGGAGGCCGTCCATGAGCCGGTTGCCTGGTCGCACCGCACCCCTCCAGGAGGCCGCCCGCGGGCCCGCAGCCCTCCGCCTACTGGCGCGACCTCGACAGCTCGGCGGTGACTTCGTGATCCTCACCGGACCGGCGATCGCCGCCGCCCGCGACGGGGGCCACATCACCATCGACCCGTACGACCCCGTCCGTCTCTCCCCCAACGCCTACGACTGGCGCCTCGGCAGCACCCTCCGCGTCTGCCAGGGCGACTTGGACGCCGCCGCCCCCACCGCCTTCCGCGAACTCACCCTCCCCGACGAGGGCTACGTTCTGGAGCCGGTCCACCTCTACCTCGGCCACACGCTGGAGCGGACCGGCTCCTCCCGGCGCCCGCGCCGCCATTCGAGTGCTATAACGGCCCACACATTGCTTCAGGTTGGGCCCAGAC
Organism: Streptomyces bambusae; assembly: GCF_019400985.1. Taxonomy (GTDB): domain Bacteria; phylum Actinomycetota; class Actinomycetes; order Streptomycetales; family Streptomycetaceae; genus Streptomyces; species Streptomyces bambusae_A. The sequence continues at coordinate 12,497 of NZ_WTFF01000010.1, forward strand.
CCGTACGCAGCAGGTCCAGGAAGACGGTGGCGGCGGGGCTGGAGGGGCCGTCCGTCCGCCAGGCCAGAGCGACCCGGCCGCGTAGCCGCGGCTCGGTGATCTGCAGCGTCCGCAGCCCGAAGGCCGACGCCGTACCGGCGGGGAGGGCCGGGACCACCGCGACGCCGAGACCGCGGGCGGCGAGCTGGGCGAGGAACAGCGGAGCGGCCGCCTCAAAGGCGATGCGGGGCTGGAACCCGGCCCGCGCGCACGCGCGGTCGAGCACCCCGCGCAGCCCTGTGCCGCGCGGCAGGCTGATCAGCGGGCGATCGCGGAGCTCGGCCAGCGGAATGGTGGTGCGGTCCGGGGGTGTGAGGGCGGGGTCGTCCGGGGCGACGGCTGCGACCAGGGGTTCGTCGACCAGGACCTGGAGGGAGATGCCTGGCGGGGGTTCCTCGGCCGCGAGGCCGATCACGGCGATGTCGAGTTCCCCTCGGTGCAGTGCGGTGAGCATCCGCTCCGAGGTGTCCTCGGTCAGGGCGATCTCCACGCGGGGGTGGTCCTCGTGGAAGCCGGCCAGGAGCCCGGCCAGGTCGAACCGGTGGGCTGCCGCGGCCGCGCCCGAGACGAGGCCGAGGGTGACGTGTCCGCGCAGCAGACCGGTGAACTCGTCCGCGGTCTGACGTACCGCTTCGACGGCGGTGAGCGCGGCCCGCGCGTACGGCAGGACGGCCTCGCCCACCTCGGTCAGGGTCACCGACCGGCCGGAGCGGTCGAGCAGCGGGTGCCCGAGTTCCTTTTCCAGCTGGCGGACTTGGGCACTCACCCCCGGCTGCGCCAGGTGCAGACGGGCGGCGGCTCGGGTGAAGTTGGCTTCCTCCGCGACGGTGACGAAGTACCGCAGCTGCCGAATGTCCATAACTGATCATTCTAGTTGCGAGACATGCAAACTCTTGGACTTATGGCGGGGCTACCGGGAGCCTTGAGGCCATGGGGAACACGACGGGCCGGAGACCAGCGGCGGACATCAGAGCCGCGATCGCAGCCGAACGCCGGGAGCTGGCGGCCGTACTGGACGGCCTGTCACCGGAAGAGTGGGAGGCGCCGACCCTGTGCGGGGGGTGGCGGGTACGGGAAGTCGCGGCCCACATGTCGATGGGGTTTCGGTACTCGTTTTCCAAGATGGCGTGGGAACTGATCAGGGCGCGAGGCAATCTCCACCGGATGACCGATCGATGCGCCCGTGAAGACGCGGCCACCCACTCGACGCGTGAGCTCGCCGCATTGCTGAGTGACAACGCGGATCACCCCTGGAAGCCGCCGGTCGGCGGGATCGAGGCGGCCTTGGGCCACGACGTGATCCATGGCCTGGACATCACCGTCGCGCTGGGCCTCGAGCGCCGCGTTCCCGAGGATCGCGTGCGCATCCTCCTGGAGAGCGTCGACACGAGGACCCTCAAGTTCTTCGGAGCCGACCTAAGCGGCATCGAACTCCGCGCCTACGACCTCGACTGGTCCTTCGGTACCGGAACGCCCCTGTCCGGCGCCGCACAGGATCTCCTCCTTCTCGCATACGGCCGACGGCTCCCACCGGGACACCTACGCGGTGCACCGGGCGATCGCTTCCTCGCGGCGCAGGCGTGACGGCGGCGATCCCCGCCCCCCTCGCTCAGGGCCGTCGACCGGACCTGGCCCCACAAGCACCCATGTAATGGAGCCATGCAATGGAGCCGACGAACATGCGCATCCGACTCCTCCAAGGGCTCGCCCTGCTCGCCACCGGCCTCCTCGCCGGCGCATTCGGCTACGGCGCGGCCAACCTCGTCCCCACCTTCAACGCGGTACCGCTCGACATGCGGCTGTCGTTCCACGCCGAGCTGATGAAGATGAACGGCATCACCATGCAGGCCGCGATGGCGGTGTCGACGCTGAGCTCCCTCGCTCTCGCGACCCTGACGCGCGGCCGCGCCCGGCTGATCGCGGGTACGGCAGGTCTGCTGACCCTCGCTTCTTTCCTGACAACTCGGCTCGGGAATGTGCCGATCAACGGCCGGATCAAGGAGTGGGCGCTCACCTCGGCACCGGTCGACCAGGCGGAGATCCTGCGGCGCTGGGAACTCTTCAACAACCTGCGCACGCTCACCGCCCTCACCGCGTTCGCTCTGCTGATCAGCCTCTCCCTGAGGCAACCGCCGGCCGGCCGGAAGCAGCTGCAGGCCACCCCCGCCTGAAGACGATCAGGGGGCTCGGCCGTGCCACAACGTGCCAGTAGGGGCGGTGAACAGCGGTGTACAAGAGGCCGGACCGGGCGCGCAGGACGGGACCGATAGGGAACGTTCTCGCAGGTCAGAGGCCACATGAAGGCCCAAGTGCCGGGTGATTCCCAAGCTTATGGCGCGGGTTCGATTCCCGTCATCCGCTCGTGAACGAAGGCCCAGGTCAGCGACCTGGGCCTTCGTTATTGTCTAGGCCTCTCGAAGGCTGTCGTGCCCTCCACGTGCCCCATCTCGCAGGAATGCCCAGTTCGTTCCACTCTCCTCGGCACCCGCCTCCAGGACGCGCCCGACGCCCTCCGCAAGCGCCTCGACTCCCTCGCCGCCGGCGAGCGGGGACTCGGCCGCCTCCGCGAGGCCGAGCTACGAGACCGCGCCCAGCAGCTCGCGCGGCGGAGCCGGCGGCAGGGACGATGACACGAGTGTGCCGGCATCGTGCGGCGGCACGTTCGTCATGTTGGGCAGCTCGGCTGGACTGGTCCGGTTACGGTCCGGGTCGGCGCCTCGTTCGAGGCGGTGGGGGCGTTGCACAGTGCGCGGGATCACCGGTGAGCCTGCCCCTTCGGGCCTGGTCATCGCACCCCGTCGAGTGGTCACACGCGCACCGAACTGGTTGATCGTTTCGGCGGGTGACGGCGTACGGCCACATGGGTGAGCCGGCGGTGATCTTGTTCCAGCCTCTCTTGGCGGAGGGCTACAAACCCTGGTGCGGCCCTGGTCCGGGGCTGTCATTCGATGCCGGATTCCGTGTGCCGCTGCCCGCACCCGCCCCCGGGACAAGGCTGCGGCATGCGCTCCGCCCTTTTCGATGCCAGGAACGGTTCACCATGAAGATCACGACAGCGCGGCGCCTGCTCGCCGCCGCCGCACTCGCCCTCGCCACCGCCGCGGGTGCCACGACGCCCGGACAGGCGGTGCCCGCCGCACCCGCACAGCCGGCGGCCGGCACAGCCGCAGCGTCTCTTCCCGGCTACCAGGTGTTCAACGGCGGGCCGGCCACCACGGACAACTTCGCCCGGATGTATATGGCCTGCCCGGAAGGGAAGGTCGTCGTCGGCGGCGGCGGCGAGGCCCAGGGGCCCGACGGCCTGCTCCTCGGCAGCTTCCCCAGCTACGACGGTGGCACGTACCGGTGGAACGTCGTGGCACGCCAGGACGGGCAGAGCCAGGTGACCACGACCGGGCACATCATCTGCGTCGACAGCGCCGCCCTGCCCGGATACCAGATCGTCAGCCAGCCCTCCGCCAATGTGTCCAACGGAGGCTCGCGCGAGGTCTCCTGCCCGTCGGGGAAGGTGGTCGTGGGCGGCGGAGCAGAGGCCCTGGGGCCGAGCGCGACGCTCCGCTACAGCGTCCCCATCCCGGCCGGGAGGGTCCCGTACTACATGTGGACGGCGAGCGGACGGTCGCTCTCCGAGAGCAGCGTCGGCCTCGCCGTCACCGCGATCTGCGCAGACCCCGTGCCTGGATACGAAATCATCACGGCGCCCAGCGCGGAAACCCCCAACCCCAACCGCCTCACCGTGACCTGTCCCCAGGGGAAGGCCATCCTGAGCGGAGGCCCCGGCGGTTACAACAGCGCCGTCGTCAGCGCCAGCCGTCCTGAATTCATCAGCTCCGACGCCGGCTACCGCTGGATGACGTCCGTCCGCGAACCCTCCCGCTCGACCGCCATCAGCAGCGCGAGCGCGATCTGCGCGAGCGTCTGACCCCGCCCGTTCCCGCCCCCCCGAGGTGCAAGCCGGTCATAGGAGGCCGTGCCACAACGTGCCAGTAGGGGCGGCGAACAGCGGTCACCAAGGAGGCGGACGGGCAGCCGGAACGGGGCCCGACCCCGACGTCTGCACAGGTCAGAGGCCATGTGCCCGCCCAAGTGCCGGGTGATTCCCAAGCTTGTAGCGCGGGTTCGATTCCCGTCATCCGCTCTTCTACGAAGCCCCAGGTCAGCGACCTGGGGCTTCGCCGTTGTCCCGCCGTCCTGAGGGCGGCGGGTCACTCGTTGTGCAGCACCTCGGCGATGGTGAGTCGCGCTGCCGACCTCGCCGGGATCAGCGCGCCCAGCACGGCGATCGCGACACCCGCCAGGAGCAGAGCGGACAGCTGAGGCAGGTGCCAGACCTGCTTCATGGACTCCGGGAACGAGACCACTCCGACGTGGTCCACGACCAGCCGGTGAGCGGCGATCCCCAAGGGGATCCCCAGCAGCCCGCCGGCCACGCCCAGGGCCGCGACGGACGACACGGTCATCAGCACGACCTGGCGCGGTGTCATCCCGATCGACTTGAGCATGCCCAGGTCTCGGCGTCGCTCCCGGATGTTGAGCAGGACGGTGTTGAAGACGCCGAGCGCGGCGACGACGGTGAGCAGCACGGTGAAGACCGACGCGAAGCCGACCACGGTCGTGGCGGCGGTGTTGTACGAGTGATGCAGGGCGGCACGGAGGGCCGGATCGGTCGCCCTGACCGCTTCGAGGTAGCGCTGGGCGTCGGCGCCGTGGGCGAGCCGGCCTGCACGTCGACCCGGGCGGCCCCGTCGCCCTTGCCCGCGTTCCCGTAGGCGACCATGGTGCCGGTCAGGCCGGTCGTCAGGGTCACGGTGGTGACCCCGAGGACGATGGCGGCCATGGTGAGCAGGGAGCGGCCCGGCCGGGCTAACGGCTGGCCGAGACCGAGACTCATGGCACGCGGCAGCCGAGTCCCACCGAGTCCGCGCTGGATGCGCAGTCCGCGCCCGTTCCGCGGAGCGCTGCCCGCTGTGATCGCCTGGACCGCGGACAGCCGGTGCGCGCGGACGGCGGGGATCAGGGCGGCGACGGCGACGAGGGCGGGCATGCCCACCAGGCAGACGGCGGACGGCCACCAGCTGACGCCGATGGAGGCACTGCCCGTTTCGATGCCGGAGAAGGCCACCCGCAGGATGGGGCCGGCCACCGCGTCGCCGATCAGGGTGCCGAGGGCGCAGCCGATGACCGCGGGGAAGGAGACCATCGTCAGGTAGACCGCCACCACCTGGTTCGGGGTGAAACCCAGCGACTTGAGCACGCCGATGTACCGGTGCCCGGAGACGACCGCCCCGCTGACGACATTGCCGACGATCAGTACGGAGACCAGGAGGCCGAGGAAGCCGAAGAGGGTCATGAACGGCAGCTAGGCGTCGGCCTGTGCGGAGAAGGCCCGCTTGAGGGTGAGGTAGGACTGCGCGGTGGTCAGCGAACCGGCGGGCAGTTCGGCGGTGGCCGTGGTGAGGCCGGCACGCACGTCCTGATCGGTCGCGGCGTTCGTGAAGCGGTACAGCATCTGGGCGGTGGCCGGGTGCAGTTGGGCGGGAGCGTGAGAGCGCTGCGCGGACGGCGGTCAACGCCGAGCGGGCCAGGATCGCAGCCGAGCTCCATGACATCGTCAGCCACAACGTGAGCCTGATGGTGGTCCAGGCCGGGGCCGCCCGCGAGGTCCTGGCCACCCTGCCGGAGGAGGCCGAGGCGGCAATGAGCGCTGTGGAGAGCGCCGGGCGGACCGCGATGACCGAGTTGCGTCACCTGCTCGGCCTGCTCGCGCCCGCGCAGAGCGGCGACGACGACGCACCGTACGCCAGGACCTGGCACCCCAGCCCAGCCTGAGTCGGCTCAGCCCGCTGATCGACCGGATCGCCTTCGCCGGCCTGCCCGTGGAAGTGCGGATCTCCGGAGCCCCCGCCCGCTGCCGACCGGGATCGATGTCACCGCCTACCGGATCGTCCAAGAGGCGCTGACCAACGCCCTCAAGCACGGCGACGGAGCGAAAGCCGAGGTGACCGTGCGATGCGCGGACCACTACCTGCGCGTCGAAGTCCTCAACAGCGGACCGAGCGTCCTGGCGGGGTCCGCGACCGGGCACCGCAGCCGTCCGGCCCCTGTCCAGACCCACGGAGCGGGACGCGGACTGCTCGGCCTGCGAGAGCGGGTCGCCGTGTACGGCGGCGACCTGGACGCCCGGCGCCGCCTGGGCGGCGGCTACCGCGTCCGCGCCCGGATCCCACTGGACCGGCCATGACGGCCCCCGATGGCCCCCGCGCCCCGCGTCGTGATCGCTGACGACCAGGAGCTGGTCCGCGCCGGTTTCCGCCTGATTCTGACCGCACGCGGCATCGACGTGGTCGGCGAGGCCGCGGACGGAGCCGAGGCCGTCGAAGCCGTACGCCGCCTGCGGCCCGACGTCTCCTCATGGACATCCGCATGCCGAACATGGACGGCCTGGAGGCTGCCCGCCATGTCCTCGCCCAGACCCCGGGCTGCCGAGTGATCATGCTGACCACCTTCGACCTCGACGCCTACGTCTACGCGGCCCTCGCCGCCGGCGCCAGCGGCTTCCTGCTCAAGGACGTCACCCCCGCGCACCTCGCCGCCGCCGTACGCCTGGTCGACACCGGCGACGCACTGCTCGCCCCCTCGATCACCCGCCGCCTGGTGGAGCGCCATACCTCCGGTGCCGCACGCGGCGCTCCGGGCTCGACGCCCCCTGCCGTCCACCGCGACCTCGCCGTACTGACACCGCGCGAACGCGAAGTGCTGACCCTCATGGGCAAGGGCCTGTCCAACACCGAACTCGCCCAGGAACTGACACTGAGCGAAGCGACGGTGAAGACCCATGTGGCCCGGATCTTCGCCAAGCTGACCCTGCGCGACCGGGCCCAGGCCGTCGTCCTCGCCTACGAGACGGGGCTCGTCACCCCCGGCGAATCCGCCTGACCTCGGTCTCCGGCCGCTCCGCCGCCTTCCCGTGCCCCATCCGTGCCCATCACGGCGGTGAACAGCGGGTCACCGACGGCACTCAGGAACGACAACTCAGTCTCCAAGATCCCGACCTCGTCACCCGCGATCAGCTCTGCGGCTCCTCGCGGCGTCCCACAGCGGCCGCACCGGGTATGACGAGCAGCTTGCCGGTGGTACGCCGACCCTCCAGATCGCTGTGGGCCTGAGCGGCCTCGGACAATGCGTAGCGGCCCGTTACGGTGATCTCAAGCGCCTTGGAGCGCACCCACTCGAACACATCGGCGGCCCGTCGGAGCAGTTCGGACCGATCGGCGATGAAGTCCCCGAGGCTGGGCCGGATCAGGGTCAGCGATCCGCCGTGGGCGAGCCGAATCGGATCGAACGGCGGCACGGCACCACTTGCCGCGCCGAAGAGTACGAGATGGCCGCGGGCTCGCAGGCTGGCGAGGCTCGCGTCGAAGGTGTGCGCGCCGACGCCGTCGAAGACAACCGGCAGTCCCTGACCGCCGTTGAGCCGCCTCACCTCGGCTGCGAGGTCGTCGACCGCGGAGGAAAGGATCACCTCGGCGGCCCCGGCACGCTTCGCCAGCTCGGCCTTCGCCGTGGTCGACGTCGTGCCAATCACCCTGCCGCCGAGATGGGTGATGAGCTGGGTCAAAAGCAGCCCCATGCCACCAGCAGCCGCATGCACGAGCACCGTGTCGCCCCCCTGAACCGGGTAGGCGTCCTTGACGAGATAGTGCGCGGTCATGCCTTGGAGGAGCACGGCGGCGGCTGTCTCGAAGCCGATGTCGTCGGGCAGCGGCACCAGCCGGGAGGAGTCCACGACGGCCCGCTCGGCATACGTGCCCGGAATCTCCACCCAGCCGACCCGGTCCCCGACTGCGACGTCAGCGACGCCGGGTCCGACTTCGACGACCGTGCCGGCGCCCTCAGCGCCCGGGGTGAAGGGCAGCGGGAGGCTGTACCGGCCTTCGCGGTGGTAGACGTCGAGGAAGTTGACCCCGGATGCGGCGACCTCCACGACCGCCTCGCCCGGACCCGGCCGCGGCTGGTCCACCTCGGCCTCCTGCAGCACCTCGGGACCGCCCACTTCGTACACCTGAATCGCTCGCATGACCCTCCAATCGTCGGCTCATCCCCCAGCAACCCCGTTGATGGTGATCCGATTCCCGGCAAGCAGACCAGCCCACCGCCCCGGCCACAGCCCTGTCCCGCGACCCGCACCACACCTGGTGACCGGTCCCGCCTGCAAAGCGGCCGGCGGCCCCCTGCCGAGCCGGCCCCGGCCTCACGATGACGGTCACGAATCCGCCCACCCCGCCACACGGATGGGGCCCGTGCCCCATCCGTGCCCTTCAGGGCGGTGAGCAGTGGTCGACGCGGGTATCTCAGGGCCAGCGAGAAACTCCACATGAGGGGGCGTTTTCGCAGGTCAGAGACCAGATGATCGAGATGTGGTGCGGTGATTCCCAAGCTTATGGCGCGGGTTCGATTCCCGTCATCCGCTCCACTGCAAAGTCCCAGGTCAGAGACCTGGGACTGTTGTCTTTCATCGAGATCATTCTTCGCCACCTCGCGCTGTGGACGTGAACGGCCGCAGTGAACGGATACGCGTGGGCGCATACTGGCGGCAATGACAAAGCCAAGTGCACCGAAGCGCCATTTGCCCACCAGCCCCTTCAAGGCCCCGGTCACGCTGCCTCCCAAGCAGTTCGCCGTAGGCGACCTGGTCACACACGACGTGCACGGCCTCGGCCGGGTCATCGGCATCGAGGACGGGATCGCGGCGGTCGTGGATTTCGGCTCGACTCAGGAGCGGATCCTGAGTCCCTACTCCAAGATGAGCAAGCTGTAGGCGCGGAAGGAGCTGCGCATGCGCCCGGCGGCATGAGGGGCGCCCGTTCGCCGTTCGTCCCGGGTTGGTAGGCGAGGCCGTAGTGTCCGAAGACCGCTTCCTCGCGCCGCCTGAACAGCCCCGCCACCCTCCCTGCCGGCTTCGACGGAGACCAGCCCCAGGTCAGCGAGGTGGCCCTCCCGCCCGAGGACCGGATCCCCTGCTTCACCGACGGCCTGATCGAGGAACACGAGGCCAGGAAGGAGGAGTTCGGCGAGAACAAGCTGATCGGCTGGGTCCATCGACTGGGCCAGACCGACCGAGGCGTACGGGCCGTGGCACGCGATCTGTCCTACACACAGACGGGCCCGCGGGCCGACCACCACCGACGCCGCCGCCCTCGTCCTCGTCGAGTGGCGCGGACGAGGGTGACGGAGACTCGGCGCGTCCGGCCACCCGCCAGGCACGCCTGGCACTCACACCGCGCACTTCCCTGGCCGGGCTGCTGGACGGCGCCTGTGGCCGTACTCACGCGATCTCGCCACCGAGTGCCGCCCCTGGTGGACGCGCTGCGGGACCGCTTCGGGCAACCTCGGCCGCTGCGACCTGCTCGTGATTCCCCCGGAGACCGAACCCGCCTCCGCCGCAAGGCTGATGTCCGACGAGGACGCCACCGGCCGCCGCCTGCGGGAGGCCCTGGCCGGTGAGAACGCCTGGGAGACGGAGGGCGGGGTCTCATCGCAGCCACCTTCCCACCCCCGCCCCGTCGTCGGAGCACGCATGATCCCCCTGCCGCGGAGCATGTGGAGGTGACGGCTGCCGGTCTGTCGTCCCCCCGATCTCTCCACGCCGCGAACGAGTATCTGTGCCGGCGGGATGAGAAATGCGAGGGGTCGCGAAGTCAGTCTTTTTGACGTCTAGAAATAGTGGCGCCATCGAACCGGGAACAATCGAGTCCGCATGCTAGTCTCGATTTCAGTTGCAGTTGTGGTTCCCGAAACTTCAAGTGCCCCCAGTCAAGCCCGTCGGCCCCTGGGAGTGCTTTTTCGTCTCCGGTCTCTCCGGCGGGGTAATCATCACGGCGACACAGCATCCGCGCAGTGCGGATGCCGATGAGCCCCCAGAAAGAGATATGACATGAGCAGTGGCACCGTGAAGTGGTTCAACGCAGAAAAGGGCTTCGGCTTCATCGCGCAGGACGGTGGTGGCCCCGACGTGTTCGCCCACTACTCGAACATCGCCGCCCAGGGCTTCCGCGAGCTGCAGGAAGGCCAGAAGGTCACCTTCGACATCGCGCAGGGCCAGAAGGGCCCGACGGCCGAGAACATCGTTCTCGCCTGACCCTGACGCGCACGACGTGGCTGGGGCCCGCATCCCTCGGGGTGCGGGCCCCAGCCGCATTCTTCTCTCCGCCGACTCGGATTTCATATCCATTCGAAGTCTTCTCGGAATTCTCCACGTCATTCGATCGCCGGGGAATTCATGGATGTTCACCGCGTCGATGCGGTCCCACATGAACAGCACGGGCACGGCGCGCCGTATCCCGGACATCCGTGACGGCAATGGCGGACAGGGGCCGGGGGGATTCGCGCCGGCTCCGTCGATCATCCCCACGCTCTCCCCCGTGACGGCTTTCGCCGATCTCGACATGCCGAGACGATTGCTCGCCGCGCCCGGCGCCGAAGGCGGGGGCTCGACGCGATACTTCCGACCCCGTCATGCGCTCCGGATCCCAGCCCCGGCGACCAGAACCCTGGTACCGGGGCCGACACTCCTCTCTCTCCCACCCAGGAGCCGCATGTGACATCGACTCAGGCACAGCTCGACCCCGCGCACACCGCCGCCGGCAGCCCGCCCGCGCCCCCGGCCGGCGAGGCAGAGCCGCATGTCTGGGCCGACATGACCGTCGAGGTGGCTCTGGCGGTCATGAGCGGCGCACGCACCGGGCGCCTCATCGTCCGGGACGACGACGGCCGGCCCACCGGCCTCGTCACCCGGGCCCAGCTCAACGGCTTCCGCGCCACTTCCGCCTACACAGACCGGGTACAGCTGCGTGACCTGCGCCCTGCGGGCTTTCCGTCCCGTCCTTGACGACGCGGGCCGAGGCCGAGCACACCCACCCGCCCCACCGCTGTACCAGCCGATCCCGTCTCTCCTTGCCCGCGAGGTCGTCCGTGCCATGACCCGGCTCGGCTTCACCTGACGTACCCGCTCCGCGGCCACGGACGGCCCGGTCCGGCAGGCGTCCACCCTGCCCGGCACGTCCACGGCGGCCTGACCCTGCGGCGGGCGCACATCCCGTACGAGACGCGGAAGCCGACTGCGTTCACGCCGACCTCCGGCTGTCGTTCGGCCGCTCTCGCGAGCGGGAGACGCTCGCCCCGGCGGAGTCACGCGGCGGAGGACCTTCGGACGTCGGCCGTGATGCGGGCACGCCCGGGATCACGGCACGGCTCCGTGGTACCGGTGGTACGGATGGGAGCATTACCCTCGGTGAAGGCGTCGGGCCCCCGACGCACACCGGAAGGTTGGGCGGAGAGCATCCGTGCCCGAGCGGACACGGCACCGCGAGGATTGTGCCGGCGTGTGGCTCCGCGTACGGACCACCACCGGATCACGGTCCTCCTCGGGCGCTCTGGTGTCCGAAGGCGCCAGAGCGCAGGTCTCCTCGGCCCCTCCCCCAGAGAGGTGAGAATGACAGCAGACGATGCCCTCGGCCGTCTCGACGATGACGACTACCCCGCCTACACCATGGGCCGGGCCGCCGACATGATCGGCACGACCCCCGGGTTCCTCCGCGCTCTCGGGGAGGCCCGCCTCATCACGCCGCTGCGTTCCGAGGGCGGCCACCGGCGCTACTCCCGCTACCAGCTGCGCATCGCCGCCCGCGCCCGGGAACTTGTCGACCAGGGCACGCCCATCGAGGCCGCCTGCCGCATCATCATCCTTGAGGACCAGCTCGAAGAAGCCCAGCGCATCAACGCCGAATACCGCCGCGCGGCGGCCGAGGGAGAGCCTCCGGCCGAGGGCTGAGCGGCGCCTGCGCCCGCAGCGACTCGGCTTCTGCCCAGTGGACCGGGCAGCACCGTGGCCGGACGCGCCGTCCGCCGCCATCGACCACGTGGTACCCATCGCCGCCGGCGGGCCCGACACCTTGGCCGACGTGTCCGCCGTAGCCGCCCGATTCCTCGGCGATGGAGGCCCCGCCCAGCCGAGCTGATCCATCCGTGCCTCGTCCGTGCCCCATCCGTGCCCTTCGGAGCGGTGAACAGCGGTCATCACAGGTGCGAGCGGAACCTCTCGACAGGCCCGACGGAGAAGCTTGTCCGCAGGTCAAAGGCCGTATCGGCGGTCAGAGCGGCGGTGATTCCCAAGCCTGTAGCGCGGGTTCGAAGGTGGGGGAGGTCTGCGCCTACTTCGGGGTTCACCGCCTCCGGCCCCTCTGACGACGGCCGCGGGCGGTGGATCACCACAGCGATCTCGCCGCACTACGCCGAGCTTCGGCTTCTACGCCGGCTGCAAGCCCGGTGAGCCCTGCGAAACGCAGCTGGCCCAACCCAACGACATGTGGAAGAACTACGCCGACCTCATCACCGCCGGTGACTATGCGGGTACCAACGCCTATGACCTCATCGTCAAGTGGGTGGACGGGGAAGTCACCCTCTACCCGGACGTCAGTGAGGGCACCAAGCTCCCTACAGCACTGGATCAGCACCTTCCCAACGAGATCACGCTCGCGGCACCGCACTCGGTATGGGAGTACGCCCGCGGCTTCGCCACCGGCAAGTACGGCGGTAACCAGTGGCCCGACGACCTCATCGTCCGCTGGAATGACGGAGAGGTCACCAAGTACATCGACATTGACGGCAACGGCCTGCACGCCGAAGAGCAGCTCGTCGGCCCGAACGACGCATGGAAGACAGCAAGCCTCATCACCGGCGGTGACCTCGACGGGGACAGCAACGGCACCGACCCCAACCACGACCTGCTCGTCGTATGGGCCAGCGGAACGGTGAGCGTCTTCCCCGACGTGAACTCCGGACGCCTGCAGAACGAGCAAGTCGTCGAATCAAGCTCCACCTGGACCCACGCACGTGTCATCGCCCTCGGCGAGTACGGCATGAACGACTGGGAGGACGACTTGTTCGTCCGCTGGTCGGACGGCGAGGTCACCACGTACGGGAACGCCCAAGCAGGCGCCGTCGGCCGCGAGTACCAGCTCGTGCCCCCGCCGGCGGCCGGCTTCGCAGCCACCGCGCAGGGCGCCGTCCGACCGGACGACCCCTGTGCGAAGGTGTGTGGACCGGGGCTGTACCGCCGTAGCCACTAGAACGAGCAGCCGTGGCGCCCGCCGTCATCGGGCGGGCCCCACGGCCGGAACCGAGGACGCCGTCATGCGCATACCGAGGCCCGTCATTGCCTTAGCCATCGCCGCTGCTCTCACCGGCTGTACGAGCACTGAAACGCCCCCGTACGAACCGGGAACGGAATGGGAGCCTGACGACGCCCTGCAAAGGGCACAAGCGGCCTTGAAGGACGCCGACACGCCGACACGCCGCTTCCGATCGGGCGCCCCGCACGTGGCCTCGGGCGTCAATGAAACGCTGGAGACCAGCGGCAACAAGCCATACCGCTTCGACATCGTGTGCGACAGCGACGACGTACCCAAAGTGACGCTCCTCCTGACCCGCGGCACGTCGAAAAGACAGTTCGACGTTGCCTGCACAGGTGCCGACGTCCTCCGCGTCAACTTCCCCGCAGGACCGCCTGTCACCGTGACCGTCGCACCGGCATCAGGCAAGGCCGAGCCCCAGGGGTTGCTCGTCTGGAACCTCAAGGCCCTCGAGCCCGCCAACGTACACGGCTGCGCTGACGACATCGAGGGCTGCTGAGGCCGCACCGTAAACGATCTTCCATTCCAAGCGGAACAGAGGCGACAGCCCACGCTTGCAGGCGCGAAGCGGGCCAGGCTCAAGCCGGCCACCGCCCAGAAGCTCCGCCCCACGAGTCCCCCACAGACCCTCGTCGTCGCTCACTGCCGGGCGCGTGCCCCATCCGTGCCCTTCAGGGCGGTAAACAGCGGTCGTCACGGGCACAAACGGGGCCTCGCGAAAGGCTCGGTGAAGGGAGCGTATCCGCAGGTCAGGAGCCATACAGGCGTTGCGGGAAGCGGTGATTCCCAAGCTTATGGAGCGGGTTCGATTCCCGTCATCCGCTCTTCTGCGAAGCCCCAGGTCAGCGACCTGGGGCTCGTTTGTCATCTAGAGCACCAGGGCTGCCAAGCCGAGGTGGACGCCACCGGTCAGGCAGGACAGACCGCGGTCGCGGCGGGGGGTGCCGCGGAGTCGGCCGGTGAGTGCGGCGCCGACGAGTGCGTAACAGAGGTCCAGGACAAGAGCGATGGCCAGGAAGACCGCACCGAGGAGAAGCATGTGGGTCCGGGTGTCCGCCGGGGTCAGGCCGGTGGGCAGGAATTGCGGCAGGAAGGCCAGGAAGAAGAGGACGACCTTGGGGTTGAGCAGGTTGACGAGGACCGCGTCGAGATAGAGCCGGAGCAGCCGGCGTCGAGCGGGACGGCCGGCGGTGTCGGCGGCGTCGACAGCAGAGGACGGCCGGCGGCGCAGCGCTCGTACGCCCAGGTAGGTGAGGTAGCCGGCGCCCGCGTAGCGCAGGACGGCGAGGGCGGACGGGTGGCCCGCGATGAGCGTCGCCAGTCCGCAGGCGGCGGCGATGACGTGGAGGAGCGTGCCCGTCTCCACACCGAGAGCCGAGACGATGCCGGCCTGCCGTCCGTCCCGCGCGCTGCACGTGATGATGTAGATCAGGTTGGGTCCGGGTACGGCCACCAGGATCAGGGAGGCGAGGGCGAAGGCGGCGAGTGAGGTCATCCGCGTTCCAGTGCCGTGTGCAGCAGGCCCAGGGGCGGGGCACCGAGGTCGAAGAGGGCTCTGTGGAAACGACGGAGTGAGAAGTCGCCGCCCCAGCGTGCCCTTGCCTGCTCGCGCAGGTCGAGAACGGCGAACTTGCCCCAGGTGTAGCGGCCGTAGCTGGGTTCGAACAGCCCGCGCTCGGCCTCGTGCAGGGCTGCGGGCCCGGCCAGCGAGACGTCCTCGGTGAACCGCGCCGCTGCGTCGGACAGGGTCATGGCTCCGGTGTGGAGTCCGATGGCGCAGGCGAAGCGGGTGACTCTGCGCAGCCCGTCCTGGGCGACCGCGACGGCGACGCGCGGGTCGCCGTCGCGGAAGCCCTGCTCCAGTGCCAGCTCCTCGCAGTAGTGGGCCCACCCCTCGATGAAGGCGTCGGAGTGGAGCGTGCGGCGGACATCGGTCGCCGCACGGCGCAGCGCCCTGAAGTGGCTGGCGTGCCCGGGTGCCACCTCGTGGACGGCCATGTTGGGCATCAGGGTCCGGTTGAAGCCGGTCGACAGCCACTGCTTGCTCTCCGCCCTCGTCCAGCCCCTGTCCGGGAGGGTGACGCGGAAGTCGGCGGCCGCTTCGGCCTCGTGGGGCGCGGACGCGAAGAGGCCGGCCAGCGCCCGGCGCTGGGAGTCGGGCATCGGCCGAACGGCCACCTCGACGTCGTGATGGGGCACGAGATCACGCTGGGCCGTCCACGCGATCGTCTCGTCGACGAGTGCCGCGAACTCGTCCAGCAGGCTGTCGGCGTCGGGGTGGTCGGCCTGGAGGGCCCGTACCGTGTCGGCGGGCGCGGCCGCGGGGTCGATACGGCGGAGCGACTCGTCCAGCAGGGCGCGCAGCCGGTCCCGTTCCGCGTCGACCCGCGCGGACATCGCGGTGAGGTCGAAGGTGCAGGCTTCGGCCGCGCCGAGGAGCCGGGCGAGGGCGGGGCCGCCGAGTGCCGCCGACGGCGCTCCTTCGGCGGCGGCCAGTTCCAGGTGGGTCATGAGGCGGGCGTGCGCCCGGCCGGCGGCCGTATGGACGGGGCCGCTCCGGGGGTCGAGAAAGGTGCTCAGGCCACGGGCGAGCGGCAGTGTCGCCTTGGCCAGCGCGGCGGGGACGCGGTCCAGCGCCTCGACCGCCGCGTCCACCGCGTCCGGCCACCGGCGCAGGTGGGCCGACCGGGCCGCGTCCCGCTCGGCCGCGGGCGCGTACGGGCGGTCGTACCCGGTCAGGTCCAGGTTCTCGATGTGCCACACGGGGTTGCTCCGGTGCAGTTCGAGCTCGCCGAAGCGGACCCGGAGGGCTTCCTCCGCGGCCGCCGCATGTGCCTCGTCGTGCGGGTCCGGACAGGGCTCGGTACCCGCGGGGCCGCCGAGGGCGGCGAGGCCGCGTCGTACTCCGTCCGGGGACAGGTCCTGGACGGTTCCGTCGTACTCGTGCCGTCCCGCGCCGTCTCGCGCGGCGGAGACAGAGAGGTCGCAGATGGCTGCGAGCCGGGGGTCGAGGGGCGAGAGGCGTGAGGTGGATGTCATGCCGTTAGCCTCTCGTCACGGCGGCGCGTGCTCCCGTGCCAATGGAGGGGAATGTGGACCGGAATCGTCAGGCCCCCGGGCTGGACGAGCTGATCGACCTGCTGGGCGACTGGAGTTCAGGCGAGGGGCCGCTGTACCGGCGGCTGACCGATGCGGTCGGCCGAGCCGTACGGTCCGGGGACCTGCGGACCGGGGACCGCCTCCCGTCCGAGCGGCGGCTCGCCGACGCCCTCTCGGTCAGCCGGGCGACGGTCGTGGCCGCGTACGACGCGCTGCGCGGGTCGGGCCTGGCCGAGACCCGTCGGGGCAGCGGCACGCAGGTGTCGGGAGGGGCCGTGGCACACCGGCTTCCGGTGGACGGGCGGGTACGCGGCGGTCAGGCCACCGCAGTGGTCCAACGGCTGATCACACAGCCGCCGGACCTCATCTCGCTGGGGCAGGCGGCCGAGGCCGGCGGCCCGGACCTGACCCGAGCACTGCTCGACATGGTCCGCGAGGACCTGCCCGGGCTGATCAGTGATGCGGGCTACCACCCGGCCGGGCTCCCCGCGCTGCGTGAGGCAATAGCCGCTCACCACACGGTGCACGGGCTGCCGACCGAGCCCGGCCAGGTGGTGGTGACCACCGGTGCCACGCAGGCCGTCGCCCTGAGTGCCCAGCTGTTCCTCGGGCGCGGGTCCACCGCCCTCGTGGAATCCCCCGGATGGCCGGGCTGCCTGGACGTCCTCAGAGCGGCCGGCTCCCGGCTGGTCGGCGTCCCCCTCGACTCCGACGGGGTCCGGATCGACCGGCTCGCCGCCGCGCTCGCCGAACACCGGCCCGCGCTGCTCTACCTCATGCCGACCTGTCACAACCCCACCGGCGTCCTGATGTCCGCCGGCCGTCGTCGCCGGGTGGCCGAGCTCGCCGCCGAACACGGCGTCATCGTCCTGGAGGACAGCGCCCACGCGGCGGGGCTCGCCCCCGGTCAGGCTCCGCCACCGATCGCCGCGAGCCCCGCCGGGGGAACCGTGCTGACGGTGGGTTCGCTGGCCAAGGCCGTCTGGGGCGGTCTGCGGATCGGCTGGATCCGCGCGCCGCAGGACACGGTGGCACGCCTGGCCCGGCTCAAAGCACTCGACGACCTGGGCAGCCCGCTCCTCGACCAGGCCCTCGCCGCCCGGCTCCTCCCCACGCTCCCGGCTCTCGCGCCCGAACGGGCCCGCATCCGCCGCGAGCGGCTGGCCACCATCACCCGGCTGCTTGCCGAGCACCTTCCGGACTGGCGCTGGCAGGCACCCCAGGGTGGCTCCGTTCTGTGGGTCCAGCTGCCCGGGGGCACGGACGCCCGGCTCTACGCGCGCGTGGCACTGCGCCACGGCGCGGAGGTCATCCCGGGCGCCACGATGGACGCGACGGGCGCCCACGACGACTACGTCCGCCTGCCCTTTTCCTTCGCCCCGGAGACCACTGCAGCACTGGTCGACCGCCTCGCGGCGGCCTGGGCCGCGCTGTCCCGGAGCGCCGGCCCCCGCTGCGCCACAACGTGCCAGTGGTAACGGCGCATCAGATTGGGCGCCGTCATCATCACTCTCGGCCACCGGACGCCGATCCGCCTCGCGCCGACGCCCGACCCGCAGTCCGTCGACGCGAGCCGGCCGCGGACAGTGGCGTCGATGTCACCGGCGAGCTTGCGCTGGTGCTCCTTGGTGGAGTGCTGGTGGATCAGGGCGCACGCTCGGACGCCTGCCGGGAGGGAAGATCGTGATTGTCCCGGCCCGCCCGGGGACAGGAACCACCGTCGCGATGAGCCCTCGCCGGTCAGGCGTGCTCGTCCGATGGCTGCTGGGCCGGCTGGACCGACCAGCTCGGCGGCTCGTCGTGGCCTGAGTCCTCGTCGCGCTCCGCGTCGGCGGCTGTCGCATGGATCTTGCTCGACGCGTGGTGGACCGGCGCGTACACGGCGTAGAGCTGCAGGGTCTCGTCACCGATGTTGGTGACGTTGTGCCACGTGCCGGCAGGTACGAAGATCGCCCAGCCGTCCTCGACCTCCCGGTCGAAGTCGAGTCGATCCTTCGTCCGGCCCATCTGGACGCGGCCCCGGCCTGCGTCGAGTCGTAGGAACTGATCAGTCTCCGGGTGCGCCTCCAAGCCGATGTCCTCACCCACCGGGATCGACATGAGGGTCAACTGGAGGTACTTCCCGGACCAGGCGACCGCGCGATAGTGCGTGTTCTCGAGCGTCGCCTTCTCGAGGTCGAAGCTTTGAGGGTCCGGCCCGACGTCCTTGATGATCATGCTTCTCTCCCGGTCACCGAAGGCGGTACGCGGCACCCGGCCGCGACCCCTGCCACATTCCGCCGTGCGGAATCTTCGGACCAGCACGACTCATGCCGACCTAACGCCAGACCTCGGACCCAGGTCACTCGTCGGGCTCGGTCGGATTCCGCAGCGGTCGACGCGCTCGGGGCGGGCCGGCGGGCGTGCCGACCGTACATCGCTCAGGGCGCCAACTGCTGTGGCTGGTCGCACAGGTGTGGGGCTGGCGTGGCCGTGGCCGGTTCTGCGATGCTTCGGTCCGACAAGCGACGGCGGAACGAGGAAGCCGGTGAGATTCCGGCACGGTACCGCCACTGTGTAGGGGGAGCGACTCCACCCATGGCCACCGCCCCGTCCGGGGGTGGGAAGGCCGGAGAAGCTGTGATCCCGAGTCAGGAGACTCACGCCGTCGCACCTCGATGTACGGGGCGGATTTCCCCAGGAGAGGCGGTGGCACCCGTGTGCCTGCGTATGTGTGGCGGCAGCTCTGCGCTGCCCTTGGCCCGTCGGGGCCGACCTGCCCGGGCTGACGCACGGGCCCGTTCCCCCAGGTTCTGACGGCCTTCCCCCCTCAGCGGCTTCCTTCCCGTACGCCGCATCACGCGTACCGGCATGCCGGTACGCACTACCCGCGCACGTCACCAGGAGTCACCTTGTCCGTACGATCCGTCATGCCCGGCCGCCGTCAGGCCGCTGCGGCGGCCCTTCTCACCGTCGCCTTCGCTCTCACCGCGTGCGGCGGCGGCTCCGGCTCGCCCGTCGACGCCAAGCCCCAGGCCGCCGCGGAAGGCTGCATCAAAGACTTCGACCCGGCCAAGGACTACTTCCCGGTCAAGTCGACGGTGAAGCACGCCAAGAACTTCACGCTCCGGTACGAGAAGAGCTATCAGGTCCTCACCGTCAACGAGCCGTTCCCCAAGGGGAAGCCCGAGTCGTACGTGCTGGTCAAGTGCGGTGCGCCGAAGCCGGAGCTGACCGGTGAACTGGCGTCCGCGCAGCAGGTCACCGTTCCCGTCAAGAGCCTGTACTCCGCCTCCACCACCCACCTTCCACTGCTGACCGAGACCGGCACCCTGGACGTCCTGACGGGTGTGGCGAGCACCACCAACATCTCCTCCGCCCAGGTGATCGAGCGCGTGAAGGCAGGAAAGGTCACCGAGTACGCCAAGGACCGGACCATCGACGCCGAGACGGTCATCGGTGCCAAGCCGGACGTGCTGATGACCCAGGGCACCGACGATCCGCAGTACCCGAAGCTGCGCCAGGCCGGCATCGCCGTGGTCGCCAACGCCGAATGGCTGGAGCCGAGCCCGCTCGGCCGCGCCGAGTGGGTCAAGGCAATGGCCGCGCTCACCGGAGCGGAGAAGCGCGCCGGCGAGGTCTTCGACACCGTCGAGGGCGACTACCGGAAGGTCGCCGAGAAGGGCGCGCAGGCGGTCGAGGCGGGCAAGCCCGTCGAGGTGCTGCCCGGCACGATGTACCAGGGCACCTGGTACATGCCCGCCGGCGGCAGCTACGCCGCCCAGCTGATCAAGGACGCGGGCGGCACCTACCCCTGGGCCGGTGAGGCGGGCACCGGCAACCTCCAGCTGAACTTCGAGGCCGTGTACGCCAAGGCCGGCGAGGCCCCGGTCTGGATCGCCGACCAGAAGTGGAAGTCCACTGCCGACGCGGTGAAGGCCGACAGCCGGTACGGGCAGCTGAAGGCCCTCACCGGCGGTGCGGTGTGGACGAACACCAAGGCGCTCGGACCCGGCGGCGGCAACGACTACTTCGAGCGCGGTGTGCTGCGCCCGGACCTGGTCCTCGCCGACCTCTTCGCGCTGATCCACCCGGACCAGGCGAAGGACCACACCTTCACCTTCTACACGCAGGTTCCCAAGGCATGACGACGCACCTGGCAACCGCGCCGTCCCCCGTCCCGGACGCCCCGCGGGCGGTACGGCCCCGGCGGCGGCGCCTCGCCGTCGTCCTCGCCCTGGCGGCCGGTACCGCCGCGCTGTTCGTCCTCACCGTCGCGACCGGCTCCCACCGGGTGCCGGTCGCGGAGGTGGCGCGGATCCTGCTCGGCGGCACCGCCGACGACCCGAGATGGACCGTGATCGTCGAGCAGGTCCGGCTGCCGCGCGCGCTGACCGCCGCAGCCGTCGGCGCCGCCCTCGCCGTGGCCGGCGTACAGATGCAGACCCTGTTCCGCAACGCGCTGGCCGACCCGTTCTCCCTCGGGGTGAGCTCGGGCGCGAGCATGGGCGTCGCCGCCGTGGTGGTCGGCACCGGCGGGGTGGCCGGCAGCTTCACCGGAAACCTGGCCGGGCTGGGGCGTGTGGGCGTCGTCCTGGCCGCCTCGCTCGGCGCCGCCGCCGTGCTGGCCCTCGTCCTTCTCCTCTCGCGGTGGGTGCAGTCGGCCGTCACCCTGCTCGTCATCGGCGTCATGATCGGCTCTGCGGCCACCGCGGTGGTCGGCGTGATGCTCGTCTACGCCCGCCCCGAGCGCGCCCAGCAGTTCGTCATGTGGGGCCTGGGCAGCTTCAGCGCCACGACCTGGCCCGACCTCCACGTCATGCTGCCCGTCATCGGCGCGGGCCTGCTGACCGCGCTGCTGACCGCCAAACGCCTCAACGCCCTGCTGCTCGGCGAGGACTACGCCCGCACCATGGGCCTGAACGTACGGCGCAGCCGCGATCTGGCGCTGCTGGGCACCTCGCTGCTGGCGGGCGCGGCAACCGCGTTCTGCGGCCCGGTCGCCTTCCTGGGCCTGGCCGTCCCGCACCTGACGCGGGTGGCGCTGGGGACCTCCGACCACCGGGCGCTCATCCCCGCGTCGATGCTCGCCGGGGCCTTCCTCGCGCTGGCGTGCGCGCTGCTGAGCCAGCCGCCCGGCACGGACTCGGTGCTGCCGCTCAACGCCATCACCTCGCTCTTCGGCGCCCCCGTCGTCATCGCGTTCCTGATCCGCAGCCGCCGCGGCGTACAAGGAGTGGCCTCATGACCGACACGCTGACCGAACCCGTCACGGACACGTCCGGCGGGCCGGACCGTCCCGGCGGCCTGGCCACCCAGGGGCTCTCCGTCGGCTACCGCGCCCGGGCGCTGCGCGGACGCGGGGCAGGCCGGGCCGTGCTGTCGGGGCTCGACCTCCGGGCGCGGGCCGGGGAACTGACCGTACTGCTCGGCCCCAACGGCGCGGGCAAGTCCACGCTGCTGCGCACCCTGTGCGGGCTCCTGCCGCCGCTCGACGGCCGGATACGCATCGGCGGGGCCGACCTGGCGCACCAGCCGCCGGCCGCTCTCGCCCGGCGGCTGGCGGTCGTCCTGACCGACCGGGTGGACCCCGGGCTGCTGTCCGTACGGGAACTGGCCGGGCTCGGCCGCCACCCGCACACCGGGTTCACCGGCCGTCTCACGGCCGCGGACCACGCGGCCGTCGAGTGGTCACTGAAGGCCGTGGGCGCGGAGCATCTGGCGGGCCGGCCGGCCACCGAACTCTCCGACGGCGAACGCCAGCGCGTCCTGACCGCCCGCGCCCTCGCCCAGGAACCCGAGGTCGTCCTCCTCGACGAGCCGACCGCCTTCCTCGACGTCCCCTCACGCGTGGCCCTCACCGTGCTGCTGCGCGACCTCGCCCGGGACAAGGGCCTGACCGTCGTGATCAGCACCCACGACCTGGAGCTGGCCCTGCGCGTGGCCGACGCCGTCTGGCTCGTCGACCGCGGCTCACGCGTCCACGCGGGAGCGCCCGAAGACCTGATCCGCAGCAGAGCCGTCGCCGCCGCCTTCGACGCCGCCCATCTCGCCTTCGACCCGGTCTCCGGCACCTTCGGGCTGCGCCGCACCGCGCGGGCCGGCGTGGCGGTGGAGGCACCGCCGGACGTGCTGCCGCTCCTCGAACGTGCCCTTGCCCGGGAGGGACTGGCCGTCGCGGACCCGGGCGACGCGGCCGCCGCCGCACGGGTGGGCTGTGACGGAGCGGACCGGTTCACCCTCACCGGACCGGACGGGCGGGTCGTCCACACGCACAGCTTCCACGAGCTGACACGGACGGTACGGACATGGTGAGCGCGGTCATCACGTCCGACACCCTGGCCCGGATCTCCGCGATCGGCCCCTACTTCGCGGTGGCCACCGGCCCCCGCCCCGAGGCTGGGGGTACCTCCCAGGCCGAAGGCTCTGGGGGAGGCTTCCGCCCGCTGACCGACCTGTACGCCGACCCGGGCGTGCTGGAGGAATGCGTACGGACCGTCTCCGGGCGGCTGGGCTCCGGCCGGCCGAGGGTGGCCGCGTCCACCCTGCACCTGGGCACTGCCTCCCGGCTCTGGTCGATCGCCCTGGCCTGCGCCGCGCTCACGGGCCGCGTGCCCGATCTGGGTCCGGCCCGGCTGTGGTGGCGCCTGCCCGCCGCCGGGCCGCTCGACCTGTGGCTGCCCGACCTGCGGGAGGTGGGCCGGGAACCGCTCCCGGCCCTGCACCACACCGTCGGCGTACAGAACCTGGACCCTTGGGCCGACGCCGTACGGCGCGTGTCCGGCGTCTCCCCGCACACCCTGCGCGGCAACGCGGCCTCGGCACTCATCGGCGCCCACCGCGTCCTGCTCGCCAGGGAGCCGCACACCCCGTACCCCGTGGTGCCCCTCGTCCGCGGACTGCTGGACCGGCCGCCGCTGGCGGGTGCCGGCACGTACCGCGTCGCCCCCGCCTCACCGCTCGCCTTCCGGCGCCGCAGCTGCTGCCTGTACTACCGCGTGCCGGGCGCGGGCACCTGCGGCGACTGCGTCCTCGACCCCAAGGAGAAGACCTCATGACCACCACCGAGCCGACCGTGATCGAAACCCCCGGCGGCGGCACCCAGCACGTCTGGCCGCTCCCGGCCGACGAGGCCACCCTCCTCGACCTCGTCACCACCGTCTTCACCGACCACTGGCAGCACATCCACTTCGGGCCCATCATCGAAGGCGCCGCCTGGGAGGTCGGCGCCCCGGGCGCCCCCACCGCCATCACCATGAACGACGGCTACGCCACCGTCGACTTCGGCGCCTGGCACTTCCACCTGTGCATCGGCGAGCACACCGCCTCCGGCCCCGAACTCGGCCGGATCCGCCGCTGCTCCCGTGCCGAGCTCTACCGCAGCCTCGGCGCCGACGGGGCCCCCGTCAGCTGGGGAGCCCGCCTGTTCAACGGCCGCGACGAGCAGATGATGACCATTCTGCTGCCCAACCCGTTCCTCACCGACCGCCAGGAGATCCTCGACGCCCCCGACTTCACCCGCCTCACCGCCTGGGACACCCTCCGCGACCGCTTCCTCGGCCTCTCGCCCGACCCCCTCGACCGCACCGGCAAGGGGTTCCGCCACAGCGGCTGACGTACGGACGGCTCCCGCTTGCGGCGTGGGGTCCACACTCCTCCCATGACCGACAAGCCCCGCACCCGAGCTCCGCAAGCCGCCCTGACCGATACGCAGAAGCTGGAACTGGACCGGGCGGAGAAGGCCGCCGACGACGCCGTCGCGCACTTCCGTGAGACCGCGGGGCGTATCGCCGTAGACCTCGGCCGCGGCGGAGCGCCGGCCGTCGCCAGGCACATGGAGTGGACACCCCAGTACGCGTCCACCCTCGCCGCCGCCTACAAGGCCAAGCAGGCCGCCCAGGGCAGCGAGACCGAGGAGGTGGCGGCATGACGACCGCCCCCAGGCCGTCCGGTATCCCGCCCATGCCAGAGCGGAACACGAAGGCGCTGCGCGCCGCGATCGCCGAGCACACACCGCAGCTCCTCGCCGACTTCGACGCCCACTGGAAGTGGGCTGTCGGCGACGCGCACGACATCGCCCCGGTACCGGCGTTCCTCGCCCAGTGGTGGGCCGAGTTCGCCATCGCCCGCGATCCCTCACTCGACCGGCACATCCACGACCTGGAAAGCCGGGCAGCCGACGCGTCGACGAACGCCGAGGCCACGCAGCTGCTCGCGCAGGCCGCGCACCTTCGGCGCGAGGCGGGGAAGGCGGAGCCCGGCCAGTGAGCGACTTCATGGGGCCGCCCTGGCAGATGGACCGGGTCGATACGGCCCGGACCGCCCGCGACTCCCTTCCCAGGCCGGTACGCGACCTGATCGACGCCATCCGAGCCGAACTGGTCACCGCCGAGTGATGACGACCTCGTGTGCGACCCGCCGGACGAGGAATGCGAACTGCGGTTACGGACCGACGTACTCGAAGACGCCGCCGTACGGGTGCCGCAGCACCGCACGACGGCCGTTCGGGGTGGGCTGAATGGGCATCACTACGTCGGCTCCTCCCGCCTTCGCCTCCTCGACTGCGGCGTTCAGGTCGGCGACAGCCAGCGTCGCCGTCACGCCGGCGACACGCTGCACCGCCTCATCAGGCCCGGCGAACAGGAGGAACGGTCCGACGCTTGCCAGGTCGACCCCGGCAAAGGCGAACCGCGATGCGGTGCTTCCCGCCAACTTCTCGTAGAACGGCACAGCCGCGTCCAGATCCTCGACACGCTGACGTACGACCACTGATTCGACAGCCATGGTCAACATGATCACATCATCATGCGCGTCAGCGAAGGTCATCTTGTTGACCAGCAAGTCCCATAGCTGCCCGCCGGGTTCGAGGCCGCGTGGATCTTCTGCGGAGCGGCTGCGCGCCTACTCGCTCGCCGTGGGAGCCAGCTCTGCGACGAGGCGTGCGGTCATCGGTGTCTCGATCCTGTGCGTGGCCGCGGCCCGTAGGACGGCCCCGCCGATGGCGTCGAGTTCGATCGGGTGGCCGTTCTCCGCGTCGCGCTGCATCGAGGACTTCATCGTCTCGGGCGCCCGGTCGAAGAAGGAGAGCACGGCCTCGGTGGTCACCGGTGCGCCCGCTGCGCGCGCCACGGCGGTGATCTCGTCGAGGACGGCGAGCAGTTCCGACCGCCGTTCGTCGCGGATGACACCCACCGTGGCCTGGTGGCGCGTGGTCAGCAGGGCGAACGGAGCGAGGAAGGAGAGCTTGTCCCAGAGCATCGCGCTCTCGTCGGTGCGCAGGGTCACGTCGAGGCCGGCGTGACGTAGGCGGGATGCGAGGGCGTCGAGCGGGGCGGCCAGTTCGAGGGCGGCGAAGGGGCTGGTGTGCGCGATGCGCCCGGGCGCCGTGCGGGTGGCCTCGACCCTGATGGTTCCGGCCACGACCTGGCCGGCCGGATAGCGTCGGCGCAGCGCTGCGACGTGGTCGAGTCCGTTGAGCAGCGGTACGACGACACCGTCGCCGAGGACCTGCGGCGGAACACGGTCGAGGGCGGCGGGCAGGGCGGTCTGCTTGACGGTCACGAGCGTGACGTCGACCGGTTCGCGCAGCGACGTGTCGGCCTCGACCGGAGCGGTGAAGTCGCCGTACCGCGCGCTCCGGACGCACAGACCGTCACGGCGCAGCACAGCGGCGGTCTCCTCTCCGGCGAGGCAGATGACGCGGTGCCCGTCGCGGGCCAACAGCGCGCCGAGCAGGCCGCCGACCCCGCCGGGTCCGAGGATGGCCACCGTCATGGGGGTGCTGGTCATGTGAGCTCCTGTTCGTGGGAGACCGTGCCCGTGGGGCGGTCTCCTTCGGTGAAGGCTGTGGCGAAGGCTGTCAGGTCGTCGGCGAACGCGCGACGACGCGTACGGGTGGCGGGGTCGCGGCCGCGGCGGCACGGGGCCGTCCCGGTCATCGGCGGGCGCCGTCGGCCAGGCGGTCGCGCCAGGCCGGGACGAGGGCGGTGAGCATCAGCGCGGCGGTGAGGGCGAAGGCCCAGGGGTAGCCGGTCCGGGCGGCGAGGATGCCGAAGCCGACGGCTCCGACGGCCATGCCCGCGTCGTAGGCGACGTTCCACAGGGCGCTGACGGTGCTGTAGCCGGACTCGGGGACGCGCGCGTACATCAGCGACAGCGTCGCGTTCTGGGTGGCTCCGAATCCGACCCCGAACAGGGCGACGCCCACGACGACGGCGACCGGGCTGTGGGTCAGAGCGGTCAGCAGCGTCCCCGCGGCCGAGACGACCAGGCCGGGCACGACGAGTGAGGCCGGTCCGTGCCGGTCACCGTGCCGGCCCGCGGCCCAGCGGGCCACGGTCGCCGCCGCGGCCTGGACGAACAGGGCCACGGCGACGACTCCGGCGGAAGCCGACGGGACGGCGAGGGGCAGGAAGGTGACGATGATTCCGGCAGCGAGCGCGGTGGCCGAGAAGACGACGACGGGCCGCAGGAGGGCGGCCGTCCGGAACCCGGCCAGCACCCCGATCGACCGCTCGGAGGCCGACTCGCGGTCCGGCACTCCCAGCACCGAGACGATGGCGGCCAGCGCGGCCACCGCGCCGGCGGCGCACACCGGTCCGTACCCGGCGTGCGCCGCCCACCACACCCCCAGCGGCAGGGCCGCCAGCGACGGAACCCCGGACACGACGCCGACCAGCGCCAGCCCCTCACCACGGCGCTCGGGCGGGATCAGCGACGCCGTCAGGGCCCCGCCCGCGACGACCGTGACCCCGAAGCCCAGACCGCGCACGACACAGACCGCCGTGATCCACACCGTGCTCCCGGACACGGTCAGCACCAGCGCGGGCGCACCGAGCAGGACCAGCGCCGCCACCAGCGGCGGGCGGTATCCGAAGCGGGCCACGAGCCGGGGAGCGGCCAGCCCGCCTCCGACCGTCGCGAGCAGCAGCGCACCCGAGGCCAGTCCCGCGGCATGACCGCCTCCGTACGCCTCGGCGTAGCGGGGAACGACGGAGAGCAGCAGGTAGAAGCTCGTCGAGGCGCCGATGACGGAGACGAAGCGCAGCAGCAGGGGACGCGTCACCAGCGCCGGCCGCGAGCCGGCGCCCTCGGCCTGAGAGTTGATCACTTTGGTCACACGGCGAAGCTAGGGGCCGGGTGGACCGCCAGTAAGATCCAATTCCATGCCTCTGGAGTGGTCCGGTCTGTCGCCCGATCTGCTGCTGGTCATCGACCGGGACAGCAGCGAGCCGCTGCGGTCCCAGCTGGAACTGCGGCTGCGGGACGCGATCCGGACCGGGCGGCTGCAGATCGGCGAACGGCTGCCGTCCTCCCGCGAACTCGCGCGGATGCTCGGGGTTTCGCGCGGCCTCGTGCAGGAGTGCTACGCGCAGCTCCAGGCCGAGGGCTACCTCGTGACACGCGTCGGCTCGGCCACCCGGGTCGCCGCCGGAGCGGGCGTCCCGTCGGCGCCCACGTCACCGACCCCGGCATCGCCGTCACCCCTGGTCGCCGACTTCAGATGCGGCGTCCCCGACCTGAGCAGCTTCCCGCTCGCCGACTGGCTGTGGGCCACGCGCGAGGCGGCACGCACCATGCCGACGGCGGCGCTCGACTACGGCGACCCGCGCGGAAGCGCGGCACTGCGCGAAGTCATGGCCGGGTATCTGCGGCGGGTGCGCGCCGCCGCGGCGGACCCGGAACGGATCGTGATCTGCTCCGGCTACGCGCAGGGCCTGGCTCTGGCCCTGTCCGCCCTGGCCAGGACGGGTATCCGTACGGTGGCGTACGAGGACCCCGGCTCACCGGCCACGATCTCCTCCGCCGCGGCCTCGGCGGGCATGTCGGCCACCCCCGTACCGGTCGACGAGCGTGGGATCGACGTACGGGCACTCGCCAGGACCGACGCCCGCGCCGTCGTCCTGACCCCCGCGCACCAGTGGCCCACCGGCGTCGCCCTGGCGCCCGAGAGGCGGCTCGCGCTGATCGAGTGGGCCAGGAGGCGGGACGCCGTCGTCATCGAGGACGACTACGACGCCGAGTTCCGGTACGACCGGGAGCCGGTGGGCGCGCTGCAGGGACTCGCCGCAGACCGCGTGATCTCCATCGGCACCGTCAGCAAGTCCCTCGCGCCCGCGCTGCGCATCGGGTGGATGCTCTGCCCGCCCGCGCTCACCGAACTGATCATCGAGCACAAGCAGTTGAACGACCGCGGGTCCCCCACGCTCGATCAGCTCGCCCTCGCGCGACTGATCGAGTCCGGCCGCTTCGACCGGCACCTGCGCCGGATGCGGACGACCTACGCGGCACGTCGTACCGCCCTGGTGGCAGCGCTCGCCGAACACGCCCCTGCCGTCGTGGTGACCGGTCTCGCGGCAGGCTTCCACGCGGTGGCACACCTCGACGGACCGGCCGACGAGCAGCAACTCGTCTCCGCCGCCCGCGCCCGGTCCGTCGGCCTCTACGGCATGAGCACCTGCCGCTCCTCGCACGCGACGGAGCCGGTGCAACTGATCCTCGGGTTCGGCAACGTCGGCGAACGCGCCGTCACGGCAGGCATCGCGGCGGTCGGCGGCCTGCTCAGGGGCCGATAGCCCGCGTCACGTGCCGGTTCCCCCGCCTGCAGGGGACACTCTGTTCGGGCGGCCGCCTCACAGGGCCGCGCCACATGTCCTGCTCTCCAGGTGAACGGAGAAGTTCGTTGGAAGCCGAACCCGCTGGATCGCAAGGAACGCTCCTCTGGTCCGGGCAGCTCGGTCGCCTGCGGGCGGAGCTCTGCCAAGTCGGCGACCATCACATGCTCGCCATCGGCGAGCGGCGGATCGTGTTGAAGCCCGATGCGGTGGTGCGGCACCGCACCGGCTGGCTGGGACGGCGACTCACCATCGAGCAGCCCGGCGAGGCGTCGTTCACCCATCGTTACCGGCTGCCGTGGGCCTCCCAGCTCGCCCCGCTGTGGGAGGCGACCTACGACCGCTGGTCCGCAGAGGCCGACGACCCCGGACTCGTCCTGACCGAGCTGCTCGGTGGCACCGACGACTGGCGGGAGGCCCCGGCCGGCAATTGATCCCGTGGTGGGGCGAGGAGAGCCGGCGGATGCGGCCTGGAAGCGGACAGCCCTCGGCAACGCCAGTTCGCCGCCGTCCGGGGTGCGCATGACAGTGGGCGGAGCGGGAAGGCGCAGGGGCGACAGCGAGTACGCGGTCCTTCGTTTTCACGTCAAGAAGGCCGCGCACGGAGTGTTACGAAGGAAGTGGAGAGTGTCATGAACTTCCCGGTTCGACGAGGTTCCGGCGACACGATGTGGCGCCGCCACGGCTGGGGCACGATGGATCCCTGGCACGACTTCGAGTCCATGTGGGACCAGATGGGCCGCTTCCTGGAGCAGGCCGCGACCCCCACCATGGCCGCCCACGGCTGGACGCCCATGGCCGAGGAAGAGGAAACCGACGACGCGTACATGATCAAGGCCGAGATGCCCGGCATCCCCCGCGAGAACATCGCCGTGGAGCTGGACGGCAATGACCTGTGCATCACCGGCGAACTCGACGAGAAGTCCGAAGGCAAGATGCTGACGCACCGCAAGGGCAAGTTCTCGTACCGCACCACCCTGTCCGGCGGCGTCGACAGCGACAAGATCGAGGCCAGCCTCGACAGCGGCGTCCTGACGGTCCGCATCCCCAAGTCGGGCGAGGCCAAGCCGCGCAGGATCGCCATCGGAGGCGGCGGCGACGAACCGCCCGCATCGCCCTCATCGCCCTCATCGCCCTCATAAGGATCGCGACGCCGTGCCGGTCGCGTGGACCACGTACTTTGCCCCGTACAGCCGCAGGAGGCAGCCCATGGCGAAGGCGAAGAAGGGAGCGGCGCTGGCGGAGTACCACCGCCGCCGGGACTTCTCGAAGACCGCCGAGCCGCGGGGCGGCGACTCCGGCAGCAGTGGCCGGCCGCCGTCCTTCGTGGTGCAGATCCACGACGCGACGGCGATGCACTTCGACTTCCGGCTGGAGGTGGACGGGGTGCTGAAGTCATGGGCGGTCCCCAAGGGGCCGTCCAGCGATCCGCACGACAAACGGCTGGCCATGCCCACCGAGGACCACCCGCTGGAGTACCGGGAGTTCGAGGGCGAGATCGCCGAGGGCGAGTACGGGGCCGGGACGGTGATCGTCTGGGACGAGGGTACGTACCGCAACCTCTCCGCCGACCGGCGCGGTAGCGAGGTCCCCTTCGAGCAGGCACTCGCCGACGGCCACGCCTCGTTCTGGCTCGACGGCCACAAGCTCCACGGAGGCTGGTCGCTCACCCGGTTCCGCCCCGGCAGCGGCGGGCAGCGGGAGGCGTGGCTGCTGGTGAAACGCGACGACCAGCGCGCACACAAGGACGGCGGCCCCGACCCCCGGCGGGCCCGGTCGGTGCGCACCGGCCACACCTTGAAGCAGGTCAGCACCTTGAAGCAGGTCGACAAGGAGCAAGCCGCCGGGAGGAAGCGGTGAGCGCGACGAGGAAGATCCGGGCGGGCCGGCGCACCGTCGAGGTCAGCCGGCCGGAGAAGGTCCTCTTCCCCGAGGACGGCATCACCAAGGCCGACCTCGCCGAGTACTACCGCACCGTCGCCCGGCGCATGCTGCCGCATCTCCGTGGCCGCCCGCTGATGCTGGAACGGCACCCCGACGGCATCGGCGAGCCGGGCTCCGGATTCATGCAGAAGGACATCCCCGAGCACTTCCCGGACTGGATCCACCGCGCCGAGCTGCCCAAGGAGGACGGGACCGTCACCCATGTGCTGTGCGAGGACACCGCGACCCTCCTCCACCTCGCCGACCAGGGGTGCGTCACCCCGCACCGGTGGCTCTCCCGGGCCGACCGGCCCGACCACCCCGACCGGCTGGTCTTCGACCTCGATCCGCCCGGCGACGAGTTCCCGCTCGTACGGGAGGCCGCGGGCCGGCTCCACGAGTTGCTGGAGGAGCTGGAACTGCCCTCGCTGCTGATGACCACCGGCTCACGCGGCGTGCACGTCCTGGTCCCGCTGGACCGGCGCGCCCCCTTCGACGACGTACGCGCCTTCGCCGCCGACGTCGCCGGCGTCCTCACCGAGCGCCACCCCGACCGGCTCACCACCGCGGCGCGCAAGAAGGACCGCGGGGACCGGCTGTACGTCGACATCCAGCGCAACGCCTACGCCCAGACCGCCGTCGCGCCCTACGCCGTCCGGGCCCGCCCCGGCGCACCCGTCGCGGCGCCGCTCTCCTGGGCGGACCTGGAGGATCCGGATCTCGACGCACGCCGCTGGACCCTCGCCGACGCCGACCGGCTCGTCAAGGACGACGACCCGTGGAGCCCCGCCCCGCGAGCCCGCTCCCTCAGCCCGGCCGTGAGCCGCCTCCAGGACCTCGCCCGACACCCCCGCCCTCACCCTCACCCTCGCCGCCGATCGGCATGAACCCGATGCACTCGACGTCGATCTGATCGGCCAGCTCGCACAGCACACCGGCCAGCGCCCGCATCGTCCTCGCATCGAGATCCGTGTCACCAGCCTCTTCCGACTGAAGCCACCCGGCCGCGACACGGCGCAGCAGATCGGTGAGCTCGTGGGCGGGGATCAGCAGAGGGCCACCCGAGGCGGAGACCACCGGTATCGAAGCACTCATCGTGAACCAGCCTCACCGCCCCGTACGGGCCTCAGACGCTCGCTCGGCGTCGGCCTTCAGGTACTGCCCGGCCCAAGGCGTCGTCGGGCCCGACGGTCACGGGCTGGGCGCTGCCTGCCTCCGCACAGCGGCTACCCGGTACGGGGACCGGTACGCACTCCGCCGCCCGGATGGCGTTCCTTCGGCCGGCGACGCCCGCTGCCGCCCGCGGAGTGGGGCGGGGACCAGCGAGCCGGCGGGCTTACCGCGACGGTGCCACGGGAACAGAGGCCCACCAGGTCGAGGGGGCCACGGCCGTATAGCCCAGCGACTCGTACAGCGGCCTGCCCAGCTTCGAAGCGGTGATGGTGAGCGGCAGGTCCGCCAGGTGGGCGAGGGAGCCGAGCATGACGGCCCGCCCCACACCACGCGACCGGAACGCCGGCGACGTGCCGACCCAGTAATGGCTGCCGATGCCTTCGTCCACGACGCTGACGCAGGCACCCGCGGGCACACCATCGTACGAGGCGACGAATACGTCCACGCCCGGCTGCTCGATCAGCGGCATCGGGAACAGCTCGCCGGGGCGGTAGGGCTGGAATCCGGCCAGCTCGAAGCCCTCGATCACGATCCGCTCGGCCGCCTGGAGGTCCTCGGGCCGCCGTACCCGGATCACCTCCAGCACCGGTTCGCCGACGTGCCCGGGCGGGCGCAGCATGACCGGCATCTGCCAGCTGCGCATGCCCAGGTGGCTCAGGTCGGTCGAGCTGAACGGATCCTCCGCGTTCACCGGGCCTGCGGCTCGGCGAGCCAGCTCGCTCAACTCGGCCAGTTCGCCCGGGTCGAGGTCGGACTCCTGAATCAGGATCCGCAGGCCGGCGCGCGCGTCGCCGTCGACCGCGACGAATCCGCGGCGCCGGATGACCTCATGCCCCCGGCACCGGCCGGTCGCGATCCAGAAAGCGGCGGAGTTACGGGCCTGACGCATCGGCGCCTCGGCCACGGACACGGACATGGGCACGGCCACGGCCATGGGCTGGTCGGCCGAAGTGGATCTTGTTGTCATTGCGCCCAAGGTACTGCTCGATCGCCCCATCACACGGGCCAATTCCATGCGCGCCGACTGGGCCACCTTCGGGCCGGGCCACCTGGCGAGCACTGGTACGTCCGGGACCTGCGCAGCGCTTCCTGAATGCACCGGGTGGTTCCACCGGCACGGGTCGTACGTCCGGATGGTCCGGGAAACCTGTCACGACCCGGTGTAGCGCCCCGGCCGGTGGTTGAGGGCGAGGACGACGTTGAGGACGACGGCGCCGGACGCGGAGAGGAGGACCTTGGCGGGGGAGACGACCGCGAGGGACGCGGCCACGACGATGACGTCGAGGGCCATCTGGACATATCCGGCGCGCAGACCGAACCGCTCCTGCATGATCAGGGCGAGGATGTTGAAGCCGCCGAGGCTGGACCTGTGCCGGAACAGGACGAGGAGCCCCACACCGGCGAGCAGGTTGCCGACGAGCGCGGCGTAGACCGGGTCGATGTCGATCTGGGTGATCTCGGCGGGGTGGAGAGAGGCCATCAGGGAGACGAGGCCGACCGACAGCGCGGTGCGGATCGTGAAGTCCCACCCCTTCTTCCGGACGGCGAGCGCGAAGAAGGGCAGGTTGACCGCGAGGAAGACCACCCCGAACGGAACGTCGACCGCGTAGCTGAGCAGGAGCGCGAGGCCGGCGGTGCCGCCCGTGACGGTGCCACTGGTGCGCAGGAGGAAGAGTCCGAAGGATGCGAGGAGGGTTCCGGTGAAGATCCCCAGAACGTCCTCGATCAGACCGTGCTTCGTCCGGCCGGCGGCTGTCGGGGTCGCGGTGGCTGAATCGGTCATGGCGACCATGGTCGAAGCGAACCGGACGGATTCACAAGCTCCGGGCTTTGAGCTGGGACGGATGCACGCCCGAAGGGAGAATCCAGGGCAGAATGACAAGCGTGACGACGATCGACCCGCTCAGTGCCCAAATCCTGCTGGCTCTCGACGATCACCCGAGCGCCACGATCTTGCAGCTGGCGAAGGTTCTCGGGGTGTCCCGCAACACCGTGCACGCACGTCTTCAGCGGATGGAGCGCGCCGGCCTGCTGCTCGGATTCAGCCAGCGCGTGTCACCGGCATCCATGGGCTACACGCTCGTCGCGTTCGTGTCGCTCGCGATCAGCCAGAGCGAGGGGGCCAGCGCGATGAGCCATCTCGAGGACATTCCGGAAGTGATCGAGGTGCACGCGACCACCGGCGAGGCCGATCTGCTCGCCAAGGTCGTCGCGCGGGACACGGCGGATCTGCACCGCATCAACCAGACCATCCTCGGCATCGACGGGGTGGTCCGCTCCAGCACCGCCGTATCGCTCTGGGAGGCGATGCCGAACCGGACCCGCGCCTTGCTCGAGTCGGTCGCGCGCTCCGGCTCCTGACCTCAGGAAGGCCGAGGAGCCGGGCCCGGGCACGGGGCAGCTTCGGCTCCCTCGCCGCCGGTGGGCCGGACCGGTGATGTCGGGCCCGCCCAGGCCCTCGGCAGTTGTGCGCGCCGGGCGGGCGGTGACTCAATGGCCATGGTGGCGGCCACCGCCTGCCGGTGAGGAGAGGGAGCATGTCCCAGGTCGAAGTGAACGGCGTCGAGCTCTTCTACGAGGTGGGCGGGGACGGCGATCCGCTGGTCCTGGTGCACGGCTCCTGGGGCGACCACCACAACTGGGCTCCCGTCCTGCACGCCCTCGCGCTCAGGTACCGGGTCCTCGTCTACGACCGGCGGGGGCACAGCCAGAGCGAACGTCCGCCGGGGCCCGGAACCCGGTTCGAGGACGAGGAGGACCTCGCGGCGCTGATGGAAACCCTGGGGTTCGCGCCGGCGTACGTCGCGGGAAACTCCTTCGGCGCCTCGACCGTACTCGGCCTGGCCGCCCGGCGCCCCGAGCTCTTCCGCGGTCTCATCGCCCACGAACCCCCGCTCATGGGCGTCGTGGCCGACGACGCCGAGCTCCAGCCTCTGATGGCGGCCGCCGGAGAGAAGATCGAATCCGTCCTCGAACACCTCCGGTCGGGCGAAACCCTCGCAGGTGCGCGCCAGTTCGTGGACGAGGTCGCCTTCGGGCCCGGGTCCTGGGAGCAACTGCCCGACCGGATCCGCGAGACGTTCATGACCAACGCCCCCACCTTTGCCGACGAACAGGCCGACCCCGGTTGGGCCGACCTCGACCTCGTCCGCCTCTCCGGCTACACCGGGCCCGCCCTGCTGACCAAGGGCACCGACAGCCCGCCCTGGTTCGCCGCCATCACCGCCCGGCTGTCCCGCGCACTCCCTCAGGCACAGACTCACACCTACGACGGGGCCGGTCACATCCCCCACGTCACCCACCCGGACGACTACGCGAACCGCGTGACCACCTTCATCGAAACCAACCGGCGCCCTTCCTGACGGCCGGCCGGCGCCGAGCGGCGCCGCCGACCCGACCCACGCCGAGGCGGGACGGGCCCGTCCGGGGCCGTCCCGCCTCCGCTGCCGTGGAGCGGGTCGTACCGGCCCCGTCAAAGTCCCGTACGTGACACGTCAGGATCACCGTCCGACGGTCCTCAGGCGTCTAACGTCGGCGGCATGGGACGAGGTTTCACGGGGCCCGCATCCCGTGACAACGCAGCGAACTCACGGCAGCCGGGAGCGCCCGGGCCTCCCGGAACCTGGGCGGAGGACGTCCACTGGGCCGGTGAACGGCGCACTGCGGTCGGGGCCGCGGCGCTCCTGCTCGCCATGATTCTCGCCATCGACGCTGCGGCCGGGTCACTCACCTGGCTGCGGTCCACCGGATGGACCGCACTGGCCGTACTGGTCTTCGTGATCCTGCTCCCGCCCCGGATCTCCGCACGACCAGGCGCGTTGTCGGCCCGCGGGCTCCTCACCGAGCGTGCCGTCCGCACCGACGCACTGGTCTCGGTCCGGTGGCACGACGGGATCGCGCAGCGCATGATCCTGCGTGACGCCGATGGACGACGCATGGAGATCGACCCGAACGTCCTTGTCCGCAACCCCGCGCTGTGGCACCGGGTCGACACGGACTCCCAGATCAGCCTGGAGCGCGGCACGCTGCTGTGCGGCGCCACGGCATTGCGCCAGCTGGCCCAGCGGGTCGACCGCGAGACGGCCCGGACGGTCTTCCAGATCTCCGAGCTCGACTGAACGCGCAAGCAGGGCGCGCAAGCAGGGCGCTGCCGCTGTTCGCGACCCCGGCCTGATCCCGGCCTGATCGTCCCGACGCCTCTCTTCGGCGCACCCGCCGCGCGCGTACGGCAGCGGTTGCATACGCTCGGCCCGTGTTCAACGTGACCGGTCTGCTCAAGCGCCTGCTGATCGGCCAGGCCAAGCGCAGCGAGGAGCTCGGCGAGACCCTGCTGCCCAAGCGCCTCGCCCTGCCCATCTTCGCCTCCGACCCACTGTCCTCGGTGGCGTACGCAACGCAGGAGATCCTCCTCGTCCTGACCCTGGGCGGACTGGCGTACCTGCACTTCACGCCGTGGATCGCACTCGCGGTCGTCTCGCTGATGACCGTGGTGGTGCTGTCGTACCGGCAGGTCGTCCACGCCTATCCCAGCGGCGGCGGCTCCTACGAGGTCGCCTCGGTCAACCTCGGACCCTCGGCCGGTCTCGTCGTGGCCGCCTCACTGCTCGTCGACTACGTCATGACGGTGGCGGTGTCGGTCGCCTCGGGCGTGGACAACATCATCTCGGCGGTGCCGGCCCTGGCCGAGCACCGCGTCGGCCTCGCCCTCGGCTTCGTCGCCCTGCTGACCGCCATGAACCTGCGCGGCGTCAAGGAATCCGGACGCGCCTTCGCCACCCCCACGTACCTGTTCATCGGCGGCGTCCTGATCATGGTCGGCACCGGCCTCTTCCGATACCTCATGGGCGACGCGCCCGTCGCGGAGAGCGCCGCCTACGGAATCGAACCGGAGCCGGCCGACGCCAACCTGGCCGGCTTCGCGATGCTGATGCTCGTCCTGCGCGCCTTCTCCAGCGGCTGCACGGCGCTCACGGGCGTGGAGGCGATCTCCAACGGTGTGCCCGCCTTCCGCAAACCCAAACCCCTCAACGCCGCCCGGACCATGGCGGCCATGGGCATCATCGCCATCACCATGTTCGTCGGCGTCACCACCCTGGCGATCATCACCAAGGTCCACATCACCGACGACCCCTGCCGACTGACCGGGCTGGCGGACTGCGCGTCGTACACCCAGCGCACCGTCATCGCGCAGCTCGCGGCCTCCGTCTTCGGCGGCCCGGACAGCTTCGGCTTCTACTTCATCCAGGCCGCCACCGCCCTGATCCTGATCCTGGCCGCCAACACGGCGTACAACGGCTTCCCGCTGCTCGCCTCGATCCTGGCCCAGCACCGCTATCTGCCGCGCCAGCTCCACAACCGCGGCGACCGGCTCGCGTTCTCCAACGGCATCATCGCCCTGGCCGTGGTGGCCGGCGCCCTGCTGTACGGCTACAAGGCGAACGTCACCGCCCTGATCCACCTCTACATCCTGGGCGTGTTCACCTCCTTCACCCTCTCCCAGGCGGGCATGGTCCGGCACTGGAACCGCGAGCTGCGCACCGAACAGGATCCCGCCGTACGCCGCCGCCACCAGCTCACCCGGACCATCAACGGCGTCGGTGCCTGCGTGACCGGACTGGTCCTCGTCATCGTCCTGGCCACGAAGTTCACCCAGGGCGCCTGGCTGGCCGTCCTCGCGGCGGTCGTGCTGTGGGTGACGATGCGCGCCATCCGCCGCCACTACGACCAGGTCTCCGCCGAACTCGCCTCCACCGACCCGCGGGCCGAGATCGCCCCGCCCTCCCGGGTCATCGGCATCGTGCTGGTCTCCACCATCCACAAGCCGACCCTGCGGGCCCTCGCCTACGCCCGCGCCATCCGACCCGACCGGCTCGAAGCCCTCACCGTCGCCGTCGACCGCGAATCCGTGACCGACCTCAAGAGGCAGTGGGAGGAGTACGAGATCGAGACCCCGCTCAAGGTCCTCGACTCCCCCTACCGCGAGATCACCAAGCCGGTCGTGAACTACGTACGCTCCATCCACCGCAACAGCCCGCGCGACGTGGTCAGCATCTTCATCCCCGAGTACGTCGTCGGCCACTGGTGGGAGAACCTCCTGCACAACCAGTCCGCCCTCTGGCTCAAGAGCCGGCTCCTCTTCACCCCCGGCGTCATGGTCACCAGCGTCCCCTGGCAGCTGACCTCAGCCGGCCGCGCCGACCACCCCGCACCCCGCGCCCCCGGCGCCTACCGCCGCGGCGAACCCGTCCGCGAAGCGGCCGGCACCAGGACCACGACCGAGTGACGCGTCAGGACGACGCCGGTGCGCGCGAACTCGGCATCTCCGTACGGACCTACCGCGGCCACATCGCTCAGCTGCTGCGCCGCCTGGGCGCGACCAGCCGTGCCCAAGGAGTACTCGCGGCCCGCGACCGGGGATGGCTCTGACCTCGTCCTACGACGGCTGCGCCGGCGGCTGACCCGCCCAAGGTCCAGTCCCGCAGGCCCGGCTCCCGGAACGCGCCGCCTTCCTGGCCGGTATCGGCGAAACCGGCGACCGGGTCCGCCGGCGCCGGCCGGCCCGGCGAGGTGCCGGGCACACCATTCCGCCACCCGAGTGGTCATGCACACCACAGAAACGATCAGGCTCGCGCCGGGGGCAGGCGCCACGAGTTTCCCGTGGAACGTTGGTGCCGCGCCCGCCGGAATGGCCGGCGGGACGAGAGAACGGAGCGAAGCCATGAGCACGACCACAGGGCTGCCCAATGGCGTGGTAGTGATCAGCCCCCCTGAGGGTTCGCCCTGTCCCCCGAAGACGCTCGGCCTTTGGCGGCACTACGACCGCGGGGGCGAGGGGTACGGAATCGGCGCCGGCCACAAGGTGGACCTCAGCCTTCTGCCCCTTCCCAACGGCGACAGCATGTCCAGGAACGTGTCGTCCTGGGAGAACCGCACGGACAGCAACGCGAAGCTGATCAGCAAGAACGCCACGCGCATCCTGAGGGCCGGCGACAAGCTCGAAGAGCCCAGGGAGCACAACGACACGGTGGAACGAGTCGAGTGGGAAGTCTGACCCCGCCCGTCTGACGCGTGGGGCGGGCCGGCATCCGTACCGGCGCCCGCCCCACATCCATGCGCTCCGACCCGGATTCGCCCGGGCCGGCCGAACCCGAGGGCGCCTCGGTCTCCTCGAACCCGCCTGCCGCATCGTGTCACCGATCGCAGTCGGAGCGGCACAATTCCGCGCCCATAGTGCGCTGTTATGGAGATCCAGTAGCCTTTGGCACCGCCGCCGCAGCGGCATACTCCCCCCAACATATCCGCCGCCGGAAGCAACGGAATATCCGAATGTCATGCCCGCGTCACCCCGCGCGGGCTCTCTCCCCACTCCGAGGTACACCTCACCGCCACGGAGGTGTCCCTCTCCCCACGGAGGCACACCATGAGATCCCCACTCGCGGCGCGGCGCCGGCTCGGTGCGGCGCCCGTACTCCTCCTGTCCGCCCTGCTCACACTGCTCACCCTGCTCGCCCTGGTCATCGTCCCCGCCGCGCACGGGTCCGACGAAAACACCTCGGCGTGTGCGCTCCGGGGGACGACCGGCTACACCGACGAGGGCCAGCAGACCGACTACAACCGGTTCCAGAAACCGGTGGGCACCAAACGCGTGGGCGTCATCTACGTCGACTTCCCCGACGCCGTCGGGACCACCACGCCTCTCGATCGCTACTACGACCAGATATCCGGCGCCGCCGACTGGATGTGGAAAGCATCCAGCGGCAAGACCTGGCTGGACATGCGGGCCCCGTACGGCAACTGGGTGCGCATGCCGAAGAATTCCACCGACTACAACTGGGCTCGCGGGTTCAGCTGGGACACGCACCGGGTATATCTGAAAGACGCGCTCGCCGGCGCTGCCGGCGCAGGCGTCAACCTCGCCGACTACGACATGTTCTACGTCGTGCCGACCAGCACCGCGGCCGCGATCACCCACACCCCCACCTGGGTCCAGGACCCCGCCAACCCGACCTGGGTCTGGAACAGGGCGACGAACGCCTGGGTGATGATCAAGTGGGCGGTGACCTTCGGACAGGACATGTGGCACTGGGGCCACAAGGTCGCCGACCACGAGACCGGCCACACCTTCGGCCTGCCCGACCTCTACGCCTTCAACGGCGCGCAGCACCAGTACGTCGGCGGCTGGGACGTCATGGGCTACGTGAGCGGCCCGGCCCCGCAGTTCCTCGGCTGGCACGCGTGGAAGCTCGGATGGATCACCGACAGCCAGGTCTCCTGCCTGTCCGCGAACGGCACGTACGCCACGAACCTGAACGGGGTGGAATACGGCGGCAGCGGCTACAAGCTGGCGGTGATCAGGACCAGCGCCACCACGGCCTACGTCGCCGAGTCCCGCAAGGCCGCCAACAACGACGCAGGCGCCTGTGCCACCGGCGTACTGATCTACAAGATCGACACCTCGGTCGCCAGCGGCAGCGGACCGGTCCGCGTGGTGGGCAACCCCAAGGCCGCCGCACCCACCGGGAACTGCACCAGCCTGGACATGCAGACCTGGAAACCCGGCCAGACCTTCCAGGACGACACCGCCCGCATCCGCATCCACGTGAACGGCTCCGACGCGTACAACGACACCGTCTGGACCTACAAGTGGTGACCGCTTGACGCTTCTCCCCCGTAAACGGGGGAGATTCCCACCGTGCCGCCGCTGTTTCCAGCACGTGCGTAGTGGTTCCTGCTTCATCACCCGCTGCCCGGCGTGCCGGGTCTTACATGGGCTCCACGAGGCGTTTTACGTGTCCGGGCGTCCCTCGGCCACGGTGCGCCGTCCTTCACGGCGGATGTTGAGTTCGGCGTTCTCGTCCCGGTCGTGATGTGCCCCACAAGAGCACGTCCACTTGCGGATCTTGAGTCCTTCCAGTCCCTTGGGGCCTTCGATGCTGCCGCAGGCCGAGCACAGCTGAGTGGACGGGAAGTACCGGCCCACCTTGGCGAAGTCGCGCCCGTACCGGTGGCATTTGGCTTCCAAGGTGCGGGCGAACATGCCCAGCGACTGATCGTGGGCGGACTTGGCGCGCTCGCCTTTGGCCATGCCCTTCACGTTCAGGTCCTCCAGATACACGGCTTGGCTCTCGCGCGTGATCTGGGTGG
Organism: Streptomyces bambusae; assembly: GCF_019400985.1. Lineage (GTDB taxonomy): Bacteria > Actinomycetota > Actinomycetes > Streptomycetales > Streptomycetaceae > Streptomyces > Streptomyces bambusae_A. Next base: position 53,658 of record NZ_WTFF01000010.1, read on the forward strand.
TTTCCTGCTCGATGAAGTCGCGGCGCTGGTCCGCGATCCTGGCATGTACCTTGGCAATGGCCAGCTTGGCCTTGCGCCGGTTGTTCGAGCCCTTCACACAGCGCGACAGCTTGCGCTGTGCGCGACGCAGCTTCTTCTCCTGACGGCGGAAGAACTTCGGAGAGGCGATCTTCCGGCCCCGCAGCACCGCATAGGAGGACAGGCCCAGATCGATGCCGGTTTCGGTCTCGTCCCAGTCCAGTTCGGGCAGCGGCTTGTCCTCGGTCTCCACCACGAAGCTGGCGAAGTACCTGCCGGAGGCGTCTTTGACCACCGTCACCGAAGTCGGATCGGAAGGCAGACTGCGGGACCAGCGCACAGAACTGGCAGACATTGCATGTTCCTGCTGCACGCCCACTTGGTTTTCGTGACGAAATACCGGCACACGGTGTTCACCGACCGGCACCTTCGCCGGATGGAACAGATCATGCGGGACGTCTGCGCCGGCTTCGAGGTGGAGCTGAAAGAGTTCAACGGCGAGAACAACCATGTGCACCTGCTGGTGAGCTTCCCGCCGAAGGTGGCCCTGTCGAAGCTGGTCAACTCCCTCAAGGGCGTCAGCTCCCGATACATGCGCCGGGAGTTCCCCGAGCTGGAACGGCACTACTGGCGTGCGCAACGGCTGTGGTCCGGCTCCTACTTCGCCGGTCGGTCGGCGGGGCCCCGTTGTCGGTCGTCCGTCAGTACATCGAGCAGCAGAACCGCCCGGCGTGAGTTGAGGTCCCGGAGGCGGAGCGAACTCCGGCGCTATGCGCCTCCGGGCCGAGGATGGCCTTCACCACCGGGCTGAAGCCCGGTGCACTGGCCAAGTCACCGGTAGCGCGAAATACCTCTGGGGCTGCCCGCCGGAAGTCGACGGGCAGCCCCACCCCGTCTGTGACGCAAGTGCGCGGGTGGGGGTGGTGCGGCGGGCGGGGCGCGGCTGCGGGTGCTGAGCGCCCGCGGCCGCCGCATCCGGCTCACAGGGTGAGTAGGGCGCGGCCGGCGGCCTTGGGGTCGGCGAGTGGTCTGAGGGCGAGGCGGACCAGGGCGAGCGGGTTGTCGTCACCGGCGATCCGGTTGGCGCTGAGCTCGCCGCAGGAGGCGCACTGGTGGATGATCAGCCACTCGCCGTCCGGGCGGACGGACATGCCCAGCGCCTCCATCCGGCCGCGGCAGTCCGCGTCGCGGTCGCCGGGGATCTTCCGGTCGACGTGCAGGCTGGCCAGGCAGTTGGGGCAGTGGTTGCGGTGCGCGGTGCCGGGTGCGTCGAGGGAGACGTCGAGGCGGCATGACGTGCACCGGAAGTCGTTGGCCCGGTGCCCGCCCTGGGTGTGCAGGACGTCCTTGCGCCGCTGCGGACGGCGCCGCCGGCGACTGCTGTTGCTGTTGCGCGACATGGCGGTCTCCTTCCTCGTCCGGGCGGTCAGAGAGTTCCGAACGCTTCGAGCGGGAAGGGCGGTTGGGCGAGCGGCCGGACCGCCATGCGCATCAGGATGAGCTGGTTGTCGTCGACGCAGACCGGGTTCGAGGTGAGCTCGTCGCAGCGCACGCAGCGGTGGATCACCATCCAGTCACCGGTGCGGAGCACGGCGATGGCGATCGGCGACATCCGGCCCTCGCAGTCACTCGGACCGCCCTCGACGTGGTCGAGGACGTGCCGGGAGTGCAGGCAGGACGGGCAGTGGTTGCGCGGCGCGCCGTCGGCGGCGTACGCGGACACGGTCAGGCCGCACCACGCGCAGGCGAAGGTGCCGAGGCTGAGGGTGTTGGTGGTGTTGGTGTTGTGGTTGGTGTGGCTGGACACCCGGGGTGCTCCTTGCTGAGAAGTCGGTCATGACAGCAAGAGCAGGCCGAGTGGCCTCGTCAGAGAGCAGCCCGACAGCGCCGTGGAACGGCGAACAGGCAGGTCAGAGCACCGGATGACACGTCCGGCAGCAGCCCGGAAGAACGGGCGGCGGAAGGCGGCGGACGGTTACGCGGTACGGCGAGGCGCACTCGGCGCGGGCCGGGTCATAAACACCCTTTTCCAGGGCACACAGGCCCAGAACGAAGCAGAACGACCCGGCCAGGCTAACAGCACGCCGTCCGGGGGCGTCAACGCATTATTCGGCGCACCCCGGCACACCTCGGCATGCTTCGACGTACTTCGGCGTACGCGCTCGGCCCCGGCGGCCGCGCTCTCGCCACCGCAGGCACGCATCACGCCTATGGGAGTTGCCATGCACAAGGGATGGGCGAAATCCTGGACCGGACCCGGATCGCCGGCGAAGCCGCAGCCATCACGCGCAACCGCACGAGGCCCGGCCGGACGCGGCCTGACCCTCCACCCGAGGAGCCCCGAACCATGCCCGCGCATGCACCCGACTTCGAGGAGTACGAGGGGGAACCCCGCCGGTTGCCGCCCATGCCCGAACGCACCCCCCAGGCGCTCCGGTTGGCCATTCAGGAACACGCCCCGCATCTCCTCCCGGACTTCGAAGCCCACTGGAAGCGCGTCGTCGGCAACGCTTTCAGCGTCACGCCGGTGCCGGCCTTCATGCGCCTGTGGTGGACGCAGTACGCCATAGCGCGAGATCCCGCCCTCGACACCCACATGCGCGATCTCGAAGCTCGCGCCGCCACGTCCGAAGACCCCGACGAGTCCATGCGGCTTCTGGAGGAGTACAGCCGTCTTCGGCATGAAGCAGCCGAGAGGGAGCCGGCGGGTCGCTAGCAGAGCCTTCGTACGGTGAACTCGTTGCCGTCGGGGTCGAGCAGTAGCGCCCGGGCGGTGTCGCGCTCGCCCTCGGCGGGGGTGGTGCGGGTTGCGCCGAGGGTGGTCAGGCGGGCGAGTTCCGTCTCCCAGTCGGCGTCGGCAGGGAGTGCCAGTTCGAGGTACAGCCTGTTCGTGCCCGTCTTCGGGGCCACCGGAGGGCCGCCCCACGTGATCTTCGTACCGCCGCTCGGCGACTGGATCGCGGTCTCCTGGTCCTGGTCCCAGACCAGCGGCCAGCGCAGCGCCCTGCTCCAGAAGTGGCCGACCTCCCGCGTACCGTCGCAGGCCAGCGCTCCGATGACGCCGGTGCCGGCGAGGAAGGCGTTGCCCGGCTCGATGACGCAGAACTCGTTGCCGTCCGGATCGGCGAGGACCACGTGCCCGTCGTCCGGGGACTGGCCCACGTCGATGTGCTTCCCGCCGAGTTCCAGCGCCCTGGCCACCGTACGCCGCTGGTCCTCCGGGGAGGTGCTCGTCAGGTCGAAGTGCGCCCGGTTCCGGCCCGTTTTCGGTTCCTGGCTCGGCAGGAAGCGGATGCGGAAGCCGGCGGGGTCGGGGGGCAGGATCGCGGCACCGCCGTCCGGGCCGCCGTCCGGGCCCTCGGCCGGCCTCCAGTTCAGGAGCTCGGACCAGAAGCGCGCCAGGTCCGACGGGCGGGTCGCGTTGAAGCAGATCGCGAACAGTTGGCTGGTCATGTCCCGGGCATCTCCGATCCGCGGACGGGCGGGGCAGGCGCCCTGCCTCCCCGCGGGCGCAGCCTAGGGACGGCCGGGCGGCTCCCGCACCCGAGTTTCCGTGATTCCGTGATTCCGTAGCCGCCGCTACCGCGCGTCGTGCGGCGGGCGGTGGTGGTCGGTCAGGACGGTGAGCAGGTGGGTGAGTTCGTCCGCCTGGTCGGGGGTGAGGGGGGCGAGGAGTTCGCGCTGGGCGTCCGCGATGAGCGTGTCGAGGCGCTCCAGGCGGCGGCGGCCGGCGGGGGTGAGGGTGATGACGTTGCGGCGGCGGTCGACGGGGTCGGGTTCGCGCCGGATGCATGCGGTGTCGGCGAGCTCGTTGAGGACGGCGACCATGTCGCTGCGGTAGATGCCGGTGCGGCGGCTGAGTTCGGCCTGGCTGGCGGCGCCGGCCTCGTCGAGCGCGACCAGCGCGGCGAAGTGCCATTTGTGAGCGCCTTCGGCGGCCAGCCGCTCGCCGACGAGCCGGTCGGCGGCGAGCGCGGCCCCGGCGAGCAGGCGGCTGGGGATGGCGCGCAGCCGGGCCGGGGTGGGCTCGGGGGTCGGGCTCATGGTCAACATCCTCCACCTCTTGCGTTAGTTCCACTAACAGTCTACCTTCGTTAGCGTCACGAACGTTTGGATGGCGAACGAATTTCGACGAATCTTGAACGAATCTCGAAATCTTCCGGGAGTGAAGACCGTGATCAAGCCGTTCCGCATCGACATCCCCCAGGCCGACCTCGACGACCTGACCGACCGCCTCTCCCGTACCCGCTGGCCCAACGAGGTCGCCGGTGCCGGATGGGACTACGGCTTCCCCCTGGCGCGGCTGAAGGAGCTCGCCGAGTTCTGGCGCACCGGCTACGACTGGCGCGCGCAGGAGGCCGAGCTCAACAAGCTTCCGCACTTCACCACCGAGATCGACGGCCAGGACATCCACTTCGTCCACGTCCGCTGCGCGAAGCCGGACGCGCTCGCGCTGGTCCTCACCCACGGCTGGCCCGGTTCGTTCCTGGAGTTCCTCGACGTGATCGAGCCGCTGTCGCGCGACTTCCACCTGGTGATCCCGTCCATCCCGGGTTACGGCTTCTCCGGGCCGACCCATGAGCGCGGCTGGGACATCGTCCGCGTCGCGCGGGCCTGGGCCGAGCTGATGCGCCGTCTCGGCTACGAGCGCTACGGTGCGCAGGGCGGGGACTTCGGCGCGGGCATCTCCCTGGCGCTCGGCGCGGTGGCACCCGAGCAGGTCGTCGGGGTGCACGTCAACTACCTGCCGACCCGGCCGGACCCGGATGCCGGCGTCGAACTGTCCGACACGGACGAGGCCCGGCTGGACAAGGTCCGCCAGCTGATGGCGAACCGCCCGCCGTACCAGGCCCTGCAGGCCACCACCCCGCAGACCCTCGGCTACGCGCTGACCGACTCGCCGGTCGGCCAACTGGCCTGGATCGCCGAGCGCTTCGCCCACTGGACCGACCCTCGCTCGACGATCAGCGACGAGCGGATGCTCACCGACATCTCGCTGTACTGGCTGACCGCCACCGCCGCGTCCTCGGCGCGGCTGCACCGCGACACGCCGCGGGCGAACCTGCCCTGCCCGGTGCCGGTGGGCGTGGCGGTGTTCGCGTACGACATCACGCAGTCGGTACGACCGCTTGCCGAGCGGATGTACGACATCAGGCACTGGTCGGAGTTCGAGCGCGGCGGCCACTTCGCCGCGATGGAGGTGCCCGAGCTGCTCGCCGAGGACGTCCGGGACTTCTTCCTCACCGCCTGAGCCGGGCGGGGCGGCGGGCTGGGCGATGGCCGCGCCCCGCCGGCGGGGGGCGAAGGGGGGCGGAGGCGGGGGCGTGGCGGCGGGTGCGGTGTCGCGCCCCACCCCGCGTGGTGGGCGGGCGCGCGGCCGGCCGCGCGCGCCCTGCCCT
>NZ_WTFF01000100.1 GCF_019400985.1 Streptomyces bambusae
GCCCTCGCCGCCGCGCTGCAGCCGCTGCTGGCCGACCCCGCGCTCGGGGAGGCCCGTACCGCCTCCGTCGTGGACGTGGCCACCGGCACCGTGCTCTACGAGGCCCGGCCGCGCGAGGCCATGACCCCGGCCTCCACCGTCAAGATCGCCACCGCCGCCGCGGCCCTCGCCGCGCTCGGGCCCGAGCACCGCATCGCGACCACCGTGGTCCCCGGGCCGGACGCGGGGAAGATCGTGCTCGTCGGCGGCGGCGACCCCTCGCTGAACGCCCGCAAGAAGCACCCGGCCGGCCCCGGCGGCAGCCTCGTCGCCCTCGCGGCCGACACCGCCCAGGCGCTCAAGGCCGCCGGCACCCCCTCCGTCACCCTCGGTTTCGACGACTCCCTCTACACCGGGCCCGTCCGGCACCCGATCGGCCGCAACACCAACATCGCGCCGGTCACCGCCCTCATGGCCGACGAGGGCCGCACCGACGACTCCTGGTCCGGGCCGGTGGACCGCACCGACACCCCCTCGGAGGACGCCGCCGCCACCTTCGCGACCCTGCTGCGCGAACGCGGCATCGAGGTCGCCGGCGCGCCCGCCCGCACCAAGGCCCCGGCCGGCGCCCGGCCGCTGGCCGCGACCCACTCCACCCCGGTCGGCGGCCTCGTCGAGCGGATGCTGACCACCAGCGACAACGACATCGCCGAGGCCCTCGCCCGGCAGACGGCCCTGGCCGCCGGACAGCCCGCCAGCTTCGAGGGCGCCGAGAAGGCCGTCACCGCGAAGCTGGCCTCGCTCGGCGTGGACGTCTCCGGCGCCCGCTTCGCCGACGGCAGCGGCCTGAACCGCGCCGACAAGGTCTCCGCGGGCCTGCTCACCGGCCTGCTGGCCAAGGCCGCCGACCCGGCCCGGCCCGAGCTGCGGCCGGTCCTCACCGGCCTGCCCGTCGCCGGCTTCAGCGGCACCCTGCGCACCCGCAACGCCGGCACCTCCCCGGCCGCCGGCCTGCTCCGGGCCAAGACGGGGACGCTCAGTGGGGTGAACTCCCTGGCCGGGACCGTGGTGGACCCCTCCGGACGGCTGATCGCCTTCGCCTTCCTGTCCGCCGAGGGCCCGAGCCCCGAGGCCGCCGAGAAGGCCCTGGACAAGCTCGCGGCCGCCGTGGCCACCACCGCCGCGAACAAAGCCTGACCCGCGCCCGGGCCGGGACCCGGGCGCAGCCGGGCCGTCCACAGGGGGTCCGCCGACGGGCCCGCCCACGTACGGTTGACGCATGACGAGCATCGGTGGTGCGGAGATGGTCGACTGGAACCTCGCCGTGGCGACGGCGACCCGGCTGATCCGGCCCGGCCCGGAGGTCGGCCGGGAGGAGGCCCGGGCCGTCGTGGCGGAGCTGCGCCGGCACGCCGTCACCTCGGAGCACCACGTCCGCGAGTTCACCGGCATGATCGCCCCGGGCGCCGCCGTCGCGGACACCCCCGTGCTGGTCGTGGACCGGGCCGGCTGGGTCCGGGCCAATGTGGCGGGCTTCCGCGAGCTGCTCGGGCCGCTGCTCGGCCGGATGCAGGAGCGCCGCGGCGCCACCCCGGGCGGGGCCGTGCTCGGCACGGTCGGCGGCAAGGTCACCGGCGTCGAGGTGGGCATGCTGCTGAGCTTCCTGGCCTCCCGGGTGCTCGGCCAGTACGAGACCTTCGCACCGGCGGGCCGCGACCTGCCCGGCTCCGCCGGGGGCCGGCTGCTGCTCGTCGCGCCGAACATCGTGCACGTCGAGCGGGAGCTGGAGGTCGACCCGCACGACTTCCGGCTGTGGGTGTGCCTGCACGAGGAGACCCACCGCACCCAGTTCACGGCCGTGCCCTGGCTCCGGGACCACCTGGAGAGCGAGATCCAGACCTTCCTGGGCGCCACGGAGCTGGACCCCATGACCGTCCTGGAGCGGCTGCGCGAGGCCGCCCAGTCGCTGGCCGGGGCCCGCCCCGAGGGCGAGCGCGGCGAGGAGGGCCGCTCCCTGGTCGAGCTCGTCCAGACCCCCGAGCAGCGCGAGATCCTCGCCCGGCTCACGGCCGTGATGTCCCTGCTGGAGGGCCACGCCGACTACGTGATGGACGGCGTAGGACCGCAGGTCGTCCCCTCGGTCGCCGAGATCCGCGAGAAGTTCCAGAAGCGCCGGGCCAGCGGCGCCGGACGGCTCGACGCCGCGCTGCGCCGGCTGCTGGGCCTGGACGCCAAGCTGCGCCAGTACCGGGACGGCGAGCGGTTCGTCCGGGCCGTCGTCGGCGAGGTCGGGATGGACGGCTTCAACCGCGTGTGGACCTCCCCGAACACCTTGCCGACGAAGGCGGAGATCTCCCGGCCCGCCGACTGGATCGCCCGCGTCCACCGGAAGGCGGGGCCCGGGAATTGACCGCCGGGAGGTGACACACGGGGCGTAAACATGTCCCACTGGGGGAAGCAGCATCACCCGTCCGAGGGACCGTGGGCCGTAGAAGGGCGTGCGATGCTCGGGGAACGGCTCGGTTCTGTCACCATCGACGCACTCTGAGTGACAATCCCCTCCCGGGACACCGGGCGAGCACCTCCACCCGAGCCACCCTCATCCCAACTCCAGCGAAGGGCACCGGACATGGGTCCCCATCCTGCGGTCGCAGCGATACGCCTGGCGGTCCGCCGCGTACTCCACGACATCCTCACCGACCTCACCGACCGCGCGGACGTGACCGGTGTGCCCGGTCCCGCCGACGGCGGGGCGCGCCACCGCCCGCTCGTCCTCGTCGCCTGCTCCGGCGGCGCCGACTCCATGGCGCTCGCCTCGGCCCTCGCCTTCGAGGCCCCCAAGCTGGGCGTCCGCGCCGGCGGCATCACCGTCGACCACGGACTCCAGGCCGGCTCCGACCTGCGCGCCGCCGAGGTCGTCGCCCGGATGACCGCGCTCCGCCTGGACCCGGTGGAGTCCGTCGCCGTGCGCGTCGGCCGGGAGGGCGGACCCGAGGCCGCGGCCCGCGACGCCCGCTACGCCGCCCTGGACGAGGCCGCGGACCGGCTCGGCGCGTCCGCCGTACTGCTCGGACACACCCGCGACGACCAGGCTGAAACCGTCCTGCTGGGGCTGGCCCGGGGCTCCGGCATCCGCTCCCTGTCCGGGATGGCGGAGGTCTCCGGCGGACCCGGCCGCACCGGCCGCTACCGCCGGCCCTTCCTGCACGTGGACCGGCAGACCGCCCGCAAGGCCTGCATGGTGCAGTCCCTGGCCGTCTGGGACGACCCGCACAACATCGACCCCGCCTACACCCGCTCCCGGCTGCGCCACGAGGGACTGCCCGCCCTCGAGAAGGCCCTGGGCAAGGGGGTCGTCGAGGCGCTGGCCCGGACCGCCCAGCTCTCCCGGGACGACGCCGACGCGCTCGACGCCTGGGCCGCCGAGGCGGACGCCTCCGTACGCGACGAGCTCGGCCAGCTGGAGTGCGCCAAGCTCTACGCCCTGCCCCCGGCCGTCCGCCGCCGGGTGCTGCGCAGGGCCGTGGTCGCGGCCGGCTCCCCGGCCGGCTCGCTGTTCGCCCGCCACATCGAGGAAGTCGACCGGCTCATCACCGGATGGCGCGGTCAGGGCGCCATCAACCTGCCCGGCCGGGTGGAGGCCCAGCGCCAGGGTGGCAGACTTGTCATCCGGCAGGGCTGAAGGTGCTGAACCACGGCTGAGTCCTCCGGGGCACCCTCCCCGGAGCCCCGGCCGACAACGAAAGTGATGCGGGTGGACGAGAAGGACATGGGCGCCGACCTCAAGTCGGTGCTCATCACCAAGGAAGAGATCGACGCGAAGCTGGCCGAGCTGGCCGCGAAGATCGACGCGGAGTACGCGGGCAAGGACCTGCTCATCGTCGGAGTCCTCAAGGGCGCCGTGATGGTGATGGCGGACCTGGCGCGTGCCTTGTCCACCCCGCTGACCATGGACTGGATGGCGGTGTCCTCGTACGGCGCCGGGACCCAGTCCTCGGGTGTCGTGCGGATCCTCAAGGACCTCGACACCGACATCAAGGACAAGCACGTCCTGATCGTCGAGGACATCATCGACTCGGGTCTGACGCTGTCCTGGCTGCTGTCCAACCTGGGCTCGCGCCAGCCGGCCTCGCTGCAGGTCGTCACGCTGCTGCGCAAGCCCGAGGCGGCCAAGGTCGCGATCGACGTCAAGTGGGTCGGCTTCGACATCCCCAACGAGTTCGTCGTGGGCTACGGCCTCGACTACGCCGAGAAGTACCGCAACCTGCCGTTCGTCGGCACGCTCGCGCCCCACGTCTACGGCGGCTGAGACACGCCGAGCCCCAGGGAGCCCACGGCCGGTCCGGGGAACCCTGGGGCCGCTCCCGCCGTTGGAAGGTTGGAAGGCGGGTCTGTCAGCCGTCCCACAGGGCAGCGGGTGACAATACAGGGGTACATTCCGAAGAACAGTCTTTATTCACAGCAGCATTTACCTACGGGCAGGAGGGACGGGGCTTCACCGCCCCGTATGGATGGACGTGAAGCGATACTTCCGTGGGCCGGTCATGTGGATCGTGCTGGCCGTCCTCGCCGTGGTCGTGCTGATGAACGTCGTCGGCTCCGGCGGCGGCTACAAGTCGGTGGACACCAGCGAGGTCATCAAGGCGATCAACGCCGACAAGGTGGCGACGGCCAAGCTCACCACCGGTGACTCCCAGCTGATCAAGATCGAGCTGAAGGGCAACGAGAAGCTCGACGGCAAGAGCGGCACCAAGTTCCAGGCCAACTACATCGGGGAGCAGGGCGTCCAGCTCGCCACGAAGCTCCAGGAGAAGGCCGAGGCCGGCAAGATCACGAAGGGCTACGACGTCTCGCCGGACAAGACCAGCCCGTTCCTGAGCGTGCTGCTCTCCCTCCTGCCGTTCGTGCTCATCGTCGTGGTCTTCCTGTTCCTGATGAACCAGATGCAGGGCGGCGGCTCCCGGGTGATGAACTTCGGGAAGTCCAAGGCCAAGCTGATCACCAAGGACACCCCGAAGACGACGTTCGCCGACGTGGCGGGCTCGGACGAGGCGGTCGAGGAGCTCCACGAGATCAAGGAGTTCCTCCAGGAGCCGGCGAAGTTCCAGGCCGTCGGCGCCAAGATCCCCAAGGGCGTGCTGCTCTACGGTCCGCCCGGCACCGGCAAGACCCTGCTCGCGCGCGCCGTCGCGGGCGAGGCGGGCGTCCCGTTCTACTCGATCTCTGGTTCCGACTTCGTCGAGATGTTCGTCGGTGTCGGTGCCTCCCGTGTCCGCGACCTCTTCGAGCAGGCCAAGGCCAACGCCCCGGCGATCGTCTTCGTCGACGAGATCGACGCGGTCGGCCGGCACCGCGGCGCCGGCCTCGGCGGCGGCCACGACGAGCGCGAGCAGACCCTGAACCAGCTGCTCGTCGAGATGGACGGCTTCGACGTCAAGGGCGGGGTCATCCTGATCGCCGCCACGAACCGCCCCGACATCCTCGACCCGGCCCTCCTGCGCCCCGGCCGCTTCGACCGGCAGATCGCCGTCGACCGCCCGGACATGCAGGGCCGCCTGGAGATCCTCAAGGTCCACCAGAAGGGCAAGCCGGTCGCCCCGGACGTCGACCTCGCGGCCGTCGCCCGGCGCACCCCCGGCTTCACCGGTGCCGACCTGTCGAACGTGCTGAACGAGGCCGCCCTGCTCACGGCCCGCTCGGACCGCAAGCTCATCGACAACCAGATGCTGGACGAGGCGATCGACCGCGTCGTGGCGGGCCCGCAGAAGCGGACCCGGATCATGTCGGACAAGGAGAAGAAGATCACCGCGTACCACGAGGGCGGACACGCCCTGGTCGCGGCGGCCTCCCCGAACTCCGACCCGGTCCACAAGATCACGATCCTGTCCCGCGGCCGGGCCCTGGGCTACACCATGGTCCTCCCGGACGAGGACAAGTACTCGACCACGCGCAACGAGATGCTCGACCAGCTGGCGTACATGCTGGGCGGCCGCGCGGCCGAGGAGCTGGTCTTCCACGACCCGACCACGGGCGCCGCGAACGACATCGAGAAGGCCACGGCCACGGCCCGCGCGATGGTCACCCAGTACGGCATGACCGAGCGCCTCGGCGCGATCAAGTTCGGCGGTGACAACACCGAGCCGTTCCTGGGCCGCGAGATGGCGCACCAGCGCGACTACTCGGAAGAGGTCGCGGCGCTGGTCGACGAAGAGGTCAAGAAGCTCATCGAGACCGCGCACAACGAGGCCTGGGAGATCCTCGTCGAGAACCGCGACGTCCTCGACAACCTGGTCCTCGCGCTGCTGGAGAAGGAGACCCTCGGCAAGGAGGAGATCGCCGAGATCTTCTCGACCATCGTCAAGCGCCCGTCCCGCCCCGCGTGGACCGGCTCCGCCCGCCGCACCCCCTCCACCCGCCCGCCGGTGCTCTCGCCCAAGGAGCTCCAGCTGACCGCCTCGGCGAACGGCGCGACGGCGGCCACGCCGGCGCCGGTGTCGACCGAGAAGGGCATCGAGGTGGCCCCGGAGGACCGTCCGGAGCTCTGACGCCCCGGAGGACCCGTCCGGAGCTTCGCCCCCCCGGAGGACGGTCCGGAGCTCTGACCCCCAGGTCCGCGCCCGGCCGCATCCCGGACCGGAATGGATGCCGCGCCCCCCAGGTTCTAGCCTGGGGGGCGCGGCGTTTTTCAGCTGCCGCGGAACGCAGACAGGAACGAGGCACAGATGACCGACCCGGTGACCCTGGACGGCGAGGGCATGATCGGCGAGTTCGACGAGAAGCGCGCCGAGGCCGCCGTCCGCGAGCTGCTCATTGCGGTCGGCGAGGACCCGGACCGCGAGGGGCTTCTGGAGACCCCGGCCCGGGTGGCGCGGGCGTACCGCGAGATCCTGGCGGGTCTGTGGCAGCGGCCCGAGGACGTCCTGACGACGACGTTCGACCTGGGACACGACGAGATGGTCCTGGTGAAGGACATCGAGATCGTCTCCCTCTGCGAGCACCACCTGCTGCCGTTCCACGGCGTCGCCCACGTGGGCTACATCCCCGCCGAGAACGGCAAGATCACCGGGCTGTCCAAGCTGGCCCGCCTGGTCGAGGTGTACGCCCGGCGCCCGCAGGTGCAGGAACGACTCACCACGCAGATCGCGGACTCCCTGATGGAGATCCTGGAGGCCCGCGGGGCGATCGTCGTCGTGGAGGCCGAGCACATGTGCATGTCCGTCCGCGGCATCCGCAAGCCGGGCGCCAAGACGACCACGTCGGCCGTCCGCGGCCAGCTCCGCGACGTTGCGACCCGCAACGAGGCGATGAGCCTGATAATGGCCCGCTAGCCGGATGGCCCGCTAATAGACGCGCCCGCCGGGGCCGGCCAGGCCCCGGCGGGCGAAAACCGCTACGCCGGCACGACGGCCGTCGCCCGCTCCAGCGGCGGCAGCTCGACCATCCGCCGCTCCGGCCCGCGCCGGCGCAGCAGCACGTAGCCGATGAAGGCCGCCGGGCCGAAGAACACCTGGGCCGGGATCAGGGCCGGGGCATGGCCGGTGACCGCGGTGATCAGATGCAGGGCGGCCACGGGCGCGACGGCGCCGAAGAGGGTCACCAGGGCCAGTCCGGTGGTCAGCCCGGCCTTGCCGTACGCCTTGTACGCCGCGGTCGTGAAGAGCGCGTAGGCCAGCAGGTCGCCCATGCCGACCACCGCGCCGAGGTCCTCGCCGATGCGCAGGCCCGCGGCGGGGGCGTACGGATAGCCCTGGACGGCGTCGGCGAGTTCCTCGGTGAGGGGGACGACCCAGGCGAAGAAGGCGTCGTAGACGGCGAGCGCGAGGAGGAACCAGGCGACGTTGCCCAGCCGCATGCCGCCCTGGACGTTGAGGTTGGTGGCGGAGACCACGACCAGGCCGACGACACAGCTGTTCGCCACCCAGTACGGGGCCGCGGTCTCGCCGAAGGCCAGGTGGAAGACCAGCACGGAGGCTATGAGCAGGACGATCAGCGTCCAGCGCAGCCGGCCGTTCGCGATGACGGGCGTGTACCCGACGGACAGGCCGCCCGCGAAGACCAGGGCCAGCACGACCGGCAGGGTGGCGCCGGGCAGGGCGAGGTAGACGTAGGGCAGCGCGAGGACGAAGCCCATCATGAGGAAGATGTCGCGGCCGTTGAAGAGGCCGACGGGCGGTCTGGGCGTGCGTATCCTGCGGAAGTACGTGATCGCGCCGGTCACCACGGCGAGCGCCAGGGCGGTGGTGACCGCGAGCTGGTAGAAGACGGTCATGCGTGGCTCCGGGTGGTGAAGGTGCGCTCCAGCAGGTCGCAGCGGAGGGGGAAGCGGCGCGCGGCCTCCTCGTCGTCCAGCGGCAGCACGGTGACGCGGGCGTCGATGTCGTGGGCGAGCAGCAGCTTGGTCACCTCGGCCGCACTCAGCTCCCGGGAGGCGACCTCGACGTGCAGCCGGCCGTCGCCTTGGACCCCGGCCCGGTGGCGCAGCGGGAACGGCAGCCCGGGGGTGCCGTCGAGGACCTCCACGATGTCGCGCGGGGTGACGACCCCGTCGGCGGTGCGGTGGATCTGGCCGGCCTTGCCGAGGATCTGGGAGACGGCCGGCACGGCCGCGAGTTCGCAGTCCGCCTCGCCGTCGAGCGTGCGGACCACGTCGCCGGTGTTGTAGCGCAGGACGGGCATGCACTCGCGGTAGGGGTAGTACGGGGTGACGGTCAGCTCACCGAGCCGGCCGGGGCCGGCGGGCTCGCCGGTGTCGAGGTCGAGCACCTCGGTGTAGCCCTGGTTGGGGTCGATGTGCAGGTGGCGACGGCTGCAGGTGCGGCCGCCGACCGGCAGCAGCTCGGTCATGCCGAAGTTGTCGCCGACGGTCTCGGCGCCGAAGGTGTCGCGCAGGGCCTCGGTGAGGGCGCGGGACATCACCTCGCCGCCGGCGTAGATCGACCGCAGTCCGAACTCGTCGGGCCTGCAGCCGAGGCTGCGGGCGGCCGTGACCAGGCGGGCGAGATAGCTGGGGTTGCCGGTGAGCAGGGTGGGCCTGATGCCGTCGGCCTGGCCGAGCAGGTGCTCGACGGACTCCTCCGGCGGGACCTGGCCGACGACATGGCAGGAGGCGCCCACCAGCCGGCACACCTCGACGTCCTCCTGGACGGCGGCGGTGGCCCGGGAACTGAGGTTGATCTGCATCCGGTCGCCGGGGCGGATGTCGCCGCGCAGCACGACCGAGAGTGCGATGAGTGCGGGCCAGAGCTCCATCTCGTAGCGCGACAGCCAGATCTGCACCGGGCGGCCGGTGGTGCCGGTGGTCTGCGTCACCAGGTACGGGGAGCTGCACAGGAAGTCGGCGGGGCGTTCGATCAGGTCGGCCTTGCGGGTCACCGGGATCGAGGTGAGCGTCTCGGTGGTCAGCGCGTCGAGGTCGGTCCCGGCGAGCCGTTCCCGGTAGAACGGGGAGCGCTTGGCGAGGCGGCGCACGGTCCGCTGGAGTGCGCGGTTCTGCAGGTCCCGGCGCTCGTCCGGGTCGGCGAAGGGGCCGTCGGCGAGTTCGTCGACGTCGTCGCCGAGCGAGCCGAACTCCTGCAGGGTCAGGAGCGCGTCGGCGACCAGCCGCTCCACGGCCCGAACGTTCAGCCGTCGGCCGAGGACCATGGCCAACGCCACCCGGACCTGCCGGACACTGGTCTCCAGCACTGTTCCTCCCTAGCGATCGGGCGTCGAGGCTTCGATCGGGGTGTCCGTACCGAGGCGTCCACGTCGTCTCGTCGTCCCGGCTTCGAGGCCTCAGGAAAAGAGCCGAGGGGTGGGGGCGGCGAGCCGCTCCCACCCCTCGGGTCATCTACTTCAGCTGGCGGAGCAGGAGCCGAAGAAGACGGCCGTCATGGCGCCCATGACGTACTTGAACTGCTTGGCGCTGGTCTTGATCGCGCTCATTTCATCCTCCTTGAGTCGTACCGTGCCGACGGCCGATCCTGTGCACCTAGGTACCGAATCGTTTCGTCGCTGGGCAGGAACACACTGGCGCGATCGCAACGTCCGAGCAATGATCTGGTCCGTTCAACGGACCGGAGGAAGCGGAGGACGGCAACACCGTTTTCGCTGCTGAGCCGGTGCTGACGGGGACGTACGACCCCTTCCGACCGAGGGGGCCGTAGGACGAAGGGGGACCTCTCTTGGCCAGATCCGGCACCGAGGGGCGGGGAGTACTGGAGGGCGCGTTCGCACTGATGGAGGTGCTCGCGCACGGGGACGAGGTCGGCCTGACCCGGCTGGCGGCCGACGCCGCACTGCCGAAGGCCACCGCGCACCGGCTGCTGGGGCAGCTGGTCGCGCTCGGCGCTGTGCAGAGCCGATCGGGCCGCTACCGGCTGGGGGCGAGAACGTTCCGGCTGGGCCAAGCCTGGCACCCGGCCCGGGCCTTGCGGGCGGCGGCGGCCCGTCCACTGCGCGAACTGTCCGTGACGAGTGGGGGGCTGAGCCTGAGCCTGTCGGTGCCCGAGGGCGGGCACACCGTCGTGGTGGGGAACGTACGGGGGGCGGCTGACGACCGGTATCCGCTGCACCCCGGCGCCGTACTGCCGCCGGGGAACGCGGCCGAGCTGGTCCTCACGGCGTACACGCCGGAGGCGGGGCCGCCGGCGAACTGGGCGGTGTCCGCGTGGATCCGGGAGGCGGCACGGATCCGGGAACGGGGCCTGGCCTTCGAGCACGGGCGGTGCGTGAGCACGCTGTCGTGGGTGGCGGCCCCGGTGTTCTCCGCCACGGGCCAGGTGGTCGCCGCGGTGGCGGCGACGGGCACGGACCGCGCCCAGGTGACCCGGCTCGGCGAGGCCGTCACCCGCACGGCGGCCCTGATCACCACCAACCTGACCCGGCTGCCGGGGGCGGCGGCCGCCTGGAGCTCCGCGGCGGGCGTCGGTCCGGGCGCCGGGTCCGGCCGTGCGATCGCGGCCGCGGCGGGGCCGGTGGCGACGGGGGGTGGGGAGACGGCCTGAGCGGGTTCGGCGAAGTCCGGTGCGGTACCGCGCCCCGTCAGGGGCGCGGGGCTGTCCGCATATGCGGCTCCGCCGCGATGGGGGTCCCCTGTTCGAGCGCAGCCGAGAACTTGGGGGAGCGACCAGCCCCCACCGGCCCGCGGTTTCATCACCGCACTTCCAGCGGAGCGCTCAGGCGCGGGCCGAGGCCTCCGGGCCCGGGTGGTCGTCGTCCTCGGGGAGTTTGCAGACGTGTTCCAGGAAGAGGGCCGCGGCGATCACCGCCGCGCCTGCCAGGACCGAGAAGCCGGCGTAGAAGGCCTGGTCGCGGCGGGCCGGGACCTGGGTGAGGTCGGCCAGCAGCAGGAAGACGCCCGTGCCGCCGTACATGCCGGCCACCAGCGCCGCGACCAGCGCGCTGGCCTGGCCGAAGACCACCGCGCGGGCCGCCATCAGCGGCTCCACGCCCTTGGCGCCGGGCCGGCGCTCACGCTGGGCCTTCAGCCGGGCGCGCAGCGACAGGGCGGTGGCCAGCAGGACCACGGCGATGACGGCCAGCACGATGGGTGCGGCGAGCGGCACGCCCGGCAGGGTGCCGTACGCGTTCCACAGCCGGGCTCCCGTCCAGGACAGGAGTCCGGCGATCACGAAGATGGCCGCGAGGACACCCAGCCGAAGTTGCTTCACGAAACCCGTACCCCGTTCCCGTTCCCGTCCTCGTCCGACACCGCGGCTACAGGCTAACGACTACTCCGGCAGGCGGAGTTCCAGGTCGGGGCGCGGCGTGACGCCCGACCGGCCGATTTCCGCCAGCAGGGCCGCGACCGGGCCGCGGCCCGGCAGCTGGGCCCCGGGATCCACGTCGTACCAGGGGGCGAGGACGAAGGCCCGCTGGTGCGCCCGCGGGTGCGGGAGGGTGAGGACCGGGTCGTCGGAGACCACGTCCGCGTAGGAGACGATGTCGACGTCGATGGTGCGCGGGCCCCAGCGCTCCTCGCGGACCCGGTCGAACGCCTCCTCGACGGCGTGCGCGCGCTCCAGCAGCGAGGACGGGGGCAGCGTCGTCCTGATCACGGCGACGGCGTTGAAGTACGCGGGCTGGGAGCCCGGCTCCACGCCCCACGGCTCGGTCTCGTAGACCGGGGAGACGGCCTTGACCCGCAGGCCGGGCGTGTCACCGAGGGCGTCCACGGCGCCCTGGAGGGTCTCCAGGCGGTTGCCGAGGTTCGAGCCGAGGGCGACGACGGCCAGCCGGGGGTTGGACAGGGTCGAGTCCGCCGCGTCGACGGCCTCGACGACCGCAGCGGGGACGGGCTGCACGGTGGGGTCGCTCTGGGGATGGTTCATGCGCGGCTCCGGGTGATCGTGATGGTCACGTCGTCGAAGGGCACGGTGATCGGCGCGTCCGGCTTGTGGACGACGACCTCCACCTCCGCGACCGCCTCGTGCTTGAGGCACTGCTGGGCGATCCGCTCGGCGAGCGTCTCGATCAGGTCCACGGGCTCGCCCTGGACCACGTCGACGACCTCCTCGGCGACGACGCCGTAGTGGACGGTCTTCGCCAGGTCGTCGTCGGCCGCCGCGGAGCGGGTGTCGAGGTGCAGCACCAGGTCCACGATGAAGGTCTGGCCCTCCTCGCGCTCCCGGGGGAAGACGCCGTGGTGCCCGCGGGCCTTGAGGCCGCGCAGCGCGACACGATCCACGCGAATCACTCCTGCTTTCGTAGGTCCTCGGCCCCGGGGACCTACCCCGGCGCCATGGCTGCGCCGAGTGCGGTCGGCGTCGTCCACCTTCGAATTTACCCGCGACGAACTGCAAACCCTGCCCGCGGGGTCAGGAGGAGGCCTCGTCCTCGTCCTCGTCGGACTCCGTCAGCACCGGAGAACCGTGGTGGGACCACAGCCGCCACCCCTCGGATGTGCGTCGGAACACATTTGTCGCGACGACCAGCTGGCCGACCAGCGGACCGAGGTCCTGGCCCTCCTCCGCGGGCCCGCCGCTGAGGATGTTCTCGGTGCAGGTGACGACCGCCGTGTCCGCGATCACGCTGACCTTGGTGTCGGTGAGGAAGAACTGGATGTAGTCCGTGTGGGACATGATCAGGGCGTACGAGCGCAGCACCTCGCCGCGCCCGGTGAGCACCGGCCAGCCGGGGTGCACGCAGGAGATCTCGTCGTCCAGCCAGAGCGCCGACAGTGCGTCGAAGTCCCCCCGCTCCATGGCCTCGTAGAAGGCCGTATTGACCTCTTCGACCGCCTCGATGTCGGTACGGCTCACTGTTCCCCTTCCCTACGGATCACAGGGTCACCGAGCTCCTTCCACCGCGCGTGCGACCCGAACCGCGTCGGCCGTGGCCCGCACCTCGTGCACCCGGACCGCCCAGGCGCCCTCGTGGGCGGCGATGGCGGAGACGGCGGCGGTGGCCGCGTCGCGCTCACGGGCCGGCGGCGGTACGTCGCTGTCCCCGGCCAGTACGCGGCCCAGGAAGCGCTTGCGGGACGCGGCGACCAGCAGCGGGTGGCCCAGGGCGCGCAGCTCGCGCAGGTGGGCGACCAGCTTCAGGTCGTGCTCGGCCTGCTTGGCGAAGCCCAGGCCGGGGTCCACGACGAGGCGCTCGGGGGCGATGCCGCCGGCCACGACGGCGTCGATCCGGGCCCGCAGCTCGGCGGTGACCTCGGCGACCACGTCCTCGTAGACGGCGAGGGAGTTCATGTTCTCGCTGAAGCCGCGCCAGTGCATGACCACGAACGGCACCTCGGCGGCGGCCACCGCCGGGATCATGCCGGGGTCGGCCAGGCCGCCGCTGACGTCGTTGACCAGCACCGCGCCGGCGGCCACGGCCTGCTCGGCGACGGCGGCGCGCATGGTGTCCACGGAGACGGTGACGCCCTCCGAGGCCAGGCCGCGCACGACGGGGACGACCCGGCGCAGCTCCTCGTCGGCGTCCACCCGGGTGGCGCCCGGACGGGTGGACTCGCCGCCCACGTCCACGAGGTCGGCGCCCTGGGCGACCAGGTCCAGTCCGCGCTTGACCGCCGCGGTGGTGTCGAACCAGCGGCCGCCGTCGGAGAAGGAGTCGGGCGTGACGTTGACGACGCCCATGACCGCGCAGCGGTCCCATTCCGGCAGGCCTGTGACTCGACCCCTGGCCGCGGGTCCGCGCATCGTGTTCATGAGTTCAAGGGTAGGGCTGCCGTACGAACGGCAGGGCCCCGGCCGTCCCCGGCTGCTGCCGGGCGGGACGGACGGGGCCCTGCCGCACATGCGTACGGGAGTGGCGTACGGGAGCGGCGCCTACGCGGCCTGGACCTCGCGCTCGGCCTTCTGGTTCGGCACGGAGGAGACGTTGCCCTGGTGGGCGCACCCGCGTACCGGCTTGGGACGGCGGCGGCCGGCGAACAGCCGGGGCAGGGCCAGCGTCACGAAGCCCTCGGCCTGCATGGCGGCGAAGCCGATGCGGGGCAGGTCGCGGGTGTTGCGGAAGACCACGAAGCGGGGCTCCCAGCGGGGCTGGAACTTCGCGTTGAACTTGTACAGGGACTCGATCTGGAACCAGCGCGAGAGGAAGACCAGCAGGCTGCGCCAGGCGCGCAGCACCGGGCCGGCGCCGATCTTCTCGCCGCGGGCGAGCGCGGAGCGGAACATCGCGAAGTTCAGGGAGACCTTCTCGATGCCGAGCCCGGGCGCGGCCTGCAGGGAGGCGACGATCAGCAGCTCGTTCATGCCCGGGTCGGCGGCGCGGTCGCGGCGCATCAGCTCCAGCGACATGCCGTCCTTGCCCCACGGGACGAAGTGCTGGATGGCCTTCAGGTCGCCGAAGGGGCTGGTGTCGCCCTCCTCGACGCGGTGCGCGGTCGCGATGATGCAGTCGCCGTCGCCCGGGTCGCCGACCCGGCCCAGGGCCATGGAGAAGCCGCGCTCGGTGTCGGTGCCGCGCCAGGCCTCGGAAGCGCCGCGGACCGCGGTCAGCTCCTCCTCGGTGAGGTCGGCGACCCGGCGGACCTTGGTGGTGTAGCCGTTGCGCTCGATGCGCTTGACCATCTGGCGGACGTTGCGCATCGGGCGGCCCGACAGCGAGAAGTCTTTGACGTCGACGATCGCCTCGTCGCCGAGCTCCAGGGCGTCCAGGCCGGTCTCACGGGTCCAGACCTCGCCGCCGGTCTCGCTGCAGCCCATGACGGCGGGGGTCCAGGAGTGGGCCTTGGCCTCCTCCATGAACCGCTCGATGGCGCCGGGCCAGGCCTCGACGTCGCCGATCGGGTCGCCGGAGGCGAGCATGACGCCGGAGACGACGCGGTAGGTGACGGCGGCCTTGCCGCTGGGGGAGAAGACCACGGCCTTGTCGCGGCGCAGCGCGAAGTGGCCGAGGGAGTCGCGGCCGCCGTGCTTGGCCAGCAGCTCGCGCAGCTTCGCCTCGTCGTCCTCGGTCAGCCCGGCGGCCGGGTGCTCGGGGCGGAAGGCCAGGTAGGCGGTGGTCAGGGCGGTCAGCATGCCGAGGGCGCCCAGGGAGTAGCCGACGATCCAGTCCGCGCGGTCGCCGGAGTAGGCCACCGGGCCCTCGATGCCGACGAGGCCGTACAGGACGTGGGCGATCTGCTCGTAGAGGCCGGGGTGGCCGACGACCTTGTTCGGGTGGGCGTTGACGATCACCAGGCCGAGACCGATGGAGCCGGCGCCCATGAGGACGAAGTTCGCCAGCGCCTTCCAGCGGCTGCGCGGGTCGGGGAGCGCCTTGAACTCGGCGTGGTGGCGCAGCAGCAGTGCGAGCAGCGCGACCGCGATCACCACACCGATGATCGAGTGGCGGTAGACGAACTGCGCCGCGGCCCCGACGGGCAGCAGGATGACCGCCGCCCGCCAGGCACGGCGCTTGTGGCGCTTGAGCCCGTGGGCGAGCAGGAGCAGCAGGACGCCCGCGCAGATGGTGACCGCGGCCGCCATGGGCCGGGTCGAGCCGGGGATCACCTCGGCGATGGCGCGGACGCGGCTGTGGTTGAACCGCGGGAAGACACCCGCGGCTATGTCCATGAGGCCGACGAGCCCGACGGCCGTACCTACCAGGCTGGGGACGCGCTCCGGTCGTGGTCCGCTGAGGATTCGGCGGACCCGATTCGGAACCTGTCCGGACTTATCGCCATCTATCCTGCTAGACATCGCTTTCCCGTTGCTCCGCGAGAGATCATGTGGCCGAAGGCCGCGTCAGCCTCCGGTGTGTGCGTCCCTTAGGACGACGACACGGGGCGGCGGGTTCACTCGGCTTACGGAAAAATCTCGCCCTGCCATCAGAAAGTCTGCGAAACACTCATGGGTCTCACCAGTAATACGGTCTTGGTGCTGGCGATCGTGGCCGGCGTGCTGCTGTTCGCGGCAACGGTCTGGCTCTGGCCGCGGCTCTCGGGCCGCACCTGGCGCGCGGTCACCGGCCGCATCGGCCTCCTGCTCGCGACCCAGCTGGCGCTGTTCGCGTCGATCGGTCTGGCCGCCAACAAGTCCTTCCTCTTCTACGGATCCTGGGCCGACCTGTTCGGCCAGCAGACCGAGATGGGCAAGGTCGTCGACCACTCGATGAGCAGCAAGGACATCAAGGTCGTCGACAAGCAGCACCTCGACGTGCCGGGTGGGACCAAGCCGCAGGTGGGCGGCCAGATCCTCAAAGTGGCCATAACGGGGCAGAAGTCGAAGATAAGCAGCCCGGGCTACGTGTGGCTGCCGCCGGAGTACTTCCAGCCGCAGTACAAGGACAAGACCTTTCCGGCGTCCATCGTCCTGACGGGCTACCCGGGCACGGCGGAGAACCTGATCAAAGGGCTGAACTACCCGATGACGGCCTTCAAGCAGGCCAAGGCGGGCAAGATGAAGCCGATGATCCTGGTCATGCTGCGCCCGACCGTCGCGCCGCCGCGCGACACCGAGTGCGTGGACATACCGAACGGCCCGCAGACCGAGACCTTCTTCGCCCAGGACCTGCCGCAGGCGATCACGGACACCTTCCGGGTCGGCAAGAAGCCCGAGAACATGGGCTTCATCGGCAACTCGACCGGCGGCTACTGCGCGCTGAAGATCGCCCTGCACCACCCGAAGACCTTCGGCGCCGCCGCGGGTCTCTCGGCGTACTACGACGCCCCGAACGACCCGACCACGGGCGACCTGTTCCAGGGCGACGACAAGCTCAAGAAGCGCGCCGACGTCCTGCACAGCCTGGAGCGCAAGGCGCCGACCGGCACCTCCTTCCTCGTCACCAGCAGCGAGGAGGGCGAGCCCAACATCTCCGACACCCGCAAGTTCATCAAGGGGGTCAAGGGCCCGGACCGGGTCTCCTCGATCATCCTGGAGAGCGGCGGCCACAACTTCAACACGTGGCGCCGGGAGATCCCGCCGATGCTGGTGTGGATGAGCGACCGCATCCACGCCTGAGCCCTGAGGCCTGAAGCCTGAAGCCTGAACCGACGCCTGACGCCGCGAGCGTCAGGCGTCAGTCGTTCCACGGGGCTCGGGGCCACCGCGCAGGCGGGGCGCCGCAGCCCCTTCTCGCTTCCTGGGGCGGAGTCACGCGTCCTGCGCCCGGGCCCGGCGCAGCGCCCGGTGCACGCCCGCCGGCGTCAGGACGCCCGCCGGCTCGCCCGAGACCGGGTCCGTGACCCCGATCCGGCCCGAGTCCTCCTGGAGCAGGGCCGCCAGGGCCTCGCGCAGCGAGGCGCCCAGCTCCACCGTCGCGGCCGGCGCCGCGCCGGACGGCGCCTTCGGGCCGGCCGGATCCAGCGCGGGCTCCAGGTCGGCCGGCTCCAGGTCGGCCGCCTCCACCCGGGTGACCGCCAGCCGCTTCAGCCCCCGGTCGGCGCCGACGAAGGAGGCCACGTACGGCGTGGCCGGCGAGCCCAGCACCGCGGCCGGGGCCGCGAACTGCTCGATGGTGCCCGAGCCGTACACGGCGATCCGGTCGCCGAGCCGGATCGCCTCCTCCAGGTCGTGGGTGACCAGCAGGATCGTCTTGCGCACCGACTTCTGCAGCGCCAGGAACTCGTTCTGCAGCCGCTCGCGCACCACCGGGTCCACCGCCCCGAACGGCTCGTCCATCAGCAGCACCGGCGGATCCGCCGCGAGCGCCCGTGCCACGCCGACGCGCTGGCGCTGTCCGCCCGACAGCTGCTCGGGGTAGCGGCCGCCGTGGACGGCGGGATCCAGTCCCACCAGCTCCAGCAGCTCCGCCGCCCGCGCCCGGGCCCTGGCTTTCGGGGTGCCGAGCAGCTGCGGCACCGTCGCGGTGTTCTCCAGCACCGTCCGGTGCGGGAACAGCCCCACCTGCTGGATGACGTACCCGATGCGGCGGCGCAGCTGTACGGGGTCGGCGTCCGCGATGTCCTCGCCGGCCAGCAGGATCCGCCCCGAGGTGGGCTCGATCAGCCGGTTGACCATCTTCATCGTGGTGGTCTTGCCGCAGCCCGACGGGCCCACGAGGGTGACCAGCTCGCCCTCGGCCACCTCGAAGGAAAGGTCGTCGACGGCCGTCGTCCCGTCGGCGTAGCGCTTGGTCACGTGCTCGAATCGGATCACCCCACCATCCTTGCCTACGGGGAAGGGTGGCGTGTCGACTTCTCGGCTCTGAAGGACCGGGCTTGTTGCCCGATCCGCGAAGGGCCGTGATTGCAAGTGGAGCGCGACTGGCTGCCGCGTGGTCCCCTGCGTCCGGTACGGCTATGCCGTACTGGGGCGGTTGACTGCGCCCCGCTGCCACACAGCATCGGCCCGGTGGGCGATGTTGCGGGAGCCGTTGTGGTCCGCGTGCATCACGGTCCCGCAGGACCGGCAGACGAACCGGGCTTGGTCCACACGGTTGGTCCGGTGGGTGTGCCAGCACTCGGAGCACTGGCGGGAGGTGTTGCGCGGGTCCACGTGGACCACGGGCACACCTGCCCGCTGTGCCTTGTAGGCGATGAACGCGCCGAGCTGGGCGAACGCCCAGGAGTGCAGTCGTGCCCGCTGGTCCTTCTTGGCCGTGACCCTCTGCCGGATGCCGCCCAGGTCTTCCAGGGCGACACCTCGCAAGGTGCGTTCAGCGGTGGCGACGATTTGCTTGGCGATGATGTGGTTGGTGTTCGCCGCGTGCCGGGCTTCCCGGCGGCGGAGGCGCTTCAAGACCCGTTTGGCGGCCTTGGTGCGCTTCTTCTGCAACTTGGCCCGCAGGTCGCGATGACGCTGCCGGTAGCGGTTCAGGCGGCGTCCGGCGAGGATGTCGCCGTCGCTGGTGGTGGCGATGTTGACGATGCCGAGGTCCACGCCGAGAAACCCGTTCGGCTCGAACACGGGTGGTTCCGGCACGTCAATGGTGGCGATCAGGAAGAACATCCCGTCACGCATCACCAGGTCCGACTCGCCCTTGCGGGAGGCCAGAAGCTTCAGCGTCTCCGGGGAGCAGGCGAACGGGATGCCCTTGAGGCGCCCGGCCACCGTCCAGATGGACACGGTCTGCGCGTCGAGGTTCCACGTCAGGATGCGGTCGTCGTAGGGCTGCGCCGCGTCCTCGCGGAAGACGATCGGCTTGGACTCGGCGCGGGTGCGCCGCTTCGATCCTTCCTGGCCGAGGTTCCCGGCCTTGGTGTTCCCCTTCAACGTGGCGTACGCGTCGCACACCTTCTTGATCGTGCGCACCGCCGGCTGAGCCCCGAGATCGAAGTCCGCCTTGATGCGGTGGTACACGGCTCCGTGCAGCACGTTGCGCCGCTTCAGGTCCTTGGTGAACGCCACTTCCGAAGCAGCGTTCGCGGCTCGGTTGCAGGCACGCAGAGTCGCCGCCAGCGCGTCCGCGTCATGCGCGGACGCAGGCAACAACTTCACCTGCGTGACGATCTTCACGCACAACACGCTAGTAAGAAGGATCGCAGGAGATCAAGTTGAAGCACCGGCAGATGCGTAACGAACTCCGGCGCTTCGTGCCCGAGGCCCCCTTCCCCCCCCCCCCCGCAAGCGGGAGGTATACCCCCACCCGGGGCTGAAGCCCCGGGCTTCCTGGGAGAAAGCAGGTGAAAGGAGTGTTGCTCCTGTGCAAATGGATCCGGCCACGGCCGCGCCCGCGGGTTAGGGTCGCAGCAGTACCTGGCGTACGTATGTACGGATCCGACGGGCGAGGGGCGGTGGCATGGCCGGGCGCGACAGCTGCCTGGTGGCGAACGACTGGCTCTGCTGGGAGTACGTCACCTCCCGCAGCCAGGAGCTGACCGAGGCCACCGTCCAGCATGTGTGGATCACCGCGGCGTCGGTGCTGATCGGCCTGCTCGTCTCGGTGCCGCTGGCCCTGCTCGCCCGCCGCGGCCGGCACTGGGCCGCGCCCGTGCTGGGGTTGACCACGCTGCTCTACACGGTCCCCTCGCTCGCCATGTTCTCGCTGCTGCTGCCGCTGTTCGGGCTGTCCGCGTCGCTGGTGGTCACCGGGCTGGTGCTGTACTCGCTCACCATCCTGGTGCGGGGCGTGCTCGCTGGGCTGGACGGCGTACCGCGGGAGGTCAAGGAGGCCGCGCGGGGGATGGGGTACGGGCCGGTGCGGATGCTGTGGCAGGTCGAACTGCCGCTGGCGCTGCCCGCCCTGCTGGCGGGTGTCCGGATCGCGACGGTCTCCACCGTGGCCCTGACCACGGTCGGCGCGATCGTCGGCAAGGGCGGGCTGGGCAATCTCATCGCCCCGGCCGTGACCAGCTCGTTCAAGGCGCAGGTGCTCACCGCCTCGGTGCTGTGCGTGCTGCTCGCCCTGGTGGCGGACCTGCTGCTGCTCGGGGTGCAGCGGCTGCTGACACCGTGGACGCGGACCGCCGCGAAGGGGGCCTGAGGCCATGGGGACGGGCGTGCTGGGCGGGGCCTGGGACTGGCTGGGCGACGGCGCCAACTGGGCGGGCGAGAACGGCGTGTGGAACCGGCTCGCCGAGCACGTCTACGTCAGCGGGCTGGCCCTGGCCCTCGCCTGCGCGGTGGCGCTGCCCGTCGGGCTGTGGCTGGGGCACGTCGGCCGCGGCGGCGCGCTCGCCGTGAACATCTCCAACGCGGGCCGGGCCGTGCCGGTCTTCGCCGTGCTGGCCCTGTTCATGGTCTCGCCGCTGCGCAACGCCGGGTACACGCCGACCGTGGTCGCGCTGGTGCTGTTCGCCGTCCCGCCGCTGCTGACCAACGCCTACGTGGGCCTGCGCGAGGTGGACCGCTCGGTGGTCGAGGCCGCCCGGGGGATGGGCATGTCCGGCCGGCAGCTGTTCTGGAAGGTGGAACTGCCGCTGGCCCGCGGGCTGGTGATGACGGGCGTGCGCTCGGCCGCCGTCCAGGTCGTCGCCACCGCCACGATCGCCGCGATGGTCGGCCAGGGCGGGCTCGGCCGGATCATCACCGCCGGCTTCAACACGTACAACACCCCGCAGGTCGTGGCGGGGGCCCTGCTGGTGGCGCTGCTCGCGCTGCTGGTCGAGGGCGTGCTGGTGGCGGCGGACCGGCTGGTCGCGCCGTCGTCCCGTCATCGTCGAACTCTGCGAACGGAGCACTCATGAGGAGTCGGATCCACAGGCGTACGGCGGCCGCGCTGGCCGTCGCCGCCGGCCTGCTGCTGACCGCGTGCGGAGGGGAGAGCCTGGAGCAGTCCAAGGAGGGCGGCCCGGCCGCCTCGGGATCCGGCGGCGGGAAGGGCACGCTGGTCGTCGGCTCGGCCGGATTCACCGAGTCCAACGTGCTGGCGGAGCTGTACGCGCAGCTGCTGCGGTCCGAGGGGTACGCCACCTCCGTCACCACCGTCAACAACCGCGAGCTGTACGAGCCGGCCCTGGAGAAGGGCGAGATCGACGTCGTACCGGAGTACGCGGCCACGCTTGCGGAGTTCCTCAACGCCAAGGTCAACGGCCCCAAGGCACCGCAGGACAGGCCGGTCGCCTCGGGCGACGTCGCGGCGACGGTGGCGGGGCTGGAGAAGCTCGCGGCCCCGCTCGGGCTGAAGGCGCTGCCGGCCGGCTCGGCCGTGGACCAGAACGCCTTCGCGGTGAGCCGGGAATTCGCCGGGAAGAACAAGCTGAAGTCCCTTTCCGATCTTGGCGCTTCGGGGCTGAAGGTGAAGATCGCCGCGGGTGACGAATGCACCGTCCGGCCCTTCTGCGCGCCGGGATTGAAGGCGCGATACGGAATCGACGTTTCCGGTATTGACCCGAAGGGCGTCGGAACCCCGCAGGCCAAGCAGGCGGTGAAGGACGGGGTGGACCAACTCGTCCTGACCACCACGACGGACGCCACGCTCGACACGTACGGCCTGGTGCTGCTGGAGGACGACAAGAAGCTCCAGAACGCGGACAACGTCCTGCCCGTGGTCAACGCGAAGGACGCCGGGTCCCCGGAGGTCGCGGCCGCCCTGGACCGGCTCACCAAGGTCCTCACCACGGCCGACCTCGTCGACCTCAACCGGAAGGTGGACGCGGAGCGGGCGAAGCCGGCGGACGTCGCGAAGGCCTATCTGGAGTCGAAGGGCCTGCTGAAGAAGGGGTGAACCGGCGGCCGGCCTTCCGGCTGATGTTCCCGCTGATGTTCCGGCGGTCGGAACATCAGCCGGAACGCCGGTCGGTGTTACATGGTTGATGGCGGAATGAGGCGTAACCGCCTGGCAACAGATTCCCCGGCGCTCCCCCCATCGGGTCCCCACGCCCTGTAAATTTCGGGCCATGCCCCGTGGACGCCACCGCAATCCCGAACCCCTGCACCGGCTGCTCACGCCGACGGCTGTCGCCGGTGTGTCCATATCCAGCGCCGCCGTCGCCTGGCTGCTCGCGGAACCCGTTCCGCTGCGGCTGCTCGTGGCGCTGACGGCGGCGGCGGGGATCGCCGGGGCGGTCGTCATGCGGTCCTGGGACCGGGCGGCCGGCCGCCGGGTGGCGGAGCTCGCGCGCGAACGCGTCAAGGACGAGTGGCGCACCGAGGAGCGCATCGCCGAGCTGGAGAGCGACCTGGAGGAGGCGCGGGCGCTGCGCGCCAAGCTGGACGCCAAGCTCCGGGCCAAGCGCGTCGAACTCGCCGGACTGCGTGGGGAGCACGCGGCGCTGCTGCGCCGCTACGCCACCGCCGAGACCGAGCGGGCGAGCGCGCTGGAGGGGCGCCGGCTGCTGGCCATCGAGGCCAAGGCGCCGGCCGGGGCGAAGGAACTCCCGCCGGTGTCGCAGGAGCGCACCGGCAGCGGCGCGGCCACCGCGGTGGGCTACGCCCGCGCGCACGCGGCGCTGGTGGCCCTGGCCCGCAAGGCGGAGCAGGGCCGGCACCCCCGTCCGACCCGTCCGCCACCTAGGCGTCACGCGGCACAAGCACACCAGCGAGGCGCAGTGGTGCAGAGCGTGCCGGTGCCCGGCCCACGTGCTCTGCCCGGTGGCCAGCGAGCAGCGCTGGAG
>NZ_WTFF01000101.1 GCF_019400985.1 Streptomyces bambusae
TCGGCGGCCGCCCACCGCGGGAACCGCGCTTGAGGCGGTTGCGGACCCGGTCCGCGGGCACGGGAATGGTGGCCTTGATACCGCGTCTGCGCAGGTAGATGCGGTTGCTGCGGGAGTCGTACGCCTTGTCGGCACGGACGCGGTCCGGGCGCTTGCGCGGCCGACCGAGCCCGACCCGGGGCACCCGAATCGCTTCCAGGACCGGCTCGAACTGCGGGGAGTCGCCCCGCTGCCCTGCCGTGATCACCACTGACAAGGGCTTCTGTCCCTGCTCGACGGCGAGGTGGATTTTGCTGGTCAGCCCGCCGCGGGAGCGTCCAAGTCCGTGGTCGGCCGGCTCGACGAAGACCCCGCCGGGCGGCTCCTTCTGGAGATCCCCTTTTTCGCCACCCCGGCGGCGTGCTGGTGAGCCCGGCAGACGGTCGAGTCGACGTTCACCTCCCAGGTGATCAGGCCCTTCGCGTCCGCCTCGGCCTGAAGCTGGGTGAGAAGACGGGCCCAGGTCCCGTCTCGCTGCCAGCGCCGGAACAGGTCGTAGACCCGGTCCCACGGCCCGTAGCGTTCCGGCACATCACGCCAGGGGGCACCGGTGCGGGTCCGCCACCGTATGCCGTCTATCAGCTGCCGCCGCGTCCACACCTGCGGCCGGCCCGGCTTGATGCCCCGCGGCAGCAACGGCTCAAGCCGGGCCCACTGCCCATTCGTCAGATCCCCACGTCCCACAGGACGTGATCATCAACGAACAAGATCCACTTTCGCAACAGACCCTAGGCCTGGCTCTTGCGGGCGGCCTCCGCCGCCTCCTGCGCCTCGTACTCCGCGATCACGTCGATCGGCGGCGGGGCCTTGGCCAGGAAGACCCAGGTGAAGTACACGGCCAGCACCATCGGCGGCAGCTTCAGCGCCACCAGCAGCCAGCCCAGCTGCGTCTCGTCGCCCCACCAGTACAGCGGGAAGAGGATCGCGTACTTGGCCAGGAAGATCAGGCCCCAGGCCAGCGAGGCCTTGGTGTACGCCTTCTTGCGGCCGGGGTTGCGGGTGCGCCAGGACAGGTTCTCCCGGAAGACCGGGCCCAGCACCACCCCGAGCAGCGGGAAGCCCACCAGCGCCGACAGCGTGAAGGCGACGCCGAGGCCGGCGCCGTAGATCATGCCGGGCAGGTAGAAGCCCTTGGCGCTGCCGGTGAACAGGGCGAAGGCCACGCCGACGCCGACGCCGAAGACGCCGCTGAAGGCGTGCTTGACGGTGTCCTTGCGGGCCAGCCGCACGATCACCAGCACCACCGCGACCGCGCCCGCCGCGAACGCCGACATCTTCACGTCCTTGTTGAACGTGTAGATCATCACGAACAGCAGGCCCGGCAGCATCGTCTCCACGGTGCCGCGGATGCCGCCGAAGGCGTCGAAGAGCGCCGCCTGGGTCACGGCCTTGACGTCGTCCTGGCCGTCCTGGCCGCCGTGGCCGCCCCGGCCGTCGCCCTCGGGCGGGGACGACGCGGAGGCGGGGGGCGTCGTCGGCGTCGATTTGTCGAGTGACGTCACCGGCTAGTGCTCCTGTCCGAGGGGTCGGAGTTCGTACTTGGGATTGAAGAGGACCCGACGGCCGTGGCTCATCGAGATCCGCCCCGAGGCGATCAGGCGCCGCCCCGGTTCGATTCCCACGATCGAGCGACGGCCGAGCCAGACGACGTCCAGCGCGGCGGACCCGTCGAACAGCTCGGCCTCCAGGGCGGGCACTCCCGCGCGCGGCCGCAGGGTGACCGTGCGCAGGGTGCCGGTCACCTTGACGATCTCGCGGTCGTGGGAATCGCAGATCCGCGTGCAACCCGCGGCCTCTGCGTCCTCCTGCAGCTCCGCCGAAT
This sequence comes from Streptomyces bambusae, assembly GCF_019400985.1. Lineage (GTDB taxonomy): Bacteria > Actinomycetota > Actinomycetes > Streptomycetales > Streptomycetaceae > Streptomyces > Streptomyces bambusae_A. The sequence goes on from NZ_WTFF01000101.1 coordinate 1,862, forward strand.
GCAGCTCTTCCTGCGAGGAGGACAGCCTCTCTATCATCCGGCGGAACCGGCCCGCCGGCCTGGCCGGTTTCGCGGGCATTCCGGGACGCGGTTCAGCACTCATACAGGAAGCGTACCGGCGCCCGGACTACCGCTCGAAGCGGTATCCCATACCCGGTTCGGTGATGAAGTGCCGCGGATGCGAGGGGTCCGCCTCCAGCTTGCGTCGCAGCTGCGCCATGTAGACCCGCAGATAGTTGGTCTCCGTCCCGTACGACGGCCCCCAGACCTCCTGGAGCAGCTGCTTCTGGCTGACCAGCTTGCCGGCGCCCCGCACCAGCACCTCCAGCAGGTGCCATTCCGTGGGCGTGAGGCGTACGTCGCGCCCCTCGCGTACGGCCTTCTTCGCGGCCAGGTCCACGGTGAAGCCGTCGGTCTCGACGACCACCTCGTCCTCCCCCGCGCCGGGCGCCGGCTCGGCCCGGCGCACCGCCGCCCGCAGCCGGGCGAGCAGCTCGTCCATTCCGAAGGGCTTGGTGACGTAGTCGTCGGCGCCGGCGTCCAGGGCCTCGACCTTCTCGTCGGAGCTGTGGCGGGCGGAGAGCACGAGGATCGGGACGCGGGTCCAGCCGCGCAGCCCCCTGATCACCTCGACCCCGTCCATGTCGGGCAGGCCGAGGTCGAGGACGACCACGTCGGGGTGGCGGGCGGCCGCCAGTTCCAGGGCGCCGGCCCCGTCGGCGGCGGCGTCCACCTCGTACTTGCGCGCCTTGAGGTTGATCACGAGGGCTCGGACGATCTGCGGCTCGTCGTCCACCACGAGCACCCGGGTCATTGAGGTCCTGCTTTCTGTCGTATCCGGTCGATCGGGTCGATCGGGTCGATCGGGTCGATCGGGTCGGTCGGGGCGATCGGGTCGTTGCGGTCGCCGTGCGGTGAGGGCGGTGGGGGCGGTGAGGGCGGTGTCGCCGCGCGCAGGGTGAGCACCATGGTCAGTCCGCCGCCCGGGGTGTCCTCGGCGGTCAGAGTGCCGCCCACGGCCTCGGTGAAGCCGCGGGCGACGGCGAGGCCGAGGCCGACCCCCGCGCCGCGCGGGGCGTCGCCGTGGCGCTGGAAGGGCGCGAAGATCCGTTCCTTGGCCTCGTCGGGCACCCCGGGGCCGCGGTCGACGACCCGGACCTCGACCCGGTCGCCGAGCACGCTCGCGGCGACCGTGACGGGGGTGCCTGCGGGGCTGTACTTGACGGCGTTCTCGACGACGTTGGCGACCGCGCGCTCCAGCAGGCCGGCGTCCACGGCGACCATCGGCAGGGTCTCGGGCACGTCGAGCCGCACACTGCCCTCCGGTACGCCGCCCAGCGCCATCGGCACCACCTCGTCGAGGTCGACGGCCCGGATCAGCGGGGTCACGGTGCCGGTCTGGAGCCGGGACATGTCGAGCAGGTTGCCGATGAGGTGGGCGAGGCGGTCGGCGCCGTCCTCGATGCCGGCGAACAGCTCGGTCCGGTCCTCCTCGGACCACTCGACGTCGTCGGAGCGCAGGCTGCTGACGGAGGCCTTGATGCCGGCGAGCGGGGTGCGCAGGTCGTGGCTGACGGCGGCGAGCAGGGCGGTGCGGATGCGGTTGCCCTCGGCCAGCCGGCGGGCCTCCTCCGCCTGCCCGACGAGCCGTTCCCGGTCCAGGACCACGACGGCCTGGGCGGCGAACGCGCCGAGCACCCGGCGGTCCTCGGCGGGCAGCACCCGCCCGGACAGCGCCAGCGCCAGGTGGTCGCCGACGGGCATGTCCACGTCGGCGTCCTCGGGCCGGTCGGCCGGCGCGGGGCCGATGCTGGCGGCCGGGACCCACGGCTCGGTGTCGTCGGCCCGCTCCAGCAGGGCCACGGAGTGCATGGCGAAGGTCTCGCGGACCCGCTCCAGCAGCGCCTCCAGGCTGTTCTCGCCGCGCAGCACGCTGCCCGCGAGGAAGGAGAGGATCTCGGACTCGGCGCGCAGCCGGGCGGCCTGCTGGGTGCGCCGGGCGGCGGCGTCGACGACGGAGGCGACCGAGACCGCCACCGCGAAGAAGACCGTGATGGCGACGATGTTCCGGGGGTCGGCGACGGTCCAGCGGTGCAGCGGCGGGGTGAAGTAGTAGTTCAGCAGCAGCGAGCCGAGGGCCACCGAGGCCAGCGCCGGCCACAGCCCGCCCAGCAGCGCGGCGGCGACGGTCACGGACAGGTAGAGCAGCATGTCGTTGGCGAGCCCGAGGTCGGCGTCGACCCCGGTGAGCAGCACCGTCAGGAGCACCGGCAGGGCCAGCCCGACGAACCATCCGGCGGCGGTCCGCGCGCGCCCCAGCCGGGCGGCGGAGCGGGCGGCGGGCAGCCCCCGGCCCTTGGCCGCCTCCTCGTGCGTGACGATGTGGACGTCGAGGTCGGGCCCGGACTCCCGGGCCACCGTGGCGCCGACGCCGGGCCCGAAGACGTACTGCCAGGCCTTGCGCCGGCTGGAGCCGAGGACGACCTGGGTGGCGTTGACCCCGCGGGCGAAGTCCAGGAGTGCATCCGGAACGTTGTCGCCTATGACATGGTGAAACGTTCCCCCGAGGTCCTCGACGAGGGTCCGCTGGACGGCGAGCTCCTTCGGGGATGCGGAGGTCAGGCCGTCGCTGCGGGCGATGTAGACGGCCAGGACCTCGCCGCCGGCGCCCTTCTCGGCCAGCCGGGCGGCCCGGCGGATGAGGGTGCGGCCCTCCGGGCCGCCGGTGAGGCCGACGACGATGCGTTCCCGGGCCTGCCAGGTCGTGCGGATGCCGTGCTCGCCCCGGTACTCCCGCAGGTACTCGTCGGCCCGGTCCGCCGTCCACAGCAGCGCCAGCTCGCGCAGCGCCGTGAGGTTGCCGGGGCGGAAGTAGTTCGACAGCGCCGCGTCGACCTTGTCCGGCTGGTAGACGTTGCCGTGGGCCATCCGCCGGCGCAGCGCCTGCGGAGACATGTCGACCAGCTCGATCTGGTCGGCGCGGCGCACCACCTCGTCCGGCACGGTCTCCCGCTGCCGCACTCCCGTGATCGACTCCACCACGTCGCCCAGCGACTCCAGGTGCTGGATGTTCACCGTGGACACGACGTCGATGCCGGCCCGCAGCAGTTCCTCCACGTCCTGCCACCGCTTGGCGTTGCGCGAACCCGGCACGTTCGTGTGCGCCAGCTCGTCCACCAGCGCCACCGCGGGCCGCCGGGCCAGCACCGCGTCCACGTCCATCTCCGTGAACACCGCGCCCCGGTACGCCAGCTCCCGGCGCGGGACCTGATCCAGGCCGTGCAGCATCACCTCGGTGCGCGGCCGGGCGTGGCATTCCACGAACCCCGCCACGCAGTCGGCACCCCGCTCCACCCGGCGGTGGGCCTCGGCAAGCATCGCGTACGTCTTGCCCACACCGGGGGCCGCGCCGAGATAGATCCGAAGCCTGCCGCGTCCCATGCGCCCATTCTCAGGGACATTCCGCCCGCCCATGCACGGAGAGGGCTCCGGCGGGGGCATCCCTGACACATCCCTGACGCGGCACCTCCCTGACGCGGCACCTCCCTGACGCGACGCATCCGTGACGCGACACCTCCCTGACGCCCGGCGGGTGCGGCGCACATGCGCAGGGGCCGGCGGCCGTACCCCGTGGGGAGTACGGACCGCCGGCCCCGGCGCCGTCGTTCAGCGGACCTCGGTGATCTCCGGGCCGCGCTCCAGCTGGCCCATGCCGCCGGAGAAGCGGGAGCCCTCCTGCTCCTGCGTGGTCTGCACGCCGTCCGGCACCATCTGGGCGTCGTTCGGCAGCTTCAGCACGATCGGGTCGCGCGGGGCCATCGGGCCGTCACCGCGGACGACGACGGTCTCGCGGAAGATCCCTTCCAGCAGCCCGGCGGCCTCCGGGCGCACCGCGCCCTGGCCGGAGATCACACCGCGCAGGAACCAGCGCGGCCCGTCCACGCCGACGAACCGGACCAGCTGCGCGCCGGTCTGGCCGTCCGGCAGCGGTACGGGGACCTGCGCCCGCAGCTCCCAGCCCAGCGGACCCTCGACCTCGTCGACGATGCCGCCCTGCTGGGTGATGCCCGAGGCGATCTCCTCGCGGACCTCGCCCCAGATGCCCTCCTTCTTCGGAGCGGCGAACGCCTGCAGCTGCACGGCACTGTCGTGCAGCACCACGGTCGCGGCGACGATCGCGTCACCGGCGACCTCGACCCGGAGCTCCATGCCCTCGACACCGGGGACGAGGATGCCGCCCAGGTCGACCCGGCCCTCGGTCCCGTCGCCGGGCACCTCGGTGATGTCCCACGGACCGTCGGGCCGCGGGGCGGGCGGCAGGTTCACCCGGCGCGGGGTGTCCGCACCGGTCTCGGCCACGTCCTGGTCCTGGTCGGTGCCGATGCTGTCGACGACCTGCTCGGCCTCGCCACCGTCGCGCGCGGAGCTGTTCTTCTTGCGACGTCCGAACACGTCACTGTCCTTCCCGGTCGGATACGACCGAAGCGTAGCCATTCCCACCCTGCTGACCAGCGCCGTTTCCGGCCACAGCCGCATGACCGCCGGTGGAGCCGAAACCCCCCTCGGCCCGCGCCGAGCCGGGAAGTTCCGCCACCTCGTGGAAGCGCACCTTCTCGACCCGCTGGACAACCAGCTGGGCAATGCGGTCGAAGCGCTCGAACCGGACGCTCTCGCGCGGGTCGAGATTGACCACGATCACCTTGATCTCCCCACGGTACCCGGCATCCACCGTCCCCGGGGCATTCACGAGCGCGAGCCCGCAGCGGGCGGCCAGACCCGAACGGGGGTGCACGAAGGCGGCGTACCCGTCGGGCAGGGCGATGGACACGCCGGTGGGCAGCACGGCGCGCTCGCCGGGGGCGAGCTCGGCGGCCTCGGTGGTGACCAGGTCGCAGCCGGCGTCGCCGGGGTGACCGTAGGCGGGGATGGGCACCTCGGGGTCCACGAGCTTGATCAGCACGTCGACGGGTGTGTTGTCGTACGACATCAGGGATTCACCTCGAAGGCGCGGGCGCGCCTGACCTGGTCCGGGTCGGCCATGGCCGCCCGGATCTCCTCGGGCCTGCCGTTCTCGATGAAGTGGTCGACCTTCACCTCGACGAACAGGGCCTCGGCGCGGACGGCGACCGGCCCCTGGGGGCCGCCTATCCGGCCGACTGCGGTGGAGTAGATCTTCCGGCCGGCGACGGCCGTGACCTCGGCCTCCAGGTGCAGCACGGTGTCCACGGGCACCGGCCGCACGAAGTCGGTCTCCAGCCGCCGGGTGACCGCGATGACGCGCAGGAGCCAGTTCAGCGAGCCCAGCGTCTCGTCCAGGGCCGTGGCCAGCACGCCGCCGTGGGCGAGGCCGGGTGCGCCCTGGTGCGCGGGCCTGACGGTGAACTCGGCGGTGACGCTCACGCCCTCGCCGGCCCGGGCCTGGAGGTGCAGGCCGTGCGGCTGGCCCTCGCCACAGCCGAAACAGTGCTCGTAGTGGGCACCGAGGAGCTCGCCGGGGGCCGGCGCGTCGGGGTGCCGCACCGGTGCTGAGGCGTCGGCCGGCGGCTTCAGGCTTGGGAATCGTCCACTCACAGGCGCAGACCTTACCCGCGCGGCTACCCGCCGGTCGCACCGTGCCAAGCTTGTGGGCATGCAGCCCTCCCCCGCGCACCACGACGAACGACTGACCGCACCCCGCTCCTGGTGGGTGATCGCCGTACTGGTCGGCATCAGCGGCGCCCTGATCATGCTGCCGCTGGGGACGACGGCGCTGCTGGCGGGCCTGGTGGGCGGCACCGCGCTGGCGGGGCTGCTGGTGAGCAGCTACGGCTCCGCGCGGGTGCGCGTGGTGGGCGGCGCCCTGGCCGCCGGCGATGCGCGGATCCCGGTGGCGGCACTGGGTGAGCCGGAGGTGCTGGACGAGCAGGAGGCGCGCGCCTGGCGCACGCACCGGGCGGACCCGCGCGCCTTCATGCTGATGCGCAGCTACGTGCGGACGGCGGTCCGGGTCGAGGTGACCGACCCGGAGGACCCCACGCCGTACGTGTACGTCTCCACGCGCGAGCCGCAGGCCCTGGCGGCGGCCCTGCGCGCGGCCTCGGAACAGGCCGCGCGGGCGTGAGCACGCGGGGCCTCGGGGTGATGCCGCCTCGGGGCCCGGTCGGCGCCGCGAGGTCCTCGTGGGGCCGGCTCCGGGGCTCCGGGCCTGGCGGGTCATGACCCGGTGGATGCCGCGAGGCCCCTCCTAGGGCTCCGGGGCTCCAGGCCTGGCGGGTCGCCGCTCATGGCCCGGTGGGCGCCGGGAGGCCCTCGTAGGGCTTCGGTGCTCCGTTGCTCCGGCGCTCCGGGCGCAGGGCTCCGGGCCGTGCGGCCGGGCCTCGTGGGGCCATCGGGGCCTCGTGGGGCATCGGGGCCTCGTGGGCCCCGTCCGGCTCAGTTCGGGCCCTCCAGCGCCTTCCGCCAGGCCGGGGGCGCGAGCAGCGGGTCGCGCGGCTGCTCCAGGGGGGCGAGCCCGGTGAGGGCGTGCCACGGCACGGCCCGGGCCCGCAGGTCGCCGCGGATCTTCTCGGCGACCTTCTTCGTGTCGCGGCGGTTCATCACCGCGCCCACGGCGGCGCCGACCATGAACGGCATCAGGTTCGGCAGGCTGCGGAACATCCGCTTCATGATCTGCTGGCGCAGTTCGCGTTTCATCTGGCCGCCGAGGGCGGCGTTCAGCGTGGTCGGCCTGGTGAGGTCGACGCCCCGCTCCTCCGTCCACGCCGTCAGATAGGCCGTGCTGCGGTCCTTGAGCGAACCGGGCGGCCGCAGCCCGTAGACCTCGTGGAGCTCGGCGACGAGCTTGAGCTCGATCGCCGCGACTCCGATGATCTCCGTCGCCAGCTCGGCCGGCATCGCGGGCGGTACGGGCAGCATGGCCGCCGCACCGATGCCCGCGCCCACCGTCGAGGTGGCGTTCGCCGCGCCCGCGATCAGCTTGTCCGCCAGCTGGTCGGGGCCGAGGCCGGGGAACTGCGAACGCAGCGTCGCGAGGTCCCGCACCGGAACGCGCGGGGCGTTCTCGATGATCCGGTCGGCGATGAACAGGACGGCCGCCTTGGCGCCCTCACGGCTCTTGCGCACGCCGTTCCTGACGGCCTGCAGCCGGCGGGCGCCGGACGCGCGTACGGGCCCCTCGTCGGCCCCCGTGGCCGACGGGAGCAAGGCTCCGGCATCCGAGGACGGGACCGGCAGACCGGTGGCCCCAGGGCCCGTTTCCGGGCCCGTCGTGAGCGCCTCCGCTTCCGCCGGAGCACCCTTCCCACGGAAGCGGCGCTTCCGGAACGGCGTCGCACCTGTCACGGCCGACGTCCTCAGTCGCAGTCGCGGCAGATCGGCTGGCCGTTCTTCTCGCGCGCGAGCTGGCTGCGGTGGTGGACCAGGAAGCAGCTCATGCAGGTGAACTCGTCGGCCTGCTTGGGCAGCACGCGGACGGCCAGCTCCTCGTTGGAGAGGTCCGCGCCCGGCAGCTCCAGGCTCTCCGCGGCGTCGAAGTCGTCCGTGTCGATGGACGACGTCGTCTTCTCGCTGCGCCGGGCCTTGAGCTCTTCGATGCTGTCGTTGTCGACGTCGTCGTCGGTCTTGCGTGGGGTGTCGTAGTCCGTTGCCATCTGTCGCTCTCCCCCTCTGGGTGTTTGCGGTGTCTCAGCGCACGTAACGCGCGAGAGGCCGGACTTGTGCCCGACCTGAGGCGGAGATTTTGCCTCACATCAAGGTCTGTTACTCAATCGACACCCAGCGGCACGCCTGAAGGAGCGATCGGCCGGTATGTCGAGGCGGACCGTACACGGTCCCGCGGCCCTCTTGCACGAGCGCCACCCCCTGTATTTCCCGCCGTTCGGGGGGCCGGAAACCCGGACTTTCCCGGGCTTTCCGGCCATCACGAGGTCACGGAACGCGCACGCCCGAGCACTCGACAATGTGATCGATCACACACATTCCGCCCGCCACAGGGGGCGCGACGGTTCAGCCCTGAGCGAAATCAGGGCTGCGGAGACCCGGCTCTCAGATCGGCAGCGTGACACGCATCACCAGGCCACCGCCCTCGCGCGGCTCCGCGTGGATGCGGCCGCCGTGGGCGCGCGCCACGGAGCGCGCGATGGACAGCCCGAGGCCAACACCCTTGTCACTGCCCGTACGCTCCGTACGCAGCCGCCGGAAGGGCTCGAAGAGGTTGTCGATCTCGTACGCGGGAACCACGGGACCTGTGTTCGACACCACCAGCACCGCCTGGCCCTGCTGTACCTCGGTGGTGACCTCCACCCAGCCGCCCGCGGGCACGTTGTACCGCACGGCGTTCTGGACGAGGTTCAGGGCGATCCGCTCCAGCAGGACGCCGTTGCCCTGGACCACCGCCGGCGCGCGCTCCCCGCGCAGCTCCACGCCCTTGGCCTCGGCCTCGCCGCGCGTCTGGTCGAGGGCGCGGGAGGCGACCTCGGCCAGGTCCACGGGCTTGCGCTCGACGATCTGGTTCTCGCTGCGGGCGAGCAGCAGCAGGCCCTCCACGAGCTGCTCGCTGCGCTCGTTGGTGGCCAGCAGCGTCTTGCCCAGCTGCTGGAGCTCCAGCGGGGCCCCGGGATCGGACAGGTGCACTTCCAGCAGGGTCCGGTTGATGGCCAGCGGGGTCCTCAGCTCGTGCGAGGCGTTGGCCACGAAGCGCTGCTGGGCGGTGAAGGCCCGCTCCAGCCGCTCCAGCATCTCGTCGAAGGTGTCGGCGAGCTCCTTGAGCTCGTCGTCGGGTCCGTCGAGCTCGATCCGCCGGGTCAGGTCGGAGCCGACCACCCGGCGCGCGGTACGGGTGATCTTGCCTAGCGGCGAGAGCACCCGGCCGGCCATCGCGTAGCCGAAGGCGAAGGCGATGACGCTGAGGCCCAGCAGGGCCATCAGCGACCGGCTCAGCAGGTCGTCGAGGGCGTGCTTGCGCTGTACGTTGACGCACTCGGTGATCGCCCGGTTGAACTCGTCGATCGACTGGTCCGGCGCCACGCCCGCGCAGTCGCGGCTGGAGACGCCGATGTTCGTCCCACCGACGATCTTGAAGGGCAGGCTGCTGCCCTCGCGCAGCGCCTGCGCGGCCAGCAGGTAGATGATCGACAGCAGCAGGATGCCCGCGATGAGGAACATCCCGCCGTACAGCAGCGTCAGGCGTATCCGGATGGTCGGCCGCAGCCAGGGGAAGGGCCCCTCCGACTCGCCGTGGGCCCACGCCGGAGCAGGGGGCGCCGGTGGCGGCGCCGGGGTCGTGGCCACCCGCGTCAGATCCGGTATCCGGAGCCAGGCACGGTCACGATGACCGGCGGTTCCCCGAGCTTGCGCCTCAGTGTCATGACGGTGACCCGCACCACGTTGGTGAACGGATCCGTGTTCTCGTCCCATGCCTTCTCCAGCAGCTGCTCGGCGGAGACCACGGTCCCCTCGCTGCGCATGAGGACCTCCAGCACCGCGAACTCCTTGGGCGCCAGCTGCACCTCACGGCCGTCGCGGAACACCTCGCGCCGGTTCGGGTCCAGCTTGATGCCGGCGCGCTCCAGTACGGGCGGCAGCGCGACGGTCGTACGACGGCCGAGCGCGCGCACCCGGGCCGTCAGCTCACTGAAGGCGAACGGCTTGGGGAGGTAGTCGTCGGCGCCGAGCTCCAGCCCCTCGACCCGGTCGCTGACGTCCCCGGAGGCGGTGAGCATCAGCACCCGGGTGGGCATCCCCAGCTCCACGATCTTGCGGCAGACGTCGTCGCCGTGCACCAGCGGAAGGTCGCGGTCGAGCACGACCACGTCGTAGTCGTTGACCTCGACGCGCTCGATGGCAGCGGCGCCGTCGTACACGACGTCCACGGCCATGGCCTCCCGGCGCAGCCCAGTGGCCACCGCATCGGCGAGCAGCTGCTCGTCCTCGACGACGAGTACGCGCACGTCGTAATCCTTCCTCCGGGCCCTCCTGGGCACACGTGTATTGCGTCATCCATCCTGCCGGTTTCGGCCGTAAACCGGCTGTAAGCCGCTGTTCAGCGAGGTCGTAGGGGCGGAGGAGAGGATTCCTCGGCCTCGGGAGGTTTCTGCGTCCAGGGTGCCGGGGAGGACGTCTGCACACCCCGACCCACACCCTCACGCGGCGTGCCGTTCCCCCGGACACGCCGCCGACCCACGAAGAAGGGGCGCACCTGACATGGACGCATTCACCGCGGGTCTCCTGCAGCGGATCAGGACCACGCAGTCGGACCTCCGGCAGGCCCGGGAAGCAGGCGACGACTTCCTGGCGGAGGTCGAACAGGCGGAGCTCGACGACCTCCACCGGCTCGCCGCCGAACACGGCGTGCAGGTCACCGCGGCCTGCGGCTGACCGAGGTCGTGTCTCCTGGATCAGGGCGGACCGATCCGGCCTGATCCGAAAGACACGGCCTGACCCGGCGCCGGCCGGCGCCGGGCCCACCCCTCTCACCGTCGCGCGCCCGCGTGCCGCGTACGACAAGGGCCGCTCCCACCGGATTCCTCCGGCGGGGGCGGCCCTTGTCGTCGTCCTCCGGCGCGGGCGTCAGAGCGCGGCGTCGCCGTCGTGCCAGGCCCCGGCCTCCTCCAGCAGCGGCTGGAGGGAGGCGAAGACCGACGGGCTCGCCGCCAGCACCAGCTCGCCGGAGGCCCGCTGCCCGGGCCGGCCGCCGGTGAGCGCGCCCGCCTCGCGGGCGATCAGGTCGCCGGCCGCCAGGTCCCACGGGTTCAGCCCGCGCTCGTAGTAGCCGTCCAGCCGGCCCGCGGCCACGTCGCACAGGTCCACCGCCGCCGAGCCGCCGCGCCGGATGTCGCGCACCCGCGGGATGATCCGCGCCGCGACCTCCGCCTGGTGCGCCCGCCGGGACTGGAGGTAGCCGAAGCCGGTCGCCACCAGGGCCTGGTCGAGCGGGGCCGGCGCCCGGCAGGCCAGCCGCCGGTCGCCGATCCACGCCCCGCCGCCGGCCACCGCGTGGTACGTCTCCCCGCGCATCGGCGCCTCCACGACGCCGACCACGGCCTCGCCGTGGTACTCGGCGGCGATGGACACGCCCCAGCTGGGCAGGCCGTAGAGGTAGTTCACGGTGCCGTCGAGCGGGTCGATGACCCAGCGCACGCCGGTCGTGCCCGCGGTGCTCGCGCCCTCCTCGCCGAGCAGCCCGTCGGCCGGCCGCCGCTCCGCCAGGAAGCCGGTGATCAGCTTCTCGGCGGCCAGGTCCATCTCCGTCACCACGTCGATCGGGCTGGTCTTGACGGCCGCGACCGCCAGATCGGCGGGGCGGCCGTCGCGCAGCAGCTCGCCGGCCTGCCGGGCGGCGGCCAGGGCGAGCTCCAGCAGTTCCTGCTTCAGTTCCTCGGTCACCACGGGGTCTCTCCTCATGCGTACGGGCTGTCGGCGCCGGCGGCGGCCGGCCGGGGGCTGCGGGCGGGGCAGCAGCCCACCGGGCACACGTCGTGGCTCTGCCCGAGCATGCCGACCCAGCACTCCTCGGCCGTCTGCCCCCGCTCCTTGGCGGCGCGCTCCAGGACCAGCTCGCGCACCGCCTCGGCGAAGCGCGGGTCGGCGCCCACGGTGGCCGAGCGCCGCACGGGCAGGCCCAGCTCGGCGGCCTTCGCGGTGGCCTCGGTGTCGAGGTCGTAGCGGACCTCCATGTGGTCGGAGACGAAGCCGATGGGCACCATCACCACGGCCGGGGTGCCGGCGGCGTGCAGGGCCTCCAGGTGGTCGCAGATGTCCGGCTCCAGCCAGGGGATGTGCGGGGCGCCGCTGCGGGACTGGTAGACGAGCTGCCAGGGGTGGGCGATGCCGGTCTGCTGCGCCACCGTTTCGGCGATCACCTCGGCCACGTCGAGGTGCTGCTTGACGTAGGCGCCGCCGGCGCCGTCCTCGGTGTGGTCCTCGACCGGGCCGGAGGTGTCGGCGGCGGCGGTCGGGATGGAGTGGGTGGTGAAGGCCAGGTGCGCTGCGGCCCGGAGCTCCTCGGGCAGCGACTCCAGAGCGGCGACGACCCCGTCGATCATGGGCTCCACGAAGCCGGGGTGGTTGAAGTAGTGCCGCAGCTTGTCGACGCGCGGGAGCTCCAGGCCTTCCTCGGCGAGGGTGGCCAGGGCGTCGGCGAGGTTCTCGCGGTACTGCCGGCAGCCCGAGTACGAGGCGTAGGCGCTGGTGGCGAGGACGGCGATGCGGCGGCGTCCGTCGCGGACCATGTCGCGCAGGGTGTCGGTCAGGTACGGCGCCCAGTTGCGGTTGCCCCAGTAGACCGGCAGGTCCAGCCCATTGTCGGCGAAGTCCTTGCGCAGGGCGTCGAGGAGCTCGCGGTTCTGGGCGTTGATCGGGCTGACCCCGCCGAAGCCGAAGTAGTGCCGGCCGACCTCCTTGAGCCGCTCGCGCGGGATGCCGCGCCCCCGGGTGACGTTCTCCAGGAACGGCACCACGTCGTCGGGGCCCTCGGGGCCGCCGAAGGAGAGCAGGAGCAGGGCGTCGTACGGACGGGCCGGGCCGGCGGCGCCCGGTTCCGGGGTGCGGAGCTGGTCTGACATGTCTCGAATCCTGCCACCCGGCACCGACCGCCGGTATCCGGCCTCACCAGGTGGACCGGATCAAGGTAGGTAAGGTAAGCCTTACTTCGTAGGTAAGGTGGGCCTTACTTCCCGCATCCGGAAAGTATCCCGTGCGGGCGCCGCGGACCGGCCGTAACCTGTATGGGCTAGTCACGTCCCTTACGGAGAGCCCCTTGCCCAGCCCGTACCGCGCGCTCTTCGCCGTCCCCGGCACCAAGGGGTTCAGCGCTGCCGGACTCATCGGCCGGATGCCCATCGCCATGGTCGGCGTCGGCATCCTGACGATGATCACCGAGATCAACGGCCGGTACGCCCTCGCCGGCGGACTCACCGCGACGATCGCCCTCTCGGCCGCCGTGACGGGCCCGCAGGTCTCCCGGCTCGTCGACCAGTACGGGCAGCGGCGCGTGCTGCGGCCGGTGACCCTGGTGGCCGTCGCCGCCGTCTGCGGGCTGCTCGTCGCGGCGGGCAGCGGCTGGCCCGACTGGACCCTCTTCCTCTTCGCCTTCGTCGCCGGCTGCGTGCCCAGCGTGGGCTCGATGGTCCGTGCCCGCTGGAGCCACCTCTACCGCGACACCCCCCAGCTGCACACGGCGTACTCCTTCGAGTCCGTGCTGGACGAGGTGTGCTTCATCCTCGGCCCGCCCGTCGCCACCCTGCTGTCGGCGAGCTGGTTCCCCGAGGCGGGTCCGCTGGTCGCGGTCGTCTGCCTGCTGGTGGGCGTGTGGTGGCTGACCGCGCTGCGCGCCACCGAGCCCGAGCCGCACCCCCGCCACGCGCAGACCGACCGCTCCTCCGCCCTGCGCTCCCCCGGCCTGCAGGTCCTGGTGGCGACCTTCGTGGCGACCGGCGCCATCTTCGGCTCGATCGACGTGGCGACCCTGGGCTTCTCCGAGGAGCAGGGCCACAAGTCGGCGACCGGGCTGGTCCTGGCCGTCTGGGCGCTCGGCTCCTGCCTGGCCGGCATCGTCTTCGGCCTGATGCACTTCAAGGGCCGGGTGGAAATCCGCTGGGTCCTGGGCATCTGTGCGATGGCCGTGAGTATGATCCCCCTCCTACTGGCCGGGAACCTTCCGTTCCTTGCCGTGGCGCTCTTCGTCTCGGGCCTCGCCATCGCTCCCACGATGGTCACCACGATGGCCCTGATCGAGGTGCACGTACCACGCGAAAAGCTGACCGAGGGCATGACCTGGACCAGCACCGGGCTCGCGGTCGGCATCGCGATCGGGTCCTCGGTGACCGGCTGGGTCGTCGACGCCGCCGGGGCCAGGACCGGGTACGTCGTCTCCATCTCGGCGGGAGTGGCCGCGGCAGCGGTGGCGTTCGCGGGTTACCGTCGGCTTACCGGGCCGGCGCAAGGGGAGGAGCCCTCTAGCGATGGGGACGGCGACAGCAGCGAAGTACGACACCGCGTGGCGTAACTGGGCGGGCAACGTGTCCGCCACGCCGGCCCGCGTGGTGGCCCCGGCCTCGGTCGGGGAGCTTCAGGAGGCGGTCCGGCGGGCCGCCGAGGACGGGCTGAGGGTGAAGGCGGTCGGCACCGGCCACTCCTTCACCGCGGCCGCCGCCACCGACGGGGTGCTGGTGCGCCCGCAGGCCCTGGCCGGCATCCAGGAGATCGACCGGGCCGCCGGCACGGTCAAGGTCGCGGCCGGCACCACGCTGAAGCACCTCAACCGGGCCCTGGCCGGGGAGGGGCTGTCGCTCACCAACATGGGCGACGTCATGGAGCAGACCGTCTCCGGTGCCACCAGCACCGGCACCCACGGCACCGGCCGCGACTCCGCGTCCATCGCCGCCCAGATCCGCGCCCTGGAGCTGGTCACGGCGGACGGCAGCCTGCTGTCGTGCTCGGCGGAGGGGACCGACGAGGAGCGCGCGGTCTTCGCGGCCGCCCGGATCGGCCTCGGCGCCCTGGGCGTCGTCACCTCGCTGACCTTCGCCGTCGAACCGCTGTTCCTGCTGACCGCCCGTGAGGAGCCGATGGGCTTCGACGAGGTGACCTCGGACTTCGACCGGCACTGGGCGGAGAACGAGCACTTCGAGTTCTACTGGTTCCCGCACACCGGCAACTGCAACACCAAGCGCAACAACCGCAGCCAGGGCCCCGCCGCCCCGCCCGGAGCCGTCAGCGGGTGGATCGAGGACGAACTGCTGTCCAACGGCGTCTTCCAGGCCGTCAACTCCCTCGGCCGCGCCGTCCCGGCGACCATCCCGGGGATCGCCCGGATCGCCAGCCGCGCCCTGTCGGCGCGGACGTACACGGACATCCCGTACAAGGTCTTCACCAGCCCGCGGCGGGTGCGCTTCGTGGAGATGGAGTACGCCCTCCCGCGCGAGCAGGTCGTCACGGCGCTGCGCGAGCTCAAGGCCATGGTGGACCGCTCGGACCTGCGGATCAGCTTCCCCGTGGAGGTGCGCACCGCGCCCGCGGACGACATCGCGCTCTCGACGGCGTCCGGCCGGGACACCGCCTACATCGCGGTGCACATGTACAAGGGCACGCCCTACCACCGGTACTTCACCGCGGCCGAGCGCATCTTCACCGCCCACGGCGGCCGTCCGCACTGGGGCAAGGTGCACACCCGGGACGCGGAGTACTTCGCCGAGGCCTACCCGCGGTTCGCGGAGTTCACCGCGCTGCGCGACCGGCTCGACCCGGACCGGGTGTTCGGCAACGACTACTTGCGGCGGGTACTGGGCTCCTGACGGACACTCCGGCCGCTGCGGCCGGAGTGTCCGTCACTCCGGCCGCTCGGGCCGCTGCGCTCCGCCCCGGAGCGGCCGGAGCCGTCCCGCTGCTCCTACCACACCGTCACCATCCGCCGCGTGCGCCGCTCCACGACAACTCGGGCGGCGCGGCGGTCTACCGAGGTGGCCCGAATGGAGTACTGTGGCGAGCCCTGGGGCTGTGCGTCCTTACGGATGCCCGGAACCAGGAGAGGGGGCCGGCTGACGGGAAACGGCACTCGAAACCGGCGGCGCCGCGGCACCGCACGGATGCCTGATGCAGAGAGTGACCGTTGGTCACTGTATGTGGCCAACAGGTAACCGTGCCATAACGGCGATCAAGGGCGCATGCCCGACACGCCGGTTTAACTCGGCAAGGTTGTGGCAGGCTGCACCCGGGCAGGCCACACTCGACTAGCGGAAGCAGCGACGCACGTGACGTCGGCAGGCACCACCCGGGAGGTCCCCATGCCCGAACTGCGTGTCGTGGCCGTCTCCAATGACGGCACACGACTGGTGCTCAAGGCTGCGGACAGCACGGAGTACACGCTTCCGATCGACGAACGGCTGCGGGCGGCCGTGCGCAACGACCGCGCCCGGCTGAACCAGATCGAGATCGAGGTGGAGAGCCACCTCCGCCCCCGGGACATCCAGGCCCGGATACGTGCCGGTGCCTCCGCGGAGGAGGTCGCGCAGCTCGCCGGCATCCCGGTCGACCGCGTCCGCCGCTTCGAGGGGCCGGTGCTGGCCGAGCGCGCGTTCATGGCGGAACGGGCCCGCAAGACCCCCGTACGCCGCCCCGGCGAGAACACCGGGCCGCTGCTCGGCGAGGCCGTGCAGGAGCGGCTGCTGCTGCGCGGGGTCGAGAAGGACTCCGTGCAGTGGGACTCGTGGCGCCGCGACGACGGCACCTGGGAGGTGCTGCTCGTCTACCGGGTCGCGGGCGAACCGCATTCGGCGAGCTGGACCTACGACCCGCCGCGGCGGCTGGTCGTGGCCGTGGACGACGAGGCCCGCACGCTGATCGGCGAGGCGGACGACCTGCCGGCGGCCCCGGAGCCGAGCTTCCCGTTCGTGCCGAGGATCGCGCGGCTGCCGCGCGACCGGCCGCTGGACCGCACCCTGGACCGGCAGGCGGAGCGCGCGCCCGCCCCGGAGCCGGAGGAGGAGCGGGACAGCCTCACCAGCCTGCTGGAGGCGGTCCCGAGCTTCCGCGGCGACCTGGTCGTACCGGAGCGGCCGGCCGCCGCCGCGGCGGCCGAGACGGAGCAGGAGGAGTCCGCGGCCGCGGAGGAGCCGCCGGCCGCCGCCGCGGGGTCGGCGTACGCCGACGTGCTGATGCCGCGCACGGTGGCCGGCCACCGCGACCGGCTCACCGGAACCACGGACCGCCAGGCGGAGGCCGACGGCGTCCGCCCGGGCCGCCGGGCGGCGGTCCCGAGCTGGGACGAAATCGTCTTCGGCACACGCCGCAAGAAACAGGAGTAGCCACCGGCCAGGCGCCGACCCGGCGCCGCCGGGCCGGCGCCTGCCGGGCCGGGGTTGCCGGCCAGGCGCCCGCTGGCACGGGGGTTGCCAGCCAGGCGCCTGCCGGCCGCAGACACCAGCCGCCGACACCGGGGCACGCCGGCCTGGGACTCCGGGACACGCGCCTGTCCGGGCGCTCGCACGCCGACCGCGCGCCTGCGCCAGCCGACCCGGCGGCCAGTCGACGCGCCAACACCAGCGTCCGACAGTGAGGCATGCCGGCCTGCGACTCCGGGACACGCCTGCCTCCGGCACCGGCCTCCGGCTCCGGGGCACGCCAGCCCTGCGACGCCGGGACACGCGCCTGTCCGGGCGCTCACCCGCCGACGCGCGCCTCCGCCAGCCGACCAGGCGGCCAGCCGCCCGCCGACACCAGCTTCCGACACCACGGCACGCCAGCCCACGGCACCAGTGCACGCGCCCGGC
Organism: Streptomyces bambusae; assembly: GCF_019400985.1. Classification (GTDB taxonomy): domain Bacteria; phylum Actinomycetota; class Actinomycetes; order Streptomycetales; family Streptomycetaceae; genus Streptomyces; species Streptomyces bambusae_A. The sequence continues at coordinate 19,105 of NZ_WTFF01000101.1, forward strand.
CAGGCGCTCACCCCCCACCGCGCGCCTCCGTCAATCGGCCGCCGACGCCAGTCTCCGACGCCAGGGCATGCCGGCCTGCGGCACCGGTGCACGGGCCCGGCCGGGGGCTCGCACGTCGGCCGCGCCCGGCTGTTTGCTCGGCCGCCGCGTCCGGGCGTTCTCGCTCAGGTCGTGGCGTCCGGTTCCGGGCCTGTGGCGACCGGGCGGGAGGGGTCGGAGGACCAGTCCGACCAGCTGCCCGCGTACAGGGCCGCCGGGATGCCCGCCACCTCCAGGGCCAGCACCTGCTGCGCTCCCGAGACGCCCGAGCCGCAGTAGACCCCCACCGCGGCGGAGTCCGCCGCGCCCAGCGACGCGAAGCGGGCGCGCAGCTCCTTCGCGGGCAGGAACCGCCCGTCCTGGCCCACGTTCTGCGTCGTCGGCGCCGACACCGCGCCCGGGATGTGCCCGCCGACGCGGTCGATCGGCTCGACCTCGCCGCGGTACCGCTCGCCCGCCCGGGCGTCCAGCAGCACACCCGTACGGGCCAGCTCGGCCGCCTCGTCGGCGCTCAGCAGCCCAACCGCTCCGGGCTTTGGCCGGAAATCGCCTTCTGCCGGGGCCGGTTCCTCGGCGGACAGGCCTCCACCCGCCGCGGTCCACGCGGCCAGGCCGCCGTCCAGCACCCGCACCTCCTCGTGCCCGGTCCAGCGCAGCAGCCACCAGGCGCGGGCGGCCGCCCAGCCGAGTCCGCCGTCGTAGGCGACGACCGGCCGGCCCGCCGAGACGCCCGCCCGCCGCATCACCGCGCCGAAGTCCTCGACCGGCGGCAGCGGGTGCCGGCCACCGGCCCCGGGCGGGCCCGCCAGCTCCCGGTCCAGGTCGACGTAGACCGCGCCCGGCAGGTGGCCGGCCTCGTAGTCGGGACGCAGGTCCGGGCCGCCCAGCTGCCAGCGGACGTCAAGGAGCACGGGCGGGAGGGGCCCGGCCAGCTCGTCCATGAGGGCGCGGGCGGAGATGATCGCAGCAGTCATGGGCCCATCTTCCTCCCCTCCCCCGTACCGGGCGTAACCGCTCGGCCGACCCGCGCCGCACCGATTCGGTCATGTCTGCCGCGGGCACCCGAAATCCGGCGCGGCCGGGGCGCGCCGCGGCCCCGACAGTGGAAGCATCTGCCCGGCAAGCACGACGACGCGACGACGCAACGACGCAACGACGTCAGGAGACGGCGGCATGACGGAGGCAGCGGCGGGGACGGCGAGGCGCACGCCCGGCACACCGTGCTGGGTGAGTCTGATGGCGCACGGCCTCGGCACGACCGAGGAGTTCTACGCCGACCTGTTCGGCTGGGAGTACGTCCCCGGCCCCGAGGAACTCGGCCCGTACGTGCGGGCCCTGCTCGACGGCCGCGAGGTGGCCGGCGTCGGCCAGCTGCCGCCGGACCGGAGCCTGCCGGTGGCCTGGACGACGTACCTCGCCACGGACGACGCCGACGCGACCGCGGAGGCCGTCCGGTCGTGCGGCGGCACCGTGGCGGTGGGTCCGCTCCAGGCGGCGGACGCGGGCCGGATGGCGATCTGCTCGGACCCGATCGGCGCCGTCTTCGGGATCTGGCAGGCCGCGGCGCACGTCGGGACGCGGCTGTCCGGAGTGCCCGGCACCCCGGTGTGGAACGAGCTGGTCACCCAGGACAGCGGGGTCGCGAAGTTCTACCAGACGGTCTTCGGGTGCGAGACGCAGACCGATCCCGCGTCCGCGCTGGACCGGGTGACACTGCACGTGGCCGGCCGGCCGGTCGCGTCGGTGCACGGGGTCGGCCGCGACCTCCCGCACGACCGGGGCGCGCACTGGATGACGTACTTCCAGGTCGCCGACGCCGACCTGGCCGCTGCAAGGGTGGTCGAACTCGGGGGCCGGGTACTGCGGGAACCGTACGAGGGCACGAGGGGCCGCGAGGCCACGGTCACGGACCCCGAGGGCGCCGTCTTCACGGTCGTCGACACCCGGGGTGTGTAGGGCAGGGCCTGTCCGACGGGGCCCACTGCCGGCTCTGGACAACGGCAGGCCCATGATCACGGCCGGCCGGGATCACGGTCGGCGGCGGGGCTTGCCTCGCTGGGGGGTCTTGGCGCTCTTGCCCCCCTGGGCCCCCTTGGTGCCCTTGCCGCCCTTGCCGGCGCCCTTCGCAGCGCCGCCGGTGGCCCGGGAGCCCCGGCCGGCCGCCGTCCGGGACGATCCGCCGCCCGCCTCCTTCCGCCGGCCGACGCCGCCGCCCTTCTCGGAACGCTTGCCCTTCGGCTCGGCGGCGGCGTTCTGCCGGCCCCGGGAGCTGTTGACGGTCCGGCCGCGGACGATCCCGATGAAGTCCTCGACCAGGTCGGTGGTGGCGTCCTCCCGCCACGACAGCGCGACCTGCGACGCGGGGGTGCCGGTGATCGTGCGGTAGGTCAGGTCCCGGCGGTGGTGCAGCCGGGCCAGGGACTGCGGGACGACGAGCAGCCCGATGCCGGCCGCCACGAGCTCGATCGCGTCCGCCGTCGTGGCGGGCCGCTCGAACGCCGGCAGCCCCGGCGGCCGCTCCCAGTCCAAGGTGTCGTCGAGGGGGTGCAGGACGATGTCCTCGGAGATGTCCTCGGGGGTGACCTCGTCGGCCGCGGCCACGAGGTGGTCCTTCGGGCAGACGACCACGGTCGTCTCGGTGTAGAGGGGGATCGCGCTGAGGTCCGTACGGTCGACCGGCAGGCGCAGGAAGCCGGCGTCGGCACCGCCGCGGCGCAGCAGGTCGGCGGCCTCGCCGGGCTCCACCGGGACCAGGGCCAGCGGCACGTCGGGCAGCCGCTCCTGCCAGATCCGCACCCACTTGCCGGGCGTCACCCCCGGCACGTACGCGAGCCGGAACGAAGGGCCCTGGTCCTGCGGAGCCTCACGGGTCTCGGAGGTCTCAGGGGCCTCCGCCGGGGCTGCTACGCGGGCTTCTTCCGAGGGGGATGCATCCGAGCCTGTCACCCGGCCAGGTTACCCGGGCGTGGTCGGAGGTGGTTCACACGCTCGATACCCTTGACCCCATGAAGTCGCACCAGACCGCCCAGACGATGAAGCCCGCCACCGCGGCGAAGAAGCTGGGTGTGTACCTCGAGGCCACCCCCGCAGAATTCCAGGAGGGTGTCGTCTCGCGCTCCGAGCTGGCTGCGCTCCAGGCCGACCCGCCCGAGTGGCTGCGGGAACTGCGCCGCACCGGCCCGCACCCGCGCCCGGTGGTCGCGGCGAAGCTGGGCGTCTCCATCTCCGGCCTCGCGCGCGGCGGGGTCACCGAGGCCCTCACCACCGAGCAGATCGACGCCCTCAAGGCGGAGAACCCGGAGTGGCTGCAGAAGGAGCGCGCCACCCAGGCGGAGGTCCGCAAGGAGACGGTCCGCGTCAAGCAGAAGCACGCGGAGCAGGCGCAGCGCGCTCAGCAGCAGCCCCGCGGCTGAGCGCTGCCTCACGAGGGAGTCGCCGGGGGCCGGTAGCGCAGCATGTGCTCCCGGACCTGGTCGAGGTGGGGCTGGATCTGCTGGAGCTCCGGCCCCTGGCTCCGCACCTTCCAGGTGGAGGTGCGGTAGGCGGCGGCCAGGTTGAGGGCCGGGTCGCCGGGCACGCCTTCGAGTTCGGGTGCGAGGGCGCAGAGCATCCGGCCCACGGCGGGGATGGAGTCCTCGGGGCTGAACGGCGGCGTGGGGACCGCGCCCTGCCGCTCGGGGGGCAGGTAGTACCGCAGGACGCGGGGCGTCCAGCGGGCGATGCCGTACTCGTCCTTGTCCGGGTCGCTGAGCGTGGCGTCGAACCCGCTCTCGGCCTTCAGTACGGCCGCCACCAGGGCGGGCGTGACCTGCGGGGCCCCGCACATGGTGCCGGCCTCGACGATCAGCCGGCGGTACTGCGGCGGGATGTCGGCATCGGTGCGCAGCCACCGGGAGTCGTCGCGGAGCTGGACACCGCCCAGGGGCACGGCCGCCCCGTCCCCGGGCCGGTCCGAGCCGCCCGCGGCGTGCGGTGAGACGGCGTCGCCGGGTACGAACGCCCCGAACGTCACGACGGCGGCCACGGCCGCCGCGAGCGCGACGGACCGCCGCTGCGCCGGCCGGTACGACCTCCGGCGGGCCGCCGCGAAACCGGCCACCACGGCTTCCGCC
>NZ_WTFF01000102.1 GCF_019400985.1 Streptomyces bambusae
GGCCGGGACCGGCCGAGCCGGCGGTGGCGTTGAACGCGACCACGGCGGCCAGCGCGGCGGCGGTGACCGGTACACCGATCACCAGGACCCGGCGCACCGGGCGGCGGGACGGGGCGGCGGGGGCGGCGGGGGCGGTGTCCGGGGCGGACCTGCGGATCTCGCTCATCAGGTGCTCCTCAAGCAGGCGCTGACGGTCGAGCGGCAGTTCCGGGCTCCCCGGGGGCGGCAGCAGCCGGCCCAGCTCCGCGTGGTCCAGCGACTCGTCCCGTCGCCATGTCCTGCGGATCATCGGGTTTCCTCCTCGTGCGACTCTCGCGACCGGGCCGCGGGAGTGCGGCCGCCCTGTACTTGTCCGGAGCGGGGGAGCGGTTCCCCGATTCCTCCCGTTCTTCCTGATTTCTTCAGTTCCTCCTCAGCGAGCTTGCGCAGCCGGGCGCGGGCGCGCGACAGCCGGGAACGGACCGTGCCGACGGGCACGCCGAGCGCGGCCGCGGCCTCGGCGTAGCCGAGGCCGGACCACACGCACAGCGTGAAGACCTCCCGCTCACCGCGCCGCAGCTTGGCCAGCGCGCGCTGCGCGGCGGCCAGTTGGTCGGCGTCGGCGAGGCGGGCGACGAGCTCGTCGGCGAAGTCCGGCACCGCGTCCTTGGCGGGCAGCCGCCCGAGGGCACGCTGGTGCCGACGGGCGGCCCGGGTGGTGTTGCGCAGGACGTTCACGGCGATGCCCATGAGCCAGGGGCGCGGTCCGTCCCGTTCGTCGCGCAGCTTCGCGCGCAGCCGCCAGGCCTCCAGGAAGGTCAGCGAGACGACGTCCTCGGCGAGCGCCCAGTCCCCGGTGACCCGGACGGCATGCCGGTGCACCAGCTGGGCGTGCTCGCGGAAGATCTCCCGGAACGCCTCCGGTTCCCCGGCGCGTATCCGGGAGTGCAGTTCGTAGTCCACGTCAGCACTTGTCCGCCGACGCGGACCGGTTCCCGTGGCTCAGGTCACACGGCGGAGGCGAGGAACGCGGACCAGGCCTCGGGCGACACGGCGAGCTGGGGTCCGGCCGGGACCTTGGAGTCACGGACGTGGACGGTGGCGGGGCAGGTTGCTACCTCGACGCACTCTCCGCCCTCGCCGCTGCTGTAGCTGGACTTCCGCCAGGCGTAGGCGACTTCGAGGCACTCGCCGCCGGAGCCGCCGCTGTAGCTGCTCTTGAACCAGGCCAGTTCGGTGGTCTTCATCGTCTTTCTCCCAGCATCTTCTCGATCAGGGTCAGCGACTCGTCGGTCCTGAGAGCCTCTGCTCGGATGATTCCATAGCGCTCGGCGAAGATCCTTACCTCGTCCGGGTCGGTGATCAGACGCGGGTGGCCGTAGGCCTCGGTATAGGCGACCTGGTGACGCCCCTTGGGGTGGAGGAGCGTGAACGAGCCCTCCATGGCAGCGTGCACGCCTCGTTCGTACGGCATCACTTGCAGTTCGACCGTCCTGAGGCGACCGATCTCCAGGAAGCGTCGCAGTTGCTCGGTGTGCGCCTCCCTGCCGCCTGCCTCACGCATCAGCAGGTTCTCGTCCAGGACGAAGCTGATGGTGGGGGAGGGCCAGCGGTGGAAGAGCTGCTGCCGATCCAGCCGGTCGGCCACCCGCTTCTCGATGGTTCCTTCGTCCACCAAGGGGCGGTACTTGCTGAAGACCGCCCGCGCGTGCGCCTCGGTCTGGAGTAGCCCGGGCACGCCCTGGTGGCCGTAGTAGTGGAGGGCGCTGGCCTCCGCCTCGGCTTTGGCGAAGTCCCGGAACCAGTCCGGGTGCCGCGTCCGCGCCCGCTTGAGCGCCTCGCGGACGTCCGGGATGGCCGCCTTGAGCAACCCTCTCGCTTCGAGGACGGCATCAGCCCGTTCCAGGAAGTCCGGCTGCGGGAGGCGGACGCCGCGCTCGATCGAGCCGACGAGGTCCTCGCTGACGTGCATCCGGAGCGCCAGCTCCTTCTGCGAGATGCCCGCCACCTCCCGGAGGGCCTTGAGCTGTTTGCCCAGGGCCCGGAAGAGGTAGGTCGCCCCGTCCGCCTCAACGACGGGTTCGGGTCGTTCGGGTCGTGCTTCGCGTTCTGACAGGTCGTTCATCGGCTGATCCGCCCTCGTCCGTACAGCCCGTACACAGAAGACGTCGGCGCCTCACGCGGGGTCCGCGTCGTGGCGTCCCGTCCCGAAAAGCGTACGGCGGTCCGGACACGCTGGGTGAGCAGACGGCCGAATTCAGTGACATTTCACCGGAGTTCCGGCGGCTGGGTCTACGGAGCCTGCGAGCCGGCCTGGCCGGGTTCAGACGCTTCCTGGCCCGACTCGGCAGAGGTCCCGCTCGCACGCCGGTGCCAGGCCGGCTTCGACGCGGAGGCCGACTGCACGTCCTCCAGCTCCAGCTGCTCCAGCTTCTCCCGGTACATGCTCGTACGGATCGTCGCGGTGCCCGTGGCGTACAGGGACGTGCCGATGGCCGCCAAGGGTATGGAGACCAGCAGGCCGGCCAGCATGGGGGCGAGATCGCGTTCGCGGTCGCAGCGTTCGCCCTCGGCGCTGCGGTACGAGGCGTTGTTCTTGCCCTCGTCGTAGAAGACGCGGGACTCGCACGTGTCGCCGCTGGTGCGGTGGGAGTCCAGTTGGAAGGGGAGGAACAACAGGTACGCGAGCCAGAGCCAGATCATGCCGGCCGCGGCCAGCAGGACGCACCCCCACCCCTGGCGCCGCTCGCCCCACTGCCGGAACTCTTTGTCGTACATCTGTGCCAAGTTGCTCATGGGTAGGAAGCTACCCCGACCAGCACCACGGCAGGCAGGGCCCGCCCGCCCCGGCCGCGGACTGCAAGCATCCCGAAATGGCGCCCCATGAAAACCGACGGCGCCCCCCTCCCGAGGGGAGGGGGGCGCCTGGGTGGCGGCGTGGCGTCAGTCGATTCCTGACGTCATGCTCATCGCATCAGAACAGTGGCGAATTCGGATCCATGGCAGGTGCGATCACCTGCACGTCCCAATCCCGCTTTTCCTGCGGCCAGCGGCAGTCGATGGCTTCTGCGGCAGCCTTGCAGTCTTGGCAGGTGCCTTCGTGTGCCGTGGTCCATCGGTACGGCGAAGGAGACATCCCGTCCATCTGAATACCGCACAGGGTGTCGCCGAAATACGCGTACGCGTGGGAGACGTCTTCAGGGAGTCCTTCCGCTTCCGCGATTTCCCAGCGCCGGTTCACGGGCAGGTACACCGGCCGTGGTGCGTGCTCCGAACCGGCGAAGATGTTGATCACCGCGTAGCACCAGGAACACACCCAGTCCCGCTGTCCCTCATAGGACCCGGGAAGCTGTCGCATCTCGTGTCCGCAAACCTCACAGATCACTGCCCGGTCCCTTCGTGCGGCGCCTTCGATCGGAATGGACATCAGGTGCCGTCCCAGAAGTTTCTGTTCACCATGGTGCGCCATTGAGTGTACTTGGATTTTCCGGTACCCAGTCCGACGCGCGTTTCCACCATGCCCGGTACGCCCTTGACGGTGTCGTAGCACGCCTGGCAGATACGAGTGCTCGATGCAATACCGAGGAGATCGTGCTTGCCCTCGACGAGCGCACCGACGATGGTCGCCTCTGCGTCACCCGGGCCGAACTTGTACGTCGCACCGTTCAGGTTCCGCATGATCTCGACCGGAAGGTCGTCGACATTCGTCGCAACCCAGTGCTCGATCTGCTGTGCCTCACGGTTCCAGACTCGCGCAACGGCGACCGTGGACTCTTTCTTCCAGCCGTCGTGGAGGGTTTCTGCCCTGTTGAGGAGGCCCTTGATGTCCCGCGAGGAAACCGTCGGGCAGTTGTGGACCAGCAGCGCGGTCGCGCCCGCCCCCACGAAGTACGTGTGGAGGTCGTCGACCGTGAGGTTGTGGACCCGCTGCTGCTGGGTGTGGCGGCGGATCGCGGTGATCTGGACCTTGGTGCCGGCCGACGTCTCCAGCCACTGGCCGGGCTGGAGCTTGGTCGCGTCCGTCCACTCCTGCCGCTCGGGCAGCCAGAACGGGTGCTTGTCCGTGGCGGTGACGGATTCCGTCTTGCCGTCCGGCGTCGCGACCGTGATCTCGACCAGGTTCTTGCTGCCCTCGCCGGTGATGACGGCGGTGACGGCCTTGGCCTCGATGCGGCCGGTGGACGGGTCGGCCGCGAGGACCTGGTCGCCGCCCTTCAGCTTCTCGATCGGCTTGCGGGTGCCGTCCGCGAGCAGGACCTCGGTGTCGGGGACGAAGCTGTTGTCACAGCTCGTCTTCGAGGCCGTCCTGCGGCTGCCCGAATTGGCAGACTTGCCGCCGGAGCCCTTGCCGGACCACAGCTTCTTCGAGCTGCCGGACGACGACCAGCCGGACTTGCCGCCGCCCGCCTTGCCGGCGCCGGCCCTCGGGCCCGAGCGGGAGGTCCATCCCGCCACCTTGCGGACCGGTGAGGCCTTGGAGACCCTGCTCGTGTACTTGGCGGCGTACGAGACGGCCTTCGCCGCGACCCGGGTGCCGGCGATGGCCGCGCCCGCCACCGGAATCATCGAGGCGAAGGACAGCGCCGCGTTCTTCCAGTCGCCCTGGGCGGCGTACCAGACGCCGTTGACCAGGTCCGCGGCCTCGCCGATGACCGGGATCATGCCGGCCACGTCGAGCGCGGTGTGGCCGTACTTGTTGATGGCACTACCGACCGACTTGGCAGCCTTCTTGATCGCTCCCCAGAACAGGCCGTCCGGGTCGGAGAAGGTCATCGGGCTGTTGTTGCCGTACAGGTAGCCCTGGAGCTGCTGCGGATCGCTCGGGTCGATGACCGGGTCGACGGAGAGGAACGTGCCCGTCCGGGTGTCGTACTCGCGTGCACCCAGATGAGTCAGGCCGGTTGCCTTGTCCTCGATGCCGCCCACGAAGCCACGCCCACCGGGCCAGGACGTCGGCTCCGCGCCGCGGTCCTCACCGAACGGCTTCGTCGCCTGGCGCTGCACCGTGAGGGCGGCTGCGTCGATCGCCGTGGTGCCGGTGCCGTGGTGGTCAGCGGCGAGGTAGGACAGCTTGCCGTTGGAGGTGCGGACTACGGTCGCACCACCCGGCGTGGAGTAGTAGCGCGTACCGGTGACCTGGTTGGTCGCGGTGTCGAGGGTGAGCTCGGTGGAGCCCAGGTAGAGAGTGGTCTTGCCCGGGTCCTTGCGGGCCAGGCGGTTGCCCTCCGCGTCGTAGATGTACGTCGAGGTACCCGCGCTCGTCTGCGCCGAGGCGAGGTTGCCGTCCGGCGTCCACGTGAACGTCTGGGTGTTGCCGGCGGCGTCGGGACGCGTCAGCGTGTTGCCGGTCGCGTCGTAGGTGGAGTTGGTGGTGACGACCGGACCGGTACCGGTCTGCTTCTTCGTGGAGGTCGGGGCGTGCGGGCGCGGCTGGCCCGGAGCCGGGAAGGTGTTGGTGGTCGTCGTGGACTTGGCGGCGTCGCCGGCCGGGTCGTGGTCGGTGACCGACGTCCGGTTGCCGGTGACGTCGTAGGTGAACGACTGGTGGTACGGAGCCGGACCGCCGACCTTGCCCGCCTGCGGCGCGGTGTCGGTGCAGCCGCCGATACCGGGGACGGACGGGCCGGGCTGGGTCGTGGTGGTGCCGGTGTCGGTCCACGCACGGGTCATCCGGCGCAGGTGGTCGTACGTGAAGCACTGCGTGTCACGCACGCCGCCCTGCTGGCTGGAGACGGAGGTGACGTCACCGGCCGGGGTGTAGGTGTAGTCGGTGATGTCGACCGAGCCGGCCGCATCCTCCTTGTCGACCGTGGTGCGCAGCAGGCGCCCCGTGGCCGGGTCGTTGACGTCGGTGAGAACGACCTGCTTGGGAACGGCGCCCAGTGTGGTCCGCTGCACCCGGCCGAGCTCGTCGTAGTCGGTGAAGTTGACGTACGTGGTGGTGCTGGTGCCCACGGAGACGGGCATGCCGTTGACATTGCGGCCGAAGTACAGCCTCTCCTTGGGCAGTCCGCCCGCGGCCGGCATGTCGGTGATGTCCGGCGCGCCGGTGATGGGGTCGTAGTACGAGGTCGCGGTGTACGAGGTGCTCAGCGCACCTTCACCCGCGGGCACGGTCAGCTTGCTGCCGACGGGACGGTAGCTGTCGTCGTACCCGGTGACCTCCTGTCGCCACGGCTTGCCGTCGACCCAGCTGGTGGAGGCGGTCGGCAGGCCGGGCAGCAGGGTGTCGTAGTCGAATGTCGCCAGCTTCGTGCCGTCGACCGCACCGAGGTTGCGGGAGGTCGGGCGGCCCAGGATGTCGTAGCTGGTGAAGGTCGTGATGCCTCGGCCGTCGGTCTCGGAGACCGGACGGTCGGCGGCGTCGTAGGTGGTGGTCGTCGTGCCCTTGTCCGGGTCCTCGGACCGGGTCTGGCGACCGTGCAGGTCGTAGCCGTACTTCCAAGCGTTGCCGGCCGGGTCGGTGACCTGGGTCAGCTGGCCCTCGGTGTCGTACGTGTAGCGGGTCGCGTCGTACTCACCCGTGGGGGTGCCGGACTTGTACTGGCGCTTCTCGACCGTGCGGCCGCGGGCGTCGGTGTGGGTGCTGGTGGCGGTGGCGCCCTTGGCCGGGGTGGTTTCGGTACGGTCCACGCCCGGGTAGGCGGTGGCGCCGCGCCACTGCTCGATCGCCTTCGAGGCGAAGATCTCCGTCACGGGGCGGCCGAGGCCGTCGTAGAGGACGGTGGTCTGACCCGGCACCGTGTTGTCGTTGGCGACGAAGCGGGTCTTGACCGGCTCGGTGGAGGTGTTGTTGAAGTACCCCGCGTTGGCCTTGGAAGGCCGGCCGTGGCTGTCGTAGAACGTGTCGCTGATGACACGACCCGCGGCACCGTTGGCGGTGACGCTCTGGGTCTGCACGGTCTGGCCGAAGGCATCGAGGATGTCGATGTTCGCGGCGTAGGACTCGTCCGAGCGCAGGGTCTTGGTGGTGACCGAGCTGGTGCCCGTGTTGGTCAGGTCGTACTCGATGATTTGGTTCGCCGCGTCGCTGCGCGCACGCCCCGGCTTCCACATCGCGGTGATCCGGCCCAGCGCGTCGATCGCCTGCTCGCTGGTGCGGCCGTTGTGGTCCTCGACCTTGACCGGTACCTCCCGCAGCGGGTGGTACGTGGACGTGGTCGCCCAGCCCTTGGCGTTCGTGGTCTTGATCGAAGTCGGCGCGAACAGCGTCGCCGGCGTGTACTCGGTGGTCGTCGTCGCGCCCGCCGCGTCCGTCGCGCTCGTCACGCGGCCGTAGGCGTCGTAGGTGACGTTGGTGTTGACCGAGAACTTCGGCTGGCCGCCCTCGAAGCGGTCCAGCTCCTCCGTGCTCGTGACCTGCCCCGCGCCCGTCAGGGTGCCGTGGGCCTGGCCGTCGTAGTACGTGCGGTTGCGGCCCAGGGTGTTGGACTCCGACGCCGCGGTGGCGCAGTCGCCCTGGACCTGGACGGTCTCCGAGACGCGGTCGATCATCCATGCGCCCGTGTTGCGGGCGTAGGACGTGGTGGTGCAGACGTCCGGCAGGCCGTCGGCGCGGTCCAGGACCGAGACCGGCATGCCGTAGGTGTTGTCGAACGTCGCCGTCTTCGACGTGCTCTGCCAGGTCTTGTCGGCGCGCAGCGCCTTGTCCTTGGCGGAGCCGCCGCGCAGCATCTGCGCGGTCAGCGCGGGCAGCTTCGTGCCGCGGCTGTGGGTCGCGGTGACCGGGGAGAGCCAGGGCTCGGACTGGGAGACCGAGACCAGCTCGCCGCCGTCGGAGGCGAAGGTCTGGGTCTCGCGGACGCTGCCGGCCAGCGGGTTGCTGTCCTTGAGGGTGTTGCCGGCGATGCCGGTGAAGGTGGCGGTGCGCTGGGTGCCGTCGGCCTTGGTGTCGCCGTCCATGCCGCGCAGGTAGAACGCCGCCGACTTCGAGACCACGTCGGGGGCCGTGCCCGCGCGGGTGATGACCTGCTCGTAGCCGCGGAACTGGTTCCAGGTCCGCTGCTTGTCCTCGGTGGTCTCCTCGTCGTCACGGTGCCAGGCGGCGCCGCCGACGTACTCGTAGCGGGTCTCCTGCGGACGGGAGCCGCCGAACGGGTCGATCTCGGTGACCCGGTTGACCACGTACTTGTGGAACCAGTCCAGCGTCGGGTCGTTCGGGCTCTTGGGGTCCGGGTTCCAGTAGACCGGGTAGCAGCGGGTGGTGTTGCCGTCCTGGGAGGAGGGCAGGCCCGTGCCGGGGGCGCAGTCGGGGTCGGCGTAGCCGACGTCCGTGACGTGGCCGGTCTCCGCGGTGACCGAAACGATTCGGCGTCGGTTCAGGGCGGGCTTGTTGTCGCCGCTGGAGTCGACGCGGTTGTTCATCAGCCGGCCGGTGAAGGTGATCGCCGGGGTGTCGAGCGTGGTCGCGCCGTCGTGGCCGCTGCGCTTGATCGAGGCGAGCCAGAGGGCGGGCGCGGTCTGGTCCTGCGGGTCGGGGAACTCGTGGGTGAAGGCGTACGAGTCGACGTTGTCGTATCCGGTGCCGGCGCCGTTGAGGACCTGAGTGGTGATCTTGGTCAGGCGCTTGGTGGTCCAGAACGTCGCAGAGTAGTTCTCGCAGGTGCCGGTGGAGGCGCAGTTCTGGTCGAACGGCACGTCCGGCCACTTCGCGGCGTTGGCCTTGGTCAGCTTGTCCGGCGCACAGTCGAAGGTGGCGTCCGGCAGGCAGCGCTCGGCGGTGGTGAAGAGGACCTGCGCGGTCGGCTTGACCGTGTCCGCGTCCGTCAGCTTCGAGCCGTACGTGGTCCTGGCCAGGTTGCCGCCGCGGACGTACGAGGTGAGCGTGCCCTCGGGCGTGGTCGCCGAGACACCGCGCTTGTAGTAGTTGGTCGCGGTGTCGTACCAGTGCGTGATCATCCCGCCGCGCGGGTCGACCACGAAGTCCAGGTTCCAGCGGTAGGCCTGCTGGCACCAGGAGGCGTCGAAGGTGGACTGGTGGCACTCCTCGCCGGCGTTGTTGCCGTAGACGGGGGTGGTCCAGGCCGAGTTGGTGGCCGGAGCCGAGGTGGACCCGGGCTTGCGGCCGACACCGAAGTAGTACTGGGTGCCGTCGGCCGTGGTGACCTTCCAGTACTCGCCGTTGTTGTCGCCGTTGTTCGCGCCGGTCAGCCGCTCGACCTTGGAGGCGTCGTCGCTCTCCAGCCGCCAGGTGCCCGACGTGTCGTCGCGGACCAGGGTGGAGGACTTGCCGTTCAGGGAGATGGTGGCGTTGTGGCCGGCCAGGCACTGCTCGCCGGAGCCGGTCTGGCCGTCCTTGGCGCACGGCTTGAAGGTGCGCTCGATGAAGCCGGGCGTGTAGTCCCAGCCCTCGCCGATCCAGGACGCCTGGTTGTTCGTGGCGGCGGTGCGGCCGTCCACGGACTGGGAGCTGTAGGAGAGGTTGATGCTGGGCTTGGTGCCGCCCAGGCCGTCCGGCAGGTCGATCGGGTACGACCAGGAGAAGCCGCCGGTGCTGCCGCCCTGGCTCCAGGTGCCGGAGGGGGCGAGGCTGGTGGCGCCGTACGTACCGGCGCTGCCGCCGGGCGCGGCGGATGCGGCGAGTACGGTCGCCCCGCTCGCGACGGTGTTCAGGCGCGTGCCCTGCGCCGCCGGGCCGTTGGCCTTGACGGATATCTCGGTGCTCAGCAGGCCCGGTCGGTCGCCGTCCTTGACGGTGGCGACCGGGGTCTGCTTCCGGCACTCGGGACGGTCGGGCGTGACGAGCGCACACTCGGGCAGCTCGACGAGGCGGGCCCGGGAGAGCCAGTCACCACCGAAGGCGCCGGCGATGTGCGAGACGTCGACCGAGACCTTGACCGGGGCGCCCTGCTCGGTGCCCTCCCCGGGGTTGACCGCCAGGAGCAGGCCCTGGACACCGGCCTTCTCGGCGAGCTTCTTGTCGGTCAGGGTGACCGCGGCCTTGCCGGTGCGCGGCCCGCCCTTGCCGGAGCGCGCGGGGTCGGTGGCGGCGACCCAGACGGGTGCGGCGCCGGCGCGGCTCGGCTCGGCCACCGGAGCGGCCGGCACGGCCGACCGGGCGCCGGCCAGGAAGCGGGCGCCGAGCGGCGGCGCGGGCGGCGCCGCGTTCAGGTCCACCTCTGCGTGTCCGGCCGCGGGCCAGGCCACGTCGCGCGGCTTCCACGTGCGGGCGCCGTCGCCCTGCTGCTTGGAGGCCCCGGAGGCAGCCGACTTGGCGGCGTTCTTCCCCGTGACCGACTCGGTCTTCTTCAGTTTCGCGGGCGACCAGCGCCGCGTGTCCTTCGGTTTCCAGTCCGCTGCCTGGGCGGGTCCTGAGCCCAGGATCAGCGAGAGCGCGACACCCACGCTCACGGCTGTGCGTCTTGCGAAGGCCGACTGCCCTCTCCAGACGCGCAGTTCAGACGGTGCCGTCACGGCACGCCCCCCATAATTTGTCGACATGAAGATCTTTCGATCTTGATGGGCGCATTTTAGGTCAGCTTTAAGCCACCGTATGATCCGCCGTGACGCAAAGTGATCGCACTCATCTTCGAGCGATCCAAGCCACCTACGTCACTGCACCATTGGGGGTCCACCATGGGGGGCACAGAGAGAACGCGGGGCAGAGGCCGTCCGGCCGCGCTCGCAAGTCTCATCGGCCTTGCCTTGTCCGTCAGTTCGCTCGGCGCGCTACCCGCGTACGCCGCGCCGGGCCCGAACGCATCGGGCGGCAAGGCCGCGTCGGGCAGCAAGGCCACACAGGCCGTGCCGGCACCGAGCGCTTCGGGCAAGCCGAACACCGGGCGGCCGCAGCCGCCGACGCCGACGACACCGACCACGCCGCCGAAGCGGCAGTCGAGCGAGCAGGAGAAGGCCGAGGACGCGGCCCTGGCCGAGGCCAAGCGCACCGGCAAGCCGGTGCCCGTGGCCGGCGCCACCACCGAGACCGACACGGTCGTCGCCAACCCGGACGGGAGCTTCGGCCTCACCCGGAGCGTGGCTCCGGTGCGCACCAAGCAGGGCGGCACCTGGACCGACCTGGACGCCACGCTCACCGCGTCCTCCGACGGGCAGCTGCGCCCCAAGGCCACCACGAGCGGCCTGACGCTGTCCGGCGGCGGCAACGCGCCGCTGGCCACGCTCGACCAGGACGGCAAGAAGCTGGAGCTGACCTGGCCGGAGGCGCTGCCGAAGCCCGTGCTCGACGGCGCCAGCGCCACCTACCCGGAGATCGCTCCGGGCACCGACCTGAAGGTGACCGCCGACGCCTCCGGCGGCATCTCGCAGATCCTGGTGGTCAAGTCGGCCGAGGCCGCCAAGCACCCCAAGCTCGCGAAGCTCACCATGGGCCTCAAGGGCGACGGCGTGAACGTCAGCGCCGACGGCAGCGGAAACCTCAAGGCCGCCGACGCCTCCGGCCGTACGGTCTTCCACGCCCCCGTCCCCACGATGTGGGACTCCGGCGCGGCGGCGGCCGTCCCGGCGCCGAAGGCTTCCGGCACCCCGAAGTTCTCGCAGCTGGCCCGCTCCGCGGCGTCCCAGCAGGCGGCCGCGGGCAAGGCCACCGAGGCGACCAAGCCCGCCTCCGACAGCGAGGGCCCGGGCGCCCACGCCAAGGTCTCCAAGCTCTGGACCGAACTCGGCAACGGCTCCGTGGCCCTGACCCCGGACCGGTCGTTCCTCACCGACGCGTCGACGGCCTACCCCGTCTACATCGACCCCGCCTGGCAGCCGACCAACCGTGGTACCCAGCACTGGGCGTGGGTCCAGGAGGCGTACCCCGAGGTCGTCAACTACGACGACTACGCCGACTCCAACGACCCGGGCGTGGGCTACCAGCGCTGGGAGTCCAGGACCGGCCTGGAGCGCTACTACGTCCAGCTCGACACCGGCGACCTGGGCGACAAGAGCATCAAGAAGGCGTCCTTCTTCGCCACCCAGTCCTACGCCGCGGACTGGAACTGCGCCAACAGCTACAACGTCGACCTGCACTCGACCGAGCCGCTGCCGTCGAACATCACGTGGTACACCCAGCCCCGTGACTGGGAGGTGCTGCGCACGGCGTCCATGAACAGCGCCGGCGGCGCCGGCTGCCCCGGCTCCACCACCCGCGGCGAGTGGGACGTACGCGACCACCTGGCGGCCAACGCCTGGCGCGGCAACGTCACGTACGCCCTCTTCGCGGCGAACGAGTCGAAGACGAGCACCAACAACGGCTTCAAGCGCTTCACGCGCGACAAGAGCAAGCTGCCGTTCTTCTACATCGAGTACAACCGCGCCCCCTACACCCCCTGGGGCCTGGTGGCCACCCCCGTCCCGCAGAACCCGGCCGGCGCCGGCCACTGCGGCTGGATCGGCGCGACCGGCTACCCCGGCATGGGCATCGGTGCCTGGATCGGCGACCCGGACGGACAGCCGAACGACGCGCACTTCTACGTCCACGACGCCAACGGTGACGCGCTCGTCTACGACAGCGGCTGGGTCGGCCAGGCCAACGGCACCCACTGGGTGTGGGCGTGGCCGGGCAACCTCTCCGACGGACACACCTACTACTGGAAGGTCCAGGGCGGCGACGGAGACATGGCCTCCGCATGGGCCACGTCCGACTGCAGGTTCAGCATCGACACCCAGCCCCCGTCCGTCCCGGTCGTCGTCTCGGACCAGTACCCGCCGTCGGGCACGCTGCCCGGCTCCACGAAGTCGATCAACCAGCCGGGCGCCTTCACGCTGAAGTCGACCGACGCACACAGCGGGGTCGTCTCCTACGAGTGGGCGTTCAACTCGACCATCCCGGTCGGCGGAGCCAACACCGTCAGCGCCGCCGCGGACGGCAGCGCCTCGATCAACCTGACGCCCACCACCTGGGGCACGAACATCCTGCGCGTGCAGGCGGTGGACAAGGCCGGCAACCGCTCTCAGCAGCAGACGTACTCCTTCTACGTCCCTGACGACCCGAACGCCAAGACCACGCTCGGTGACATCACCGGTGACGAGCGCGTCGACTTCATCGCCCCGACCGCGGGCGGGGACCTCGTCGTGTACCCGACCGCCGTCGACCCGGCGGCCGCCGGCGTCATCGCCTCCAACAAGGCCAACAGCCCCTTCGGCGCGGGCTGGGGCGACGGCACCCTGCTCACGCACCGCGGTGGCAACGGCATCCGCATCGACGACCTGTGGGCCTGGCGGGACGGTCAGCTGAAGCTGTACCGCAACTCCCTGACCCAGGGCGGCCTGGAGGCCAACGGCGGCCTCTACTACAACGCCGCCAAGGCCCTGACGGTCAAGCGTCCGCCACTGTTCACCTGCACGGTCGTGACGACCGGTGACCCGTGCGGCAGCGAGTACGCCACCAACTGGAGCCGGGTCAAGCAGATCCTGGCGGTCGGCGACGCACGCCCCGAGGACGGCGTGGACCCGTTCAACGACCTGCTGACCATCGAGACCGACGGCACCGGCAGCCGCCTGCTGCTGTTCCAGGGCACCGGAGCCACCGGCACCCTGGCCGACCCGATCGTCCTCGTACTGAGCAACGCCGGCTGGGACAACCTCACCCTGATCGCGCCGGGCGACGCCACCGGCGACGGCCTGCCCGACCTGTGGGCGCGGGACAACACCAGCGGCACCGTCTACCAGTACGCCAACGAGCGCGGCAACCCCGGGGCCCTGGGTGACCACACCAAGCGCACCGTCGTCGCCGAGGGCTACAAGGCGGACGCCTACCCGGTCATCAGCTCCTCCGGCGACACCAGCGGCGACACCGTCCCCGACCTGTGGGCCAAGGACACCCGCCACCGCCTGGTCGTCGTCAACGGCAAGGCCACCGACGGCAAGGTCACCGGCTTCGAGGCGCCCGTCCTCATGGGTGACTCCCGGATCTCCTCCGCCCACTGGAAGCTGAACGAGACCACCGGCACCACCGCCGCCGACCAGCGCGGCGGCAGCCCGCTCACGCTCTCCGCGACCGGAGCCACGTGGGCCGACGACACCGTCGCCGGCACCGCCGGCAAGGTCCTGGACCTCGACGCCGCCGCCGGTGGCGTCGCGACCGGCGCCGGCCCGGCCGTCGACACCACCCGCAGCTTCACGGTGTCGACGTGGGCCAAGGCCGACGCGCTCGGAGGCGTCGTCCTCAGCCAGCTCGGCACCCGGTCCAGCGGATTCATCCTGTGGCCCGAGGCCGGTGACAGCACCTGGCGGTTCGCGATGTCCACCAAGGACGACGACAGCTGGAGCTACGACCAGACCATGACCATGAACGAGGCCGCCAAGGTGAGCCTCGGGACGTGGGCCCAGCTGACCGCCACCTACGACGCCACCACCGGCTTCATGGGCCTGTACGTCAACGGCACCCTGGCCGGCACCGGCCACCACGCCACGGCGAACGCCTGGAACGCCACCGGGGCGCTGACCGTCGGCCGCTACCAGTACCAGGGCGCGCCGAGCAGCACCTTCGACGGCCGGGTGAGCAACCTCGTGGTCTACGCCCACTCCACCGTTCCGAGCTCCACCGGTACCAAGCTGGTCTCCGCGCTGAACAGCGCGAAGTGCGCCGACAACAACACGGGCAGCAACGCCGACGGCAACCGCATCCAGATCTGGGACTGCAACGAGGGCAGCGGCGGTGCGGCTCAGAGGTTCGAGGTCACCCCGGCCGGTGAGCTCCGGATCGCCGGCAAGTGCGTCGACATCCAGGGTGGCGGCATGGCCAACGGAACCCCGGTCATCCTGTGGGGCTGCGCCACCGGCGCCTGGAACCAGCAGTGGCTGCCCACCGCCACCTCCGGGTTCTTCAACCCGACCTCAGGCCGGTGCCTGGACGTGCCCGGCGGGCGCATCGACAACGGCAACCAGCTGTCGATCTACGACTGCAACGGCTCCAAGGCGCAGCGCTGGCTGACGGCCGGTCTGACCACCATCGTGTGACCCGGATCCCGACCGGCTTGTCCCCGCGGGCCCTTCCCCACCGACCGACGTCGGTGGGGAAGGGCCCGCGGGCGTTCGGGGCGGGGCACGGATCGGCAACTCACCACATATGCGGGCGATTCGGGACGCGGGGTGGGGCGGGCGTTCGGTACCCGGGGGAGGTTTCGTGAAAGTGAGACGAATGGTCCGTCACTTTGGGGGTGGGGAGGCGGCGAGTCGTCGTTGAATACCTGATAGACAGTGGATATTCACGGCTCGCCATGGGGGGATCGCCGCACTGTGAAGCCTCTTCACCGCCACCTTGTCAGTACGTCGCGCAAGGTGCTGTGCACCGCCGCGCTCGCGGCCAGCCTGACCACGGCCGCCGTCGTCACCAGCACGCCCACCGCCGACGCCGGCGAGGCCGAGCCCTCGCCGGACAGCCCGCAGGCCAACGACCGCGGAAACGCCCGGCTCGACCTGCCGGACCTGGTCTCCGACCCCGCGCCGGCCGCCGGCTCCGGTACCGGTGCCCCCGAGGGTTCCGTCGGCATACCCGGGACCGCCCTGGACGCGTACAAGCGGGCCGAGGCGTCCGTGGCCGCCGCGCTGCCGAACTGCAAGCTGCCCTGGCAGCTGCTCGCCGGCATCGGCCGGATCGAGTCCGTGCACGCCTCCGGCTACGGTCTGAAGGCGGACGGCTCCACCGAGAAGCCGATCCGCGGCCCCCGCCTCGACGGCAACGGCTTCGCGGAGATCCGCGACACCGACAAGGGCGAGTGGGACGCGGACACCGAGTACGACCGGGCCGTCGGCCCGATGCAGTTCATCCCCTCGACCTGGGCCACCTGGGGCGCCGACGGCAACGGCGACGGCACCCGCAACCCCAACAACATCTACGACGCGGCCCTCGGCGCCGGCCTGTACCTGTGCGCGGGCGACCGGAACCTCTCGGACGCCGCCCAGCTCGACCGCGCGATCCTCAGCTACAACAACTCCCGCGCCTACGTGAACAGCGTCCTCGGCTGGATGCGGCAGTACCAGGCCAGCGGCGTCGCCGGGGTGCCGAACCCGCCCGCCGGGAACTACCCGACCCAGCCGCCGGGCACCCTGCCCACCCCGCCGGCGACCACGCCGTCGCCGTACACCCCGCCGGCGACCAGGCCCACGCCGACGCCCACCCCCACTCCCACGCCGAAGCCGACGCCCACCCCCGAGCCGTCCAAGCCGACCCCGCCGGCGCCCACGGTCGACGGGCTCCAGGCGGTCGGCGCGACCGAGCTGAAGGGCGAGGCCGGCGAGCTGTTCACGGCGGTGCCGACCGTGAAGGCGGTGCTCAGCGACGGCAAGCCGGCCGCCAACCAGACCGTGGTCTTCGCGGTCGAGGGCGACACCACCGGCGGCACGGTCTTCTCCGGCGACGGCAAGGACCACTTCGTCGCCAGGACCGACGCCCAGGGCGTGGCGACCGCGCCGCTGCTCAAGGCCGGTCCGAACGAGAAGGGCGGCTCCTTCACCCTGCGGGCCGCGCTCTACGGCGCCCGCGCCTTCGAGGTGAAGTTCACCGGAACGGTGGCCCCCAAGCCGGTACCGGTCGCCGACGCGATCACCCGTACGAGTGAGAAGGTGCTGGAGACCCCCGCGGGCTCCAGCTTCACGGGCGTGGAGCTGCTGACCACGGCCAAGGGCAAGCCGGTCGCCGGTACGGTGCTCACCGCCGAGATCGTGGTCAAGGACGCCAAGGGCGAGGAGTGGGTCGTGGCCGGGACCGGTCCGTACTTCAAGGACAAGGACGGCAAGGAGGTGCGCAGCCTGGTGCTGGCCCCGACCGACGCGGCCGGCAAGATCGTCCTGCCGGAGCTGTTCACCCCGGCGACCACCGCCCCGGGCACGTACCACCTGCGGCTGAGGACCGCCGAGGGGGTCGCGAAGGTGCTGGACCTGACGGTGACCAAGGCCCCGGCGCCGACCCCGGCCCCGGCGCCGACGGGGACCCCGAAGGCCCCCGCGCAGCCCACGGCGACGCCGACCGCGCGTAAGGCCTGACAGGGGATCTGACCAGCGGAAACGAACGGCCGCGGGGGTGCGCACCGAGTGCGCACCCCCGCGGCCGTTTCCCTGCCCGCAGCCCCGGGCCGCGCAGGGCTCCCGGGCCGGCACGGGCCCTGGGGCCTGCACGGGCCGGGGCCTGCACGGGCCCTGGGGCCTGCACGGGCCCCGGAGCTCGCCCCCGGACGGGCCTGCGCCGCCCCTGCGGGCACAAAGGGCAGGGGCCCCGCCCGCCCTCCGCTCGCGCGGAGGCCGGCAGGGCCCCTTGGGTACTGCGATTCCGACCGCGATCCGGTCGGCCCGGGCGATTAGGCCGGGGTGACGTTCTCCGCCTGCGGGCCCTTCGGGCCCTGCGTGACGTCGAAGTTAACCTGCTGGTTCTCCTCGAGGGAGCGGAAACCAGTCGCGTTGATCGCGGAGTAGTGGACGAAGACATCCGGGCCGCCGCCGTCCTGGGCGATGAAGCCGAAGCCCTTTTCAGCGTTGAACCACTTCACGGTTCCGGTAGCCATGAGCCCTCCTATGGGCCAAAGGGTCGCCCTGCTCCAGAACCTGCTAAGAAGTCTGAAAACTACAAAAGCCCGCGGTTACATGCTCCGCAGGCTCCGTACTGCAAGGGAAACCAAACTGCAACTTGCGTCGAGCCTAGCACGCACACCTCGGGGGAGACCAGAGGGAAAGATCACGTCACCCGGACGTTTGAGACCCGCTCGGATGCTGACGCCGGCCGGGGTCTAGTCTCGCGATGTGGACGCCTATCGCAGCCGGCCCCGCGTCGGCCACATTCAGTTCCTGAACTGCCTGCCGCTCTACTGGGGCCTCGCCCGCACCGGCACCCTGCTGGACCTGGAGCTGACCAAGGACAGCCCCGAGAAGCTGAGCGAGAGCCTGGTCCGCGGTGATCTCGACATCGCCCCGATCACCCTGGTGGAGTTCCTGCGCAACGCCGACGACCTCGTCGCCTTCCCCGACCTGGCCGTGGGCTGCGACGGGCCGGTCATGTCCTGCGTGATCGTCTCCCAGGTCCCCCTGGAACAGCTCGACGGCGCCCGCGTGGCCCTGGGCTCCACCTCCCGTACGTCGGTCCGGCTGGCCCAGCTGATGCTGGCCGAGCGGTACGGCGTACGGCCCGACTACTTCAGCTGCCCGCCCGACCTGGGGCTGATGATGCAGGAGGCGGAGGCGGCCGTCCTGATCGGCGACGCGGCGCTGCGGGCGTCCCTGCACGACGCCCCGCGGCTCGGCCTCACCGTGCACGACCTGGGGCTGATGTGGAAGGAGTGGACCGGGCTGCCGTTCGTCTTCGCCGTCTGGGCCACCCGCAAGGACTACCTGGAGCGCGAGCCGGGCGTCGTCCGCGAGGTCCACGAGGCCTTCCTCGCCTCCCGCGACCTGTCCGTGCAGGAGGTCACCAAGGTGGCCGAGCAGGCGGCCCGCTGGGAGGCCTTCGACGCCGAGCTGCTGGAGCGCTACTTCACCACGCTCGACTTCCGCTTCGGCCCCGACCAGCTGGCCGGCGTACGGGAGTTCGCCCGCCGGACCGGTCCGACGACCGGCTTCCCGGCGGACGTGGCGGTGGAGCTCCTGACCCGCTGACGGCCCGGCGGACCGGCCCGCTGACGGCCCGGCGGACGGGCCCCCCGACGGGCCCCCTGACCGGCCGGTGAGCAGGCCGCCTACGGGGTCGCGATGGGCCCCTGGAGCTGGTCGCTGAACCACTTCATCGTGCCGTCGCCCATGCCCCGCATGTAGCTCTTGGCGTCGTGCTCGCCGTTCTGGATGACCTGCAGGTGGGTCTTGATCGGACCCTTGCCGTAATTCTTGATGAAATTCTGCAGATTCGGCATTCCGCTTTCGGCCGTGCCGATCTGGAAGGCGACGAAGACGTCCGGTCCGCCCTTGGCGATCAGGTCCTTGGCGAGCCGCTCCGGATTGTTCGCCTGCTTCTCCTCCTCGTACCCCTTCCACAGGGGCGAGTCGGGACGGGTGTCCGGGCCGGAGGCGATCACGGCCTTGAATTGGTCGGGCTTCTGCAGGACGAACTTCAGGGCCGCGAAACCACCCGACGAGGACCCCATCCACCCCCACCCGTCACGGGACTTGAAGGTGCGGAAATTCGCCTTCACCAGGTCCGGGACGTCCTCCGTCAGCCAGGTGCCCATCTTGGCCTGCCCGGGGATGTCGCTCCCGTCCTGGTAGTACTCCTTGCCCGGGTTCAGGACCGGCATCACGACGATGAACGGCAGACTCTGCCCCTCCTGGGACCACTTGTGGATGCCGGTCTGCAGGCCGAGTCCGGTGCCGATCCAGTAGTTCTTCGGGAAGCCCTTGCCGCCGGGCAGCGTGATCATCACGGGGAAGCCGGACTGCGAGTAGCGCGGCTCGAAGTACTGCTTGGGCACCCACACCCACACCTGGCCGGTGAAGCCGGACTTCTTGCCGGCGAGAGTCGTGACGCTGATCGTCGTCCCGCCCTCGACGTCGCTCTCCTTGGTGAACTCCGCGGCCGGCCCGGTGGGCAGCTGGGTCATCGCCTGCGCGCGGCGCTCGTTCTCGGTCAGGGCCCGCGGCGAGGGGCTCTTGCCCGACGTGGCCGCGGGGTTGTCGAAGCTCACCTTGTCGCCCTTGCCGGAGCAGGCGGTGAGCAGGGTGGATATCAGGGCCGTCAGCAGCACAGCAGCCATGGCCGCCGGAGCGGTCTTGGGTCTCATGGGGATCACCGTGCCATGCATCCTGCTGAAGCGCGCAGCGGGGTGCCACAGCAGCGAGCGGGGCCGCAGCTTGGTGACGTACTGTGTCGCAGGTCAGCGAATTCTGTGACGGGAGGTGACGAGCAATGCGGCCTGCCCGGACGCGGAAGTTTCGGGGCAAGAACAAGGCCCCGAAGTGGACCAAGCCCGATGACGGGATGGTGTCCGTGATGGTGCTGCCGCTCGCCGTCACCGACCCCGCCGACCTCCACCGGCTGGAGCGCCTGTTCGGGGCGATGTGGTCGCTCAAGCGCGCCGTCCAGCGCGACGCCCGCGCCAAGGTCGACGCCTACCGGACGGCCTTCCACGAGCGGAACGCGCAGGGCGCGAAGGCCGTACGGCAGCGCCTCGGCCTGTCCCGTGAGGCCCTGGAGCGGTGCGCGTACAAGCACCTCGAAGACTCCGGGCACCTCAAGCACCACGCCTCCAAGGCCCTGGCCATGCACATGGCCGACGAGGTGTGGAACGGCGTGCAGCGCCACCTGTTCCCCGACGCCACCGGTCACCACTTCGGCCGCCCGAAGGCCGGACGCTGGCACGACTTCACCCGCATCCCGGGCCGTGCCCGCTCCCACACCACCGCCAACAAGTGGGAGACCTTCCGCCTCGCCGGCACCCTCCACGGTCACCTGATGGGCTACACCGAGGGCGGCCGGCACGATCTGATGCAGCCGCACCGCATGCCGACACCGGCCAAGCCGGACGGCAAGGTGTCCACCGACAAGGGCACGCGCCGGGCGAACTGGTGGGACCACACCGGCCCCCTCGCCGTGGTCTTCGCCGGAGGGCCGGACAGCAAGCGTGGTGACCTCGTTCTCCCCGTCCGTATCCCCCAGGGGGCCGGGCAGTGGGAGCGCGTACGGCACTTCCTGTCGAACCCGCTGGCCTGGCACAAGGTGGACCTCGTGCGCCGCCGGAAGGCGTCCGCGCCGGGCGGCTGGGTGTACGAGGCGCACCTGATGGTGCTCGGTCCCGGATACTCCTCCCCGGCCGTGCGGGAGATGCGCGACCGTGCCGCTTGGCTCGACCGGATCGGCGGCGTGGACGGCAACGTCTCCAACCTGTCGGTCGTCTCCTTCCCCGCGCAGCTCGACGGGGGAACGCCGGTCTCCACCGAGATCACGCTGACCGACGCCGAGAAGGTGCTGATCGAGAAGCAGGCGAAGAAGCGGCGGGGCCGGGCCAGGGCGCTGGAGCGCTCCCGCAGGGCGACGAACACCGCGCAGTACGGGCTGTCGAAGAAACAGACCGCACGCGCCGACCGGCGCACCGCCAAGGGCCTGGAGCCCAAGGGCGTGACCGTGCCGGGCGGTGCCCGAGCCGCCCGGTCCGACGGGGTGCCGAAGCAGGCGCACCGGCGTGACCGGCTCTCCGTCAACTACCGCGACCAGCGCGCCCGCCAGGCCGAAGCCGGCGCGTCGATGGCCGAGCACCGACGTCACCGCGCCCGCTTGGTGGCGCGGGAGATCATCGCCGCCCACGGCCCCGTCCTCGTGGTCGAGGACTGCGACATCCGTGCGTGGTACCGGCTGTGGGGCAAGCGCCTGTCGCAGACCACACCCGGCATGCTGATCTCCGCCCTCACAGTGGAGTGCGAATCCGCAGGCGGCAGGCTCGTACGGGCCTCCACCTGGTCAACGGCCCTGTCGCAGCACTGCCTGTGCGGGGAGCGCGTGAAGAAGACGCTGCGGGACCGTGAGCACAAGTGCATCGCGTGCGGCCTCGTCGGCAGACGCGACCTCGTATCCGCCGCCCTCGCAGCCTTCGTCCGCTTCACCGACGTGGACGACCCGAAGACCGCGTACCTGGACACGGCGTTGTCCCGGCACGCACAGATCACCTATGCCCAAGCGCTGGAAGAAGCGCTGCGGGAGTCAACCACACCGAGCCCGAACACCCCTCGGGGTGCGGGACATGTGGCAGTACCACGGCAACGTGGTGCCTCTGCTCCCCGAACCGCCGGACAGCGGAACCGAGCAACCCCGGATGAGCCGCGCCCCGTGCGCGACCACGCCGGAACGCCCGGCTCCCGCACCGCGTGCAGTCCACAGCTCACCCTCTGGTGAATAGCGGATCAAGTCTTAGGGTGCAATGCGGGCCGGCGGCGCGGCCGGGCCTGATCGGGTGATGCGACGTGAACGCGACGTGACGACGTGA
The DNA here is from genome assembly GCF_019400985.1 of Streptomyces bambusae. Taxonomy (GTDB): domain Bacteria; phylum Actinomycetota; class Actinomycetes; order Streptomycetales; family Streptomycetaceae; genus Streptomyces; species Streptomyces bambusae_A. Next base: position 21,816 of record NZ_WTFF01000102.1, read on the forward strand.
CGACGTGACGACGTAAGGACGCAAGGGGGAGCCATGCAGCCGCTGGAGGCCGGGGAGCCGCGGACGATCGGCGCGTACCGGCTGTTGGGCCGGCTCGGCGCCGGCGGGATGGGACGGGTCTACCTCGGGCGCAGCGCCGGCGGCCGGACCGTAGCCGTCAAGGTCGTGCACCCGCACTTCGCGACGGACACGGAGTTCCGCGCGCGGTTCCGGCGGGAGGTCGAGGCCGCCCGGCGGGTGGGCGGCGAGTGGACCGCGCCGGTGCTGGACGCCGACCCGGACGCGCCCGTGCCGTGGGTGGCCACCGGGTACGTCGCCGGGCCCTCGCTGGACCGCGCGGTGGCCGCGTACGGGCCGCTGCCGGAGCAGACGGTACGGGCGGTAGGCGCGGGCCTGGCGCGGGCCCTGGTGGCCGTGCACGGGCTCGGGCTGGTGCACCGGGACGTCAAGCCCTCGAACGTGATGCTGCCCCTGGACAGCCCGCGGCTGATCGACTTCGGCATCGCCCGGGCCACGGACGGGACGGCGTCGCTGACCTCGACCGGCGTCTCGGTCGGCTCGCCCGGCTACATGTCCCCCGAGCAGATCCTGGGCAAGGGCGTCACCGCGGCGGCGGACGTGTTCTCGCTGGGCGCGGTGCTGGCCTTCGCGGCGACCGGCCGGCCGCCCTTCACCGGGGACAACTCGGCGACCCTGCTCTACAAGGTGGTCCACGAGGAGCCGGAGCTGGACGAGGTCCCGGCCGCCCTGGCCCCGCTGGTCGCGGCCTGCCTGGCGAAGTCCCCGGCGGACCGGCCGACCCCGCAGGCCGTCGCCGCCGAGCTCGCCGACGCACTGGGCGCCCCGGGCTGGCTGCCGGCCCCGCTGGTCGAGGAGGCCTCCCGGGCGGCGGTCCGGCTGCTGGACCTGGACGCGGACGACGCGGACGGGGCGGGCGGGGCGGGCGGGGCGGGCGGGGGTCCGGGCGGCTCGCCGTATGCGGTGCCGCCGTACGCGACGCCTGCCGGTGCGCCCTCGGGTGTGCCCTCGGGTGCTCCGTCAGGTGCGCCGTACGGGGGCCAGGCCGGGACCTACGGGGGCCCGGACGCGTCCTACGGCCCCACCCACCCGGGGGGCTCCGGCCCCCTCCCCGTCCCGGACTCCTACAGCCCGGCGGACTCCGCCTCCGACCCCCGCGGCCCGGCCGGCGGCTCCGCGGGCCCGGGTCCGTACGGCCCGGCCGGCGGCGCCTCGGGCCCCTCCCGCCCCGGGGCCGGCGCGGGGCCGTCCCCTTTCCACCCTCTCCCCGTCCGCCCGC
>NZ_WTFF01000103.1 GCF_019400985.1 Streptomyces bambusae
CCTTCCCCGGCGGGCTCCTGCGGCTGGGCCGGCAGCTGTGTCGCGCTCGGCTCCCGTGGCGTGCCCGGCTCCGGCGGTACAGCCGGTGCGGGCCGGGGCGCGACGGTGGTGGCGGGCCCGCCGGGTGGTCCGGGCCGTGACCCGGGCGGGGGCGGCCGCGTTCAGCTCTCGGGTGGCGGGGGTCTGCCCGCGCCGCCCAGCCGCTCCGACCGGAGCCCAGACAAGGCGACGCATGGCCCACCCCGTACCTCCCGCCCCCCCGCGCGGTGCGCCGGCCTCCGGACCTGCCGCCCCGCCGCCCAGCCATCCGCCCCACGACCATCCGCCCCACGACCATCCGTCACACAGCCACCCACCGCACAGCCATCCGCCGCACGGGCACCTGCCCGGTGTCCCGCCCGCCCGGCCGCCCGGAGCCGTGGCGGCGGCCCGGCCGGAGCTGCCGCCCGTGCACGGAGCGGTCATCTGCGTCGCCGCCCCCGGCCTGGTGATCTCGCCGGAGCACGGCCAGCTGACCGGACGCGGACTCGACGGGATCTACCACTCCGGGCGCCGCCTGCTGGCCCGCTGCCTGCTGCGGATCGGCGGCCACGATCCCGTCGCCGTGCAGGTCCGCAGCCTCGGCGCCGACCGGGCCGCCTTCACCGCGACCGTGCGCACCGGCTCGGAGGCCGGACCCGATCCCGACATCGCCGTCGAGCGGGTCCGCCATGCCGACGGGACCGAGCGGATCACCCTGCGCAGCTACCTCTCCCGCCGGGTGCGGCTGCCCGTGGAGATCTCCCGGGGCACCGACCTCGCCGAGCTCGCCGCCGTGGCGGCGGGCCGGGCCGGGCCCGAGGTGCCTGCCGGGGTGTGCGCGGGCGGCCTGCGCTGGAGCACCGGACAGGCCCAGGCCGTCACCACCGCCGAGCCGGCCCCGGACGACGCCCTCGCCTCGGCCGGGCTGCTGCGCTGGCAGCTCGATCTGGCGCCGGGGGAGTCGCGCACCATCGAGCTGCGCACCACCCAGGACCGTACGGCCCGGGCGCCAGCCGGCCAGGTGGCCAACCCGCTGGCCGCCGCCCGCGCCGAAGGCGACGACCCGCGGGTGGCGGCCTGGTTCCGTACCAGCCTCGACGACCTGGGCGCACTGCTCCTGAGGGACCCCGAGGAGCCCTCCGACGCCTTCCTGGCGGCCGGAGTGCCCTGGCGGTGTGGTCTGGCACCGGCCGAGTCCCTGTGGGCCGCCAGGATGGCGCTCCCGCTCGGCACGGGGCTGGCGGCGGCCCCCTGGCGCACCCTGGCCCGGACACAGACCGGCGGCCGCGGGGCCGACGCCGGCAAGATCCCCGGTCCGCTGCGCGGCGCCGGCCCGCAGCTGCCCCCCGGCTGCACGGGCACGGAAGCGACCCTGGCCTTCCCCGCCGTCCTCGCCGAGGCCCGGCGGTGGGGGATGCCCGACGCCGAGGTCCGGGAGCTGCTGCCCGCGGCCGAGCGCTGCCTGGCCTGGCTGCGCGGCAATCTCGGGGCGGACGGCTTCCTGGCCGATCCCGCAGCCGGGCCGCGGCGCTGCGAGACCCAGGCCCACGCCCACCGGGCCGCGCTGCTCGGAGCCGACCTGCTGGCGGCGTACGGCAGACCCGGGGCCGAGGAGTGGCAGGAGTGGGCGGCCGCACTGCGCGGGCGCTTCGGCGAGGCGTTCTGGATCGACGGACCGGACGGCGGCCGGCCGGCCGCTGCCCTCCACCCCGACGGGCGGCCGCTGCCCCGGCTGACCGGGGCCGCCGCGCACCTGCTGGACGCGGGACTGCTGGGCGGCGGCCGGTTCGCCACCGGGGTGCTCGACCGGATCCGCACCGAGCAACTGGCCCGGCTGCTGGGGACCCCGGCCATGGACTCCGGCTGGGGGCTGCGCAGCATGGCCGCCCGGGAGCCCGGGCACAATCCCTTCGGCCACCGCTCCGGCGCGGTCCGGCCGTACGAGAGCGCCGTCGCCGCGGCCGGTCTGGCCGCCGCCGGCTTCGAGAAGGAGGCCGGGGCACTGCTGCGCGGCCTGCTCGACGCCGCCGAGTGCTTCGGCCACCGGCTCCCGGAGATGTACGCGGCGGAGCAGCGGACCACCGGCAGCGCCCCCTTGCCGCACCCCGCGGCCTGCCGGCCGGCCGGGGTGTCCGCCGCCGCCGGCATCCACGCCCTGGTGACGCTGGCGGGGGTCCGCCCCGATGCCCCGGCCGGCACCGTCGCGGTGGCCCCCCTGGCGGGCGCCCCGCTCGGCGCCGTGCGCCTGTCGGGCCTGCGGGTGGCCGGTGAACCGTTCACCGTGCGGGTCAGCCGCCTGGGCCTCGGGATGGTGGAGGAGGCCGCAGATGCGCTGCAACTGGGCGGCTGACGACGCCTCAGAGGGGCGCGGGCACCGGAACGGCAGGGTCCGCAGGGCGCTGCGGACCTGCTCCCGCCTTGTCCGTCGGGCCACCGGGATCACCAAAGCGCTGTTTATCGTCAGGCAGACGACTATGATCGCGGCATGTCGCCCTACGACCCGTCGGCCTTCCCGCCCTTCGCTGTCACCGTCGACCTGGTCGTGCTCACCGTGCGGCGCCACGCGCTGTGCGCGCTGGTGGTCAAGCGGGGTGAGCCGCCGTTCCAGGGGCGGTGGGCCCTGCCCGGAGGCTTCGTCCGCGGGGACGAGGACCTGGCGGCGGCCGCGGCCAGGGAGCTCTCCGAGGAGACCGGGCTGTGCGCCCACGACCCCGGCCACCCCGGCGCGGTCAACGGCGCCCACCTGGAGCAGCTCGCCACCTACGGGGACCCCGGGCGCGACCCGCGGATGCGGGTGGTCAGCGTGGCCCACCTCGTGCTCGCCCCCGACCTGCCCGCGCCCCGCGCCGGCGGGGACGCCAACAGCGCGCGCTGGGCCCCCGTCGACGAGCTGCTCGCACCCGCCGCCGACGCCCCCGCGGCGCTCGCCTTCGACCACGCGCGGATCTTGGCGGACGGCGTCGAGCGGGCCCGCTCGAAGATCGAGTACTCCTCGCTCGCCACGGCCTTCTGCCCGACCGAGTTCACCGTCGGCGAGCTGCGCCGGGTGTACGAGGCGGTGTGGGGCGTGGCCCTGGACCCGCGCAACTTCCACCGCAAGGTCACCGGCACCCCCGGGTTCCTGGTTCCCGCCGGTGGGACCACGACACGTCAGGGCGGCCGACCCGCCCAGCTGTTCCGGGCCGGCGGGGCCACCCTGCTCAACCCGCCGATGCTGCGTCCGGAAGTCTGACGCCCCGACATTTCTGCGGGCCGGTTGCCTAGAAAATCGGACATATCGCGTTATCTTGCAGGTGGTACTCACACTGCCGCAGAGCGGTCTCACACCCTGCGAGAGACGCGAGAGAAGCGATGCTCCAGGCCATCGGACTCACCAGTGCATCCCGTCGAGGCCTTCCGCCCGCTGTGGACGACCTCACCCTCGAGGCCCGCCCGGGGAGAGTGACCGCCCTGCTCGGCGAGGCGGGCTCGGGCAAGACCACCGCCCTGCGGCTCATGCTCGAACTCGACCCGGGGCGCGGCGTCACCTACTTCCGCGGCCGTCCGCTGCACCGGATCCCGCACCCGTGCCGTGAGGTCGGCGTACTCCTCGGCGACCTCCCCGGAAACCCCTCCCGGACGGTGCGCAACCAGCTGCGGATGCTGTGCGCCGCGGCCGGGGTGCCGGCCTCCCGGGCCGACGCCGTGCTCGACGTCGTGGGCCTGTCCGGCCTGCGGGACCAGCGGCTCGGCTCGCTCTCGCTCGGCATGGACCGCCGCCTCGGGCTCGCCGCGGCCCTGCTCGCCGACCCCTGCACCCTGGTGCTGGACGAGCCCGCCGCCGGGCTGTCGCCCCGCGAGCGGAACTGGGTCTACGGGCTGATGCGCAGCCACGCCGCCCTCGGCGGTGCGGTGCTCTTCACCACCGACGACCCCAAGGAGGCGGCGCGCAGCGCCGACCAGGTCGTCAGCATCGCCGGCGGCCGGCTCGTCGCCGACCAGGACGCCGCGGACTTCGCCCGGACCCGGCTGCGGCCGCGGGTGGCCGTGCGCACGCCCCACGCGGCCCGGCTCGCCGACGTACTGGGCCGCGAGGCGCGGGCCGGGCAGCGGCCCGTGGAGATCGTGGAGGAGAGCGGCAGCCGGCTCTCGGTGTACGGCAGCCGCTGCGCCGAGGTCGGAGAGGCGGCGTTCCGCCACGGGGTGCTCGTCCACCAGCTCGCCGACGAGACCGGCGACACCGGCGCTCCCGTGCCGCCGGCCCAGGACGGGGCGGACCCGGACCGCGACGGGGCGCGGACCCGGGCCGCCCGGACCGATCGAGTCGACCGGACCGACCGAGGGGATCGGACCGACCGGACCGATCGAACCGACCGGACCGATCGAGCCGATCGGCCCTTGTCGGCGGTGCGGCGTGTCGGTGGGCCGCTGCGTCCGTTGCGCTACGAGCTGCGCCGCGTCTTCGGTACCGCCACCCCGGTGCTGACCGCGGTCGTCGTGGCCGCGGTGTCCGTGGCCATCGCCCTGGTGCTCGCCCGGGCCGGCCGGACGCCGCAGGGCCGGCTGCTCGCGGCCTGGCCGGAGCTGTTGCCGCTGCCGCCGGCCGCGCTGGGGGCGGGACTGCTCGGTGCGCTGGCGTTCGGCGAGGAGTACCGCTACCCCGCGCTCGCCGCCGACCGCGGCACCGTGCCCCGCCGACTGGGGCTGCTGGCCGCCAAGCTCGGCGTGAGCGGGACGCTCGCCCTGCTCCTGGGCGTCCTCGCCGTCACCGCCGACGCGGCGGCCCTGCGGCTGGTGTTCGACGGTGTCCCGCTGCGGTCCCCGGCCGAGTGGGTCGCGCCGGCCGCCAGTTGGGCCGGGCTGCTGGTCGGCTGCGCCTGGGCCGGGGTGCTGGCCTCCGGGGCGTTCCGCTCCGCCACGGTCGGCCTGACCGCCGTGCTGGCCGTTCCCGTCCTGGTGGTCCCGCTGGTCCGCAAGGCCCTCGACGGGCCCTCGGCGTACCCGGCGTCCGGCCTCGCGGCCCGGTTGCGCGGGCTGTCCTGGGCGCAGTGGCCGCCCGAGGCGGACCGGCTGGTCCACGGGGCGATCCGGGTGATGGCCCAACCCGTCGGGATGGCACTGGTGTTGTCGCTGATGGTCCTGTTGTGCGCCTACGGGTTCACCGGCCTGCGCAGCCGCGTCCGTTGGTGATCGTTCCGATTTCGAAGCCGGGCACAACGGGACCGAACGAGTCCGGACCGGGTGAACGGGACCGCAACTCCGCCTAAAAGGCCCGGTTCTTAGCGATAAGTCGTCAATTGCGCAGGTGGTACCGATCACCCTTTCGTGTGCTTTTCAGCAAAGACCTCAAGGGGCGCTGGAGCACGGCCGACAAAGGATTCGTGAGTACCCTTGCGCACACCATGATGACCGCCGCCCGCCATGCCGACACAGGCCTCGCCGGCGCGGGCGAACTCGATCGCTACCCGTACACGGAGACCCCCGGCTCCGACCGCGTCACAGCGCCCCACTGGGACGGCGCCGACGTCGAGTTGAGCCGGGCCGGCCGCCGCGCGGCGGGCAGCCGCGGCCGCGGACTGCACGGCCAACTCGTCCAGCAGCTCGGCCAGATGATCGTCTCGGGCGATCTCGGCGCGGACCGGCCGCTGGTCCCCGAGGAGATCGGCCAGCGCTTCGAGGTCTCCCGCACGGTCGTCCGCGAATCGCTCCGGGTCCTGGAGGCCAAGGGCCTCGTCAGCGCCCGGCCGAACGTCGGCACCCGGGTCCGTCCGGTCAGCGACTGGAACCTGCTCGACCCCGACATCATCGAATGGCGGGCCTTCGGCCCCCAGCGCGAGGACCAGCGCCGCGAGCTCAACGAGCTCCGCTGGACCATCGAGCCCCTCGCCGCCCGGCTCGCCGCCGGCCACGGCCGCCAGGACATCCAGCAGCGCCTCTCCGACATGGTCGAGATCATGGGCCACGCCCTCGGCCAGGGCGACGCGATCACCTTCTCGCGGGCCGACAACGAGTTCCACGCCCTGCTGATCCAGGTCGCCGGCAACCGCATGCTGGAGCACCTCTCCGGCATCGTCACCGCCGCCCTCCAGGTCTCCGGCAGCCCGGTCACGGCCTGTGACCGCCCGAGCGAGACCTGTGTCGCCCACCACGCGCGCATCGTCGAGGCGCTCGCCGCCGGCGACCCGGTCGCCGCCGAGAACTCCATGCGCCAGCTCCTGACCGTGCACCCCGAGGTCGAACGCGTGGTCCCGGCCCCGCGCGAGCACTGAGGGGCGGTGTACGGGGGAGGACCACGTGTCGCCGGGCCCGCGGGGGTCCGGCGACACCAGCGTGCGAGCGGCCCCGCGGCAGGGCGGCCGCACCGCCGGGGCGAGCGGCACCGGCACCGGTGGGCACCCGGCACCGTGGGCACCGGTGGGCACCGGCAGCGGTCGGACGGCTGGATTTCGGGGTGATCGGGGTGTGACTCGGGCCACGAAGATTGGGGCGTAACACTCTGCGAGGTCACGCGATGACCTAAGAGGTGATGGCCGACGGAGGGAACAGCAGCCCTTGCGGGTGCTGTGCAGCTCCCCGGCCCCTGCCCGCGCCGCCGGCCCATCCCCAGTCGGTGCTCGTCGGCTCCGGTTCCAGCACCATGCCGGGGTCGGAAGCCGTTCCCATCGTTCCGAGAGGTTGTTCGTGTCGGCCAGCACATCCCGTACGCTCCCGCCGGAGATCGCCGAGTCCGAGTCTGTGATGGCGCTCATCGAGCGGGGCAAGGCCGAGGGGCAGATCGCCGGCGATGACGTGCGTCGGGCCTTCGAGGCTGACCAGATTCCGCCAACCCAGTGGAAGAATGTTCTGCGCAGCCTCAACCAGATCCTCGAGGAAGAGGGTGTGACGCTGATGGTCAGTGCCGCGGAGTCGCCCAAGCGTCCCCGCAAGAGCGTCGCAGCGAAGACCCCCGCCAAGCGGACGGCCACCAAGACCGTCGCGGCCAAGCCTGCCGCCGCCGAGCCCGCCGTCGCCGCGGCCCCGGCAGTCCAGGCTGTGGAGCCCGAGATCGCCGACGTACTCGCGGACGGGACCGCGTCCGAGCCGGCCCCCGCCAAGAAGGCGGCGGCGAAGAAGACGGCCGCCAAGAAGGCCGCCCCCGCGAAGAAGACGGCAGCCAAGAAGACCGCGGCGAAGAAGACGGCCGCCAAGAAGGACGTCGTCGAGCCCGGCGAGGAAGAGCCGCTCGAGGAGGCTCCCGGGGCCAAGGCCGAGGAAGAGGAAGAAACCGGCGAGAGCAAGGGCTTCGTGCTCTCCGACGAGGACGAGGACGACGCCCCGGCGCAGCAGGTCGCGGTCGCCGGCGCCACCGCCGACCCGGTCAAGGACTACCTCAAGCAGATCGGCAAGGTGCCCCTGCTCAACGCCGAGCAGGAGGTCGAGCTCGCCAAGCGCATCGAGGCGGGTCTCTTCGCCGAGGACAAGCTGGCCAACTCGGACAAGCTCGCCCCCAAGCTCAAGCGCGAGCTGGAGATCATCGCCGAGGACGGCCGGCGCGCGAAGAACCACCTGCTGGAGGCCAACCTCCGCCTCGTCGTCTCCCTCGCCAAGCGCTACACCGGCCGCGGCATGCTCTTCCTGGACCTGATCCAGGAGGGCAACCTCGGCCTCATCCGCGCGGTCGAGAAGTTCGACTACACCAAGGGCTACAAGTTCTCCACGTACGCCACCTGGTGGATCCGCCAGGCGATCACCCGCGCCATGGCCGACCAGGCCCGCACGATCCGCATCCCCGTGCACATGGTCGAAGTGATCAACAAGCTCGCCCGCGTGCAGCGCCAGATGCTCCAGGACCTGGGCCGCGAGCCCACCCCGGAGGAGCTGGCCAAGGAGCTCGACATGACCCCCGAGAAGGTCATCGAGGTCCAGAAGTACGGCCGCGAGCCGATCTCCCTGCACACCCCGCTCGGCGAGGACGGCGACAGCGAGTTCGGCGACCTCATCGAGGACTCCGAGGCGGTCGTCCCGGCCGACGCGGTGAGCTTCACGCTCCTGCAGGAGCAGCTGCACTCGGTGCTCGACACGCTCAGCGAGCGCGAGGCCGGCGTGGTCTCCATGCGCTTCGGGCTGACCGACGGCCAGCCGAAGACGCTCGACGAGATCGGCAAGGTGTACGGCGTCACGCGTGAGCGCATCCGCCAGATCGAGTCGAAGACCATGTCGAAGCTGCGCCACCCGTCGCGCTCGCAGGTGCTGCGCGACTACCTCGACTAGCCCGACCACCTCGACCGGCCGACACCCTCCAGGACCCGGCCGGTCGTCCGGGCCCTTCGGGTCCTGCCGCAGTGGCCGTGCGCGGGTGCGCACGGCCATGGGGCGTCCCACTCTGAGTGGAGTCATGCACACACAGAGCCAGGAGGCCCTATGCGTCATTCCTTTGCCCGTGCCCTGGCGGGCGTGCTGACCCTGATGGCGGGAGCGGCCGTGGCGCCGCTGGCCCAGGCCCCGCGAGCGGCCGCCACGGCGTCCCCCGACGGTGTGGTGATCGGCGGCGCGCCGGTGAATGTGGCGGACAGTCCGTGGGTGGTTGCGCTGTCCAGCCGTGACCGGTTCGGGGGAACGCGGGCGGGCCAGTTCTGCGGCGGAGTGGCCGTCGCACCGACCCGGGTGGTGACCGCGGCGCACTGCCTGAGCCGCCAGGTGCTGGGCGGTCCGGTCGAGTCGGTGCGCGACTTCCGGGTGATCACCGGCCGGACCGAGCTGCGGGCGGACGAGGGCCGGGAGATCGAGGTGGCCGGCGCCCGGGTCAATCCCGGCTACGACCCCGCGAGCAACGCGGGCGACCTGGCCGTGCTGGAGCTCCGCGAGGCCCTCCCGGCCGGCCACGTCCTGCCGGCCGCCGCGGCGGGCGATGCGGCGTACGAGCCGGGGACGGCGGCGACGGTCTACGGCTGGGGCGACACCAGCGGCTTCGGCGACTACGCGTACGGGCTCCGGGCCGCCCAGGTGTCGGTGCTGCCCGACGACGACTGCCGGCGGGCGTACCCCGGGGACGCGGACGGACAGTACCGGGCCGACTCCATGGTGTGCGCGGGGGTGTCGGAGGGCGGCAAGGACGCCTGCCAGGGAGACAGCGGCGGCCCGCTGGTGGCCCGAGGCCGGCTGATCGGGCTGGTGTCGTGGGGGCGCGGCTGCGGGCGCGCGGACAGTCCGGGCGTCTACACCCGGCTCGCCCCGCTGATCGATTTCGTCAAGGAGCCCGCGACGGGTTCCCCGGCCGCGGCCGCCCGGTAGTCGTTCGGTAGCCGGTCGGTAGCACCCGGGAACGAGGACGGGCGGCACCCTGGGTCTCAGGGGTGCCGCCCGTCGACCGGCCTGGCCGGTCCTGGCTCGTCGGGATGCGAGTGTCAGCGTTCCTCGGTGTCGGAGCTGGCCGGAACGGCGGTGAGCCGCTCAGTCTCATCCTGTATTTCCGCGGCGATCTTCTTGAGTTCCGGCTCGAACTTGCGCCCGTGGTGGGCGCAGAAGAGCAGTTCGCCACCGCTCATCAGCACGACGCGCAGATATGCCTGGGCGCCGCAACGGTCGCATCGGTCAGCGGCCGTCAGCGGGGTCGCGGGTGTCAGAACAGTAGTCACGTCGCCTCTTCTCTAGCTCGACGAGCTGTCGTACCAGGGTCAACATCCAACCAGGCCGAAAACGTTCCCGCTCGCGGCTTTTCCTCGAAACTTTTCCTTCCGAAGCTGGCCGGCTGCTGCCGGTTGGCGGCGAAGGAGCCGTATTGCGTCGCTTGCCTTGCTTTACGGTTTCGCGTTGTCTGTCGGTGCTTGGAGTAGTCGCATCGGGGGTCGGTCCTCCCCGGCGGGAGTGCCGGGTTGTTCATGAGGACGTGCCCGAACCCTAAATGGTTCATGCGCGGAAGGGAACGTGATGTTTGCTTCACCCCTTCGGGCGATCGAACATCCGTGCGGTTCTGTACTACGCTGAAGAAGCGCGAGGGTGGCGTTGCATCGGCTCTACCAGGCCTCGGTACCCTCGGGACGGCAACAGAGCCACCCCCGCGCGATGCGGGGCAAGGAAAGAAATTCAGCGAGGAGCGAACTGCGTGACCGCCGACACGTCCGTGCCTTCCAGCGCGCTGCTGACCGGAGACCGGGACGGCTCCAACTACACCGCGCGGCACCTGCTCGTCCTCGAAGGGCTCGAGGCCGTCCGCAAGCGTCCCGGTATGTACATCGGCTCGACCGACAGCCGTGGCCTGATGCACTGCCTCTGGGAGATCATCGACAACTCGGTCGACGAGGCCCTGGGCGGCTTCTGCGACCACATCGAGGTCGTGCTCCACGAGGACGGCTCCGTCGAGGTCCGTGACAACGGCCGCGGCATCCCCGTCGACGTCGAGCCGAAGACCGGCCTGTCCGGTGTCGAGGTCGTCATGACCAAGCTGCACGCCGGCGGCAAGTTCGGCGGCGGCTCGTACGCCGCCTCCGGCGGTCTGCACGGCGTCGGCGCCTCCGTGGTGAACGCCCTCTCGGCCCGCCTCGACGTCGAGGTCGACCGCGGCAGCTCGACCCACGCGATCAGCTTCCGCCGCGGCGTCCCCGGGATCTTCACCGAGCAGGGCCCGGACAGCCCCTTCGACCCGGCCAACGGCCTGCGCAAGGTCAAGCGGATCCCCAAGGGCCGCACCGGCACCCGCGTGCGCTACTGGGCGGACCGGCAGATCTTCCTCAAGGACGCCCGGCTCTCGCTGGAGACCCTCTACCAGCGGGCCCGGCAGACCGCCTTCCTGGTGCCAGGCCTGACGCTCATCGTCCGCGACGAGCGCGGCATCGACGGCGCCGGCAAGACCGAGGAGGTCTTCCGCTTCGACGGCGGCATCAGCGAGTTCTGCGAGTATCTCGCCGCCGACAAGGCCGTCTGCGACGTGCTGCGGCTCAGCGGCCACGGCACCTTCAAGGAGACCGTCCCGGTCCTCGACGAGCGCGGCCACATGACCCCCACCGAGGTCACCCGCGAGCTCGGCGTGGACATCGCCCTGCGCTGGGGCACGGGCTACGACACGACGCTCAAGTCCTTCGTGAACATCATCGCCACCCCCAAGGGCGGCACCCACGTGTCCGGCTTCGAGCGCTCGGTCACCAAGACGGTGAACGAGGTGCTCCGCTCCGCGAAGCTGCTGCGCGTCGCCGAGGACGACGTGGTCAAGGACGACGCGATGGAGGGTCTGACGGCCGTCGTGACCGTCCGGCTCGCCGAGCCGCAGTTCGAGGGCCAGACCAAGGAGGTGCTCGGCACCTCGGCGGCCACCCGGATCGTGGCCAATGTGGTGGCCAAGGAGCTCAAGGCCTTCCTGACCTCCACCAAGCGCGACGATAAGCAGCAGGCCCGCGCCGTCATGGAGAAGATCGTCGCGGCCGCCCGGACCCGGATCGCGGCCCGCCAGCACAAGGAGGCCCAGCGCCGCAAGACCGCGCTGGAGTCCTCCTCGCTGCCGGCGAAGCTGGCCGACTGCCGCAGCGACGACGTGGACCGCAGCGAGCTGTTCATCGTCGAGGGCGACTCCGCCCTCGGTACCGCCAAGCTCGCCCGGAACTCCGAGTTCCAGGCCCTGCTGCCGATCCGCGGCAAGATCCTCAATGTCCAGAAGTCGTCGGTCTCGGACATGCTCAAGAACGCCGAGTGCGGCGCGATCATCCAGGTCATAGGAGCCGGCTCGGGCCGGACCTTCGACATCGACGCGGCGCGTTACGGCAAGGTCATCATGATGACCGACGCCGACGTCGACGGCTCCCACATCCGCACCCTGCTGCTGACCCTCTTCCAGCGCTACATGCGTCCGATGGTCGAGGCTGGCCGGGTCTTCGCGGCCGTGCCGCCGCTGCACCGGATCGAGCTGGTCCAGCCCAAGAAGGGCCAGGACAAGTACATCTACACCTACTCGGACAGCGAGCTGCGCCAGACGCTGCTGGAGCTCCAGCGGAAGAACATCCGCTACAAGGACTCGATTCAGCGCTACAAGGGCCTCGGCGAGATGGACGCCGACCAGCTCGCGGAGACCACCATGGACCCCCGCCACCGCACCCTGCGCCGGATCAACATCGGCGACCTGGAGGCGGCGGAGCAGGTCTTCGACCTGCTCATGGGCAACGAGGTGGCGCCCCGCAAGGAGTTCATCACGAGCTCGGCGGCCACCCTGGACCGCTCGCGCATCGACGCCTGAGCCCCGCCCGGTCCCGCGGGAAGCCCTGGCCGAACGGTGTGCTTCACCCCATCACCTGATGGGGTGAAGCACACCGGTACACCAGTCCGGAAACCGTCCTCGCGCCCATCCTTGGGGGCACGCGGCCACTGCGGTCGCGGACAAGGAGAGTGCGGTGGACAAGCACGAATGCCGCGACGCCGGACCGGTCCGGCTGGAAGACCCCTGGTACGACGCCCTGGCCGCCGGCTGGGGCGAAGGGGAGGACACGGCCGGAGGCTCCGCCGCCGACCTCCCCGCCCACGCGCCGCACGGCTCCCGCGCGGACGGCACCGCAGCTGATTTACCGGCGTACGGGACAGCGGGGACAGCGGGCGCCGGCACGACGGCCGGCATCTACCTGCAGGTGCAGCGCAGCGCCGCCTTCCAGGAAGTGCGCAGCCGCTACCGCCGCTTCGTCGTCCCCGCCGTGCTCGGCTTCCTCCTCTGGTACGTCGCCTACGTCGTCGCGGCCGTCGCCACACCCGGCCTGATGGCCCGTCCGGTGGCCGGATCGGTCAACATCGCCCTGCTGGCCGGCCTCGCCCAGTTCCTCACCACCTTCCTGCTGACCTGGGCCTACGCCCGGCACGCCCGGCTGCGCCGGGACCGCGCGGCCCTCGACCTGCGCTGGACCGTCTTCGAGCAGGCCCATGACCAGCAGCGCGACCAGGCCCGTGACCAGGTCGGTGACCAGGAGCGTGACCGGGGGGCGGGCCGTTGAGCACCGAGCACCAGACCCTCGCGCTGATCCTGTTCAGCGCCTTCGTCGCCGTCACCCTGGGCATCACCACCTGGGTCAGCCGCAACCGGCGCGGCTCCGCCGAGGAGTTCTACGTCGGCGGGCGGCTGTTCTCCCCCATGGAGAACGGTTTCGCCATCGCGGGCGACTACATGTCCGCCGCGTCCTTCCTCGGCATCTCCGGGCTGATCGCCCTCTTCGGCTACGACGGCCTGCTCTACTCCGTCGGATTCCTCGTGGCCTGGCTCGTCGTCCTGCTCCTCGTGGCCGAACTGGTCCGCAACTGCGGCCGCTTCACCTTCGCCGACGTGGTGGCGGCCCGGATGAGCGAGCGACCGGTACGCATCGCCGCGGGAGCCTCCTCCGTGACCGTCTCGGTGCTCTACCTCGTCGCCCAGATGGTCGGGGCCGGCAGCCTGGTCGGGCTGCTGATCGGCTCCGCCGACGCCGCCGCGCGGTCCTGGGCGGTGGTCGGGGTGGGCGCCCTGATGGTGGTCTACGTGGCCTTCGGCGGCATGCGGGCCACCACCTGGATCCAGATCGTCAAGGCCGTGCTGCTGATGGGCGGGGCGGTCGCCCTCACCGTGCTCGTCCTGCTCCGCTTCCACGGCGACATCGACCAGTTGCTGGCCGGCGCCGCCGAACGCAGCGGCCACGGCAGCCGGTTCCTGGCGCCGGGCCTGAAGTACGGCGGCGACTGGACGGCCCGCGTGGACTTCCTCAGCCTGGGCCTGGCGCTGGTCCTCGGCACCGCGGGCCTGCCGCACATCCTGGCCCGCTTCTACACCGTGCCCACCGCCCGCGCGGCCCGCCGCTCGGTGGTGTGGGCCATCGCCCTCATCGGCGGCTTCTACCTGATGACCATCGTGCTCGGCTTCGGCGCGGCCGCGCTGGTCGGCCCGGACGCCGTACGGGCCTCCAACGCCTCGGGGAACACCGCCGTACCGCTGCTCGCCACGCTGCTCGGCGGCGGGGCCGACTCCACCGGCGGCGCGGTGCTCTTCGCCCTGGTCGCCGCCGTCGCCTTCGCCACGATCCTCGCCGTGGTCGCCGGGATCACCCTGGCCTCCTCCGCCTCCGTCGCCCACGACCTCTACGCGTCCCTCAGGCGCCGCGGGGCGAAGCCGCGCAGCGAGGTCGCCGTGGCCAAGGTGGCGGCGGTGGGCATCGGCGCGACGGCCATCGCCCTGGGCCTGCTGGCCCAGGACCTCAACGTGGCCTTCCTGGTGGGGCTGGCCTTCGCCGTGGCCGCCTCGGCCAACCTGCCGGTGCTGATGTACTCGCTGTTCTGGCGGAACTTCACCACCCGGGGCGCCGTCTGGTCGGTCTACGGCGGGCTGGTCCCGGCCGTGCTCCTGGTGGTGCTCTCGCCGGTGGTCTCCGGCAGCCCCGAATCGCTCTTCCCCGGCGTCGACCTCCAGCTCTTCCCGCTCCAGAACCCCGGGATCGTCTCGATCCCGCTGGGCTTCCTGGCGGGCTGGCTGGGCACGGTCACCTCCCGCGAGGCGGCGGACGAGGCCAAGCACGCGGAGACGGAGGTGCGCTCCCTCACCGGCGCCGGCGCGGCCTAGGGCCCTATGCCCGGTCCGCCGGGAGCCAGGCGTAGCGGTGTTCCGGGCGGCCGGTCTCGCCGTAGCGGAGGGTGAGGCGGACCCGGCCGGAGCGGTCGAGGAGCTTGAGGTAGCGCTGGGCGGTCTGGCGGCTGATGCCGGCCCGCTCGGCGATCTCCTGGGTGGACAAGGGGCCTTGCGCGTCGAGCAGGACCCGGCGGACCGCCTCGGCGGTGGTGGGGGAGTGGCCCTTTGGCAGGTCGTTGGCGTGCGCGGCGCTCGCCAGGGCGCCGAAGATCCGGTCCACCTCGGCCTGTTCGGCCTCGCCGCCGGTCGCCAGGGTCCGGCGCAGGGCCGCGTACGCCTCCAGCTTGGCGCGCAGTCCCGCGAAGGTGAACGGCTTGACCAGGTACTGGAGGGCGCCCAGCCGCATCGCGGTCTGGACGGTGGCCAGGTCCCGGGCCGCCGTCACCATGATCACGTCGGTGTGGTGGCCGAGCTGGCGCAGCCGCCGTACGAGGTCCAGCCCGTGGCCGTCCGGCAGGTAGTGGTCGAGGAGGACCAGGTCCACGGGGTGGGAGGTGATGAACTCCAGTGCCTGCGCGGCCGAGTGGGCCTGCGCCGCGACGGCGAAGCCGGGAACCTTCGCCACGTACGCCGCGTTGATCCGGGCGACCCGCACGTCGTCGTCCACGACGAGGACGGCCAGCGCGGCGGGGGAAGTGGGGGGAGCGGCGCTCATCGCAAAGCCTCCGGAAGGACGACGCGGAACTCCGCACCGCCGTCGGCCGCTTCGCCCACCCCCGCGCTGCCGCCCTGTCGCTCGACGAGGCGCCGCACCAGCGCGAGCCCGAGTCCCCGCTCGCGGTGGGCCCGGGGCTGCTTGGTGGACCAGCCCTCGGTGAAGATCTCCTCACGGCGGGCGGCGGGCACGCCGGGGCCGCTGTCGCGCACCAGCAGGACGACCGTGTGCGGTCCTTCGGCGCGCAGCTCCACCTCGACCACCTGCTCCGCGGAGCCGGCGGCGGCGTCGAGCGCGTTGTCCACGAGGTTGCCGAGGACCGTGACCAGTCCGCCGGGGTCGACCAGCCGGTCGGGCAGGGAGGTCGCCGGGGCGAGCCGGAGGCGCACGCCGCGTTCGGCGGCCACCGTCGCCTTGCCGACGAGCAGGGCCGCCAGGAGCGGGTCGCGGACCTTCTCGGTGACCTCCTCGGCGGTGGTCCGGTGCACGCCGGCCACCTCCGTGACGAACTCCACCGCCTCGTCGTACAGGCCGAGCTCCAGCAGGCCGAGCAGGGTGTGCAGGCGGTTGGCGTGCTCGTGGTCCTGGGCCCGCAGGGCGTCGATCAGGCCGCGGGTGGAGTCCAGCTCACGGCCGAGCCGCTCCAGTTCGGTCCGGTCGCGCAGGGTCGCCACGGCGCCGCCGTCCTCGGTCGGCATGCGGTTCGCGACCAGGACCCGGGGGCCCTGGACGGCCAGCAGGTCGCGGCCGGGCACCCGGCCGGCCAGCACGTCGGCGGTGCGGCCGCTGCCGAGTACGTCGTCCAGCGCGCGCCCGGTCACGTCCGCGGCGCCCGGTTCGAGCCCGAGCAGCCGGGCCGCCTCGTCGTTGACCAGCCGGATCCGGCCGTGCCGGTCGAGGGCGACGACGCCCTCGCGGATGGAGTGGAGCATCGCCTCGCGTTCGGCGAGCAGCCCGGAGATGTCGGAGAAGGCCAGGTCCCGGGTCTGCCGGTGGATGCGGCGCGAGATCAGCCAGGCGGCCAGCGCGCCCGCCGCCAGGGCGCCGCCCGCGTACTTCAGCATGCCCGGGATGGCGCCGAGCAGCCGGTCGCGGACGCTGTCGTAGGCGATGCCGACCGAGACCGCGCCGACGATCTCGCCGTCGGCGGCGACCAGGGGGACCTTGCCGCGGGCGGACCGGCCGAGGGTGCCCTCGTCGATCTCCATCACCTGGCGGCCGGCCAGCACGTCGCCGGGGTCGGTGGAGACGTGCGCGCCGATCCGCTCGGGGGAGGGGTGGGAGCGGCGGATGCCGTCGAGGCCGAGCACGACGACGTACTCGGCGCCGGTCGCGCGGCGGACCCGTTCGGCGGCGGCCTGGACCGGGCTGTCCGGGCCGGGCGGGGTGGACAGCAGTGCCGTGGCCAGGTCCGGGTCGGCGGCGGCGCTCTGCGCGATGGCGAGGGCGCGGCGCATCGCCTGGTCGTCCAGCTGGGCGCCGAGCGGGGCCAGGAACAGCCCGGTGGCCAGCGCCGTCACCCCGGCGGCGATCGCCAGCTGGGTCAGCAGGATCTGCGAGACGGCCCGCCGGGGCAGCGGAATCCGGCGCCGGAGGCGGCCCGGCCTGCCGGGCGTGCCCGCCGTACCGGGCCTGCCGGGCGCAGTGGGTGCACCGGGCCTGCCGGGCGCACCGGGCGCAGTGGGCGCACCGGGCGTGCCAGGCACGCCGGGCGTGTCCGGTCCGGCCTGGGCGGGGAGCCCGGCCCGGGCGGCGCCTCGGGCGTTGCCGGGGCGGCGTCGGGGGTCCGGTGCGGTACGCATGACCAGAAACCGTACGTCCACCCTCCGGTTTTGTGGACCCCCGGCAGGGCCCCGCCCCCCCGAGCGGCCCGCTACGGGAGGGGCTGCGGCGGCCGGGCGCCGGTGTAGTGGCCGGTGGGGCGCATGCGCAGCGGGCGCTCCTGGTACTCCTCCAGCGCGTGGGCGATCCAGCCCGCCGTGCGGGCCACCGCGAACACCGTCTCGCCGGCCTCGGCCGGCATCCCGCAGGACACGGTCAGCACGGCCAGCGCCAGGTCCACGTTGGCGTGCAGCGACCGCCCCTGGCGGGCGGTCACGGCGACCACGTCCCGGGCCGCCGCCAGCGCCGGCGCGGCGGCATCCAGCCCGGCCAGGCGCGCGAACAGCGCGCCGGCGCGCGGGTCCTCGCCGCCGTACAGCCGGTGCCCGAGCCCGGGCACCCGGCGGCCGGCCCGCAGGTGGTCGGCGACGACCGGAGCGGCCCCGCCCCGTTCCAGCACCTCGACCAGCATCCGGTGGGCCAGCCGCCCCGCCGCGCCGTGCAGCGGGCCTTCGAGCGCGCCGAGGCCGGCGGAGACGGCGGCGTACGGATGGGCGTGCGCGGACGCGGCCACCCGCACGGCGAGGGTGGAGGCGGCCAGGTCGTGGTCGACGAGCAGCGCGAGCGCGAGGTCGAGGATGCCGGCCGCCGCCGGGTCGACGGGCCGGGCGGTCAGCCGTACCCACAGGTGCCGGGCCAGCGGTTCCCGCGGTCCGACCGGCTCCGCGGCCGTCGGCCGGGCCCCGACAGGCGGCTGGGCCCCGGCCATCGGCAGGGCCTCGACCATCGTCGGGATCAGGTTGCGCGCCGAGCCCAGGACGGCCGGCTCGGACAGGTCGAAGCGCAGCGGATCGGCCGCCGCCGCGGCGGCCACCGCCACCCGCAGCCGGTCGAGGGGGCCGCTGTGCTCCGGCAGCGCGGCGACCGCCCGCCGGGCCGCCGTGAGCAGCTCGGGCGGCGCCGTGAAGTGCGCCCCCGGGGCCGGTCGCCCCGTCCAGAGCCACTCGGCGACCTCCTCGTAGGGCCGGGTCGTGGCCAGCGCCACGGCGTCCACCCCGCGGTACCAGTACCGGTCGGGCTCGATCAGGGTGAGCGCGGTCCGTACGGAGAGCTCCCCGGCCGGGGCCGCGGCGGCCTCGCGGCGGTTGCGCCGGGCCAGCGCCACCACCTCGGCGGCGTCGAACGTGCTGCCCCGGCCGGACGGGTCCCGGCGGCTGCCGAGCAGGCCGCGGCTGACGTACGCGTACACCGTCGCGGGCTTCACGCCGAGCAGCTCGGCGGCCTCGCGCGTGCTGAGCCGTTCCTCCATGCATCACACCTTACATATATTGATTCGATCAATATTGACATCGACTCAATCAAGCATGGATGGTCGATGCATGAACACCGACACCAACACCTCCACCACCATCGACGTCCCCCGCGGTCTGGCGGGGGTCGTGGTCACCGAGACCGCGCTGGGCGACGTCCGGGGCCGCGAGGGCTTCTACCACTACCGCCAGTACTCGGCCGTCGAGCTCGCCGAGCAGCGCACCTTCGAGGACGTGTGGCACCTGATGTTCCGCGGCACGCTGCCCGGCCCCGCCGAGCGCGCCGCCTTCGCCGCCGAACTCGCGCCCCTGCGCCGGCTGCCCGCGGACGTCCGCGACGCACTGCCCGCGCTGGCCCGGGCGTCGGCGCTCTCCGGACCGCTCGCGGGGCTGCGCACCGCGCTGTCCCTGCTCGGCGCCTCCGCCGGGTTCCGCCCGGTGTACGACCTCGACCCCGGGCGCCGGGCCGCCGACGCGCTGGCCGCCTGCGCCGCCGCACCCACCCTGCTCACCGCGCTGCACCGGCTCGGCCAGGGCCTGGACCCCGTGGACCCGCGCGACGACCTGCCGTACGCCGCCAACTACCTCTGGATGCTCACCGGCGAGGAGCCCGACGCGGCCACGGCACGCGCGATCGAGCGCTACCTGATCGCCACCGTCGACCACGGCTTCAACGCCTCCACCTTCACCGCCCGCGTCATCGCCTCCACCGGCGCCGACGTCGCCGCCTGCCTCACCGGGGCCGTCGGCGCCCTCTCCGGCCCGCTGCACGGGGGCGCGCCGAGCCGCGCGCTGGACACCCTCGACGCCATCGGCACGGTCGACCGCATCGACCCCTGGATCAGGGAACGCGTGCACGCGGGGGAGCGGATCATGGGCTTCGGGCACCCCGTGTACCGCACCGAGGACCCGCGTTCGCGCATGCTGCGCGACATCGCCAAGCAGTTCGGCGGGCCGCTCGTGGACTTCGCGATCGAGGTCGAGTCCCGCGTCGAGGCGATCCTCGCGGAGCTCAAGCCGGGCCGCGAGCTGCACACCAACGTCGAGTTCTACGCGGGCGTGGTCATGGAGCTGTGCGGGGTGCCGCGGGAGATGTTCACCCCGACCTTCTGCGCCGCACGCGTGGTCGGCTGGAGCGCCAACGTCCTGGAACAGGCGACCGACTCGAAGATCATCCGCCCGGCCGCCCGGTACGCCGGCCCGACCCCG
Organism: Streptomyces bambusae; assembly: GCF_019400985.1. GTDB lineage: Bacteria > Actinomycetota > Actinomycetes > Streptomycetales > Streptomycetaceae > Streptomyces > Streptomyces bambusae_A. Next base: position 19,592 of record NZ_WTFF01000103.1, read on the forward strand.
CCGCAGCCCGTCCCGCCGACGGCCTGACTACGATCGTCCGGGTGAACAGCAGGCAGCAGCCCATCCCCGTCGTCGTCCTCGCCGGATTCCTGGGGTCCGGCAAGACCACCCTCCTGAACCACCTGCTCCGCGGCAGCCGGGGCACCCGCATCGGGGTGGTGGTCAACGACTTCGGCTCGATCGAGATCGACGCCATGTCCGTGGCCGGGCAGGTCGGCGACTCGATGGTCTCCCTCGGCGGCGGCTGCCTGTGCTGCGCGGTGGACGGCGCTGAGCTCGACACCTACCTGGACAGGCTCGCCCGGCCCGAGCACGGCATCGACGTGATCGTCATCGAGGCGAGCGGACTGGCGGAGCCGCAGGAGATGATCCGGATGCTCGTCGCCAACGAGAACCCCGCGGTCCGCTACGGGGGCATGGTCGAGGTCGTCGACGCCGCCGAGTTCGACGCCACCCGCGCCCGGCACCCCGAGACCGACCGCCACCTCGCCGTCGCCGACCTGGTCGTCCTGAACAAGACCGACCGGGTGGACCCCGCCGAACGCGCCCGCATCGAGGCCGTGCTGGCCGGCCTCTGCCCGGGCATCCCGGTGGTCGCCGCCGACCACGGGCGGATCGACCCCGGCCTGCTCTTCGACCGCAAGGAATGGGCCGAAACCCGGGGCCAGCTGTCCTTCGAGGACCTGATCGCCGAGGCGGAGAGCGCCCGGGCGGACGCCGAGGACCACCGCGGACATGCCCACGCCCACTACGAGAGCACCGAGTTCGCCTCCGACCAGGCCCTCCACCCGCGCCGCCTGATCGACTTCCTCGACGGCCGCCCGCCGGGCCTGTACCGGATCAAGGGCCACGTCCACTTCGGCGTACCCGGCCACGGCGAGAAGTACGAGGTCCACGCCGTAGGCCGGTTCCTGCGCTTCACCCCGCTCCCCTGGGGTCGGGGCGAGCCCCGCCGGACCCAGCTCGTACTGATCGGCTCCGGCACCGACGGCCCGGCCCTGCTCGCGGACCTGGCCGCCTGCCGCGAACCGGCCCCGCACGCGGTCGCGCCCGAGACGATGTGGGGCGTCCTGCGCTACGTGGACCCCGCGGACCGGCCGGACATCGAAGGCGCGGACGCCGGCCTCACGGAGACCGACTTCCACGACGCGGACGCGGACGCGGACGAGGGCGTGTACGCGTACGCGGACGTCGACCCCGCAGAGGGCTGAAAGACGGCGCCGACCGGAGGGGCCGGCGGCGAGTGTGCCGCCGGCCCCCGGGGAGGTCCGTCACCGGCGAAGGAAGCGGGTCGGGTTTTTGATGAAGTCGACGAGTGGCGAGAAGGTGTCGTGTGCCACGTCCGAGACCTTGTCGAGGACATGGGATTCCGCGACATAGGTTCCCCCCGAGATCGCCTTCGCGGCGTAGCCGATCACCCCGGGCCCAGCGACCGAGGCAATGCCCAGCGCCGCGTTTTTCAACTGCTTCGTGAACGGGCGGCTCGTCCAGCCGTAGCTGAGCCCGTAGAGGACCGCACTGGCCGAGTCGAGCATGGCGCCGCCGATACCGAGCCCGAGACCCACGCCCGTGAGGAACGGACTGAATGGAGCGGTGGGCGGGAAGAGGAGTGCGACGAGTCCGGCGCCGGTGAGGCCGGCCCCCGCGATCTTGGCGACCGTGGCGGCCTGGTGCAGGTACTCGGCCCACCACTTCATGGACCCGATCGCGGGCTCGTCGCTCGGGACGGTGTCGGAGGCCGGCGTGTCGCACTGGTTGGTACCGGCCGCCTTGGCCGCCTCGGCCTCCTCGGCCGCCTGCTTGGCCGCTGCCGCGACCTCGGCGCGCCGCTTCTCGCCCTCGATCTGCCAGGCCTGGCTGGCGGCGGCCGCGGCGGCGTTCTTGTCCCGGTTGGCCTGCAGGGCCGAGGCCCGGGCGGAAGTGGCGGAGTTCTGCGCGGCGTTGGCCGAGGAGACCGCGCTCCGCGCCGACTGGATGGCGCGGGTGGCCGAGTAGTTAGCCGACCGCTGCGCGAGACGGGCGTTGGCGGCCGCCGTGGCGGCCCGGTCGGCGGAGGCCTGCGCGTCCTTGGCCGACTGCTCGGCGCCGGCCGCCAGGTTGTTCGCCTGCTGGGCGTAGCCGGCGGCCTGCTCGGCCGACGCCGTCGCCCTGTCCGCCCACTGGAGCGCCTCGGCGGCCGCGTCGCGCGCGTGGGCCGCGGCCTCCTGGGCGCGGGCGGCGTCCTCCTGCGCCTTGTGGGCGATCTTCGCGGCCGCGGCGATCGCGCCCTGCACGGCGGCGATGTGGGTGGCCGAGTCGAAGTCGAGCTGTGCGCTCTTGTACTGCACCGACGCGATGAAGTTGCGGCGGATCCGCGTGGGAGCCTCCATCGCGACCTGGGCGTGAGCCCTGGCGTAGGGTCCTCCGGTCCTGAGGAGGGTCGCGACGGCCACCGCGTCGTCCTCCTCCAGTGCCTTCTGGAAGCCCGCGGTGAGGAACTCGTACACCGCCTCCGCGGTCCCGGCGTCCAGCGCCGCGTTGGCCGCCTGCCTCACCGCGGGGCCGGGGTTCTCGTCGAGAACGCGGGCGACCGTGACGCGGTTGTCCGCGGCGGCGGCCTGGATGGCACCCGCGGCGAGGAACGTGCCGGCCGCGTCCGGGTCGGCGCTGCCGAGGGCGGCGGCCGCGGCGCGGGCGACGGCGGGGGCGGCGATCCGGGCGAGGTAGAGGGCGGACTCCCGGTCGTCCTGTCGCTGGGCGATCTGCCGGTCGACGTCGATCCAGGTGTGGATCTCGGACTCGGTCCCGGCCAGGGCGTACCGGGCGGCCTGCTGGGACCAGCCGCCCGCGGACTCCAGCAGGGCGAGGGCCGCCTTGCGGCCGAGTTCGGTGGCACTCGCCGTGTTCCCCGCCCTGAGGGCCGATTCGGCCTGGGCGATGAGCTGCTTCGTGGCCTCGGCGGTCTGCTCGGCCTGGGTCCGCTTCCGGTCGTACTCGGCCCGTTCCTCCGCTTCGACCTGCGCGAGCAGGCGCATCTCCGCGACCGCCCGCTGCGTGTCCTCGCCCAGACGCTGCCACTCCGCCTCGCGGGCCGCCTTCTCCACCTCGACGGCCCTGGCGACCGCGTCGGTGGCGTTGTTCGCGGCGTTGGTGGCCTCGTTGGCGAACTCCGTGGACCTGCTCGCGTACTCCACCGCCTGGCCGGCGTACTGGACGGCCCACTCCGCGGCCTCGGCGGCCTTGTCCGCGTGCCCGGCGGCGCTGTTGGCGGCGTCCCGGGCGGTGCGCGCGGCCGCCGCGGAGGCGTCCGCCAGTGTCTGCGCGGTCCCGGCGGCGTTGGTGGCCATCGTGGCGTTGGCGCCGGCGATCTCGGCCTGGCGCTTGGCCTCGGCGGCGTCGGCCTTCGCCACGCCGGCCGAGGTCGCGGCCTTGGCGGAGGCGCTCGCGGCAGCGGAGGCGTTGCGCGC
>NZ_WTFF01000104.1 GCF_019400985.1 Streptomyces bambusae
GGTCGCGGGGCGGCGCTGCCGGTGCGTCACCTCAGCCGCGCCGCCAGAGCGCGGGTACGGCGCGGGCCGCGACGGCCGGGGCGAGGCACGGCGGCTCGTCGGCGAGTCCGGGACAGGCCCCGGCCGCGGCCACGACGCCGGAGGGGTCGTTCTCCGCCAGCAGGGCGCGGGTCAGCCGGGCGACACGGGCGCCGAGGAGGCGCACCGAGTCCAGCGAGGCCTCCGTGGCGTGGTCCGTCTGCCACCAGGGCGGCACGTCCATGCCGATCCAGTGCATGCCCAACCGCTCGGCGAAGGAGCACAGTTCACGCAGCCGCGCGTACGGGTCGGCGTACGGGTCGGTGAACCCGGCCGCCGGCTTGCCCAGCCAGTCGCCGTGCTCGGCCGCGTCGGGGAGCCGGGCGCCCAGGAGTACGCCGCCGGCTGCGCGCAGCAGCGCCCACTGCGGCTCACCCAGGCTCTCCACCCCGACGAGCACGCTGCGCGCGCCGGCCTCCGCGGCTCCGTCGCGGGCCGCGAACGCCTGCGGCGAGGCCCTGCCCTGCCGTCCGTCGTGGACGACCGCGACGAGCGGTGTCTTCCGTGCCATCCGATCAGGTCCAACCCGTGTCGCTCGCTGCTGATGAGGCGTGGATGGCCGCGCCACTGCTCATGTCGGGTACACCTCGGATCAAGAGAGAAACGTACCCGCCGGAATGTTGCTGCTTCCGGCGGACCGCGTCAATACGTAGGTCAACACGCCACACCGCTCGGGCCGTTCACGCGGCCCCGGTGTCCAGGGCGGTTCCGCGGGACCCGGCCGGTCCCGGTCCGCGGCCCCCACCGCGGACCGGGACCGGCGCGGACCCCGTCGAAGGCCGGCCCCGTATCGGCCTCGGCGCTGCTCGCGGGCGCCGGGCCACGGTCTCGAACTCCCGCTCCCCCAGGGCGGACGAGACCTCACGGGCCGGCGGCGTCACGGGGGCGACGGCCTTGCCGTCGTCCAGGACACGGAGCCCCCCGAGCGTCTCGATGTCCACAGAAACCCTCCCCCGCGCACGCCGGACCAGGGGCGGGTTTGAGCCGCCCCCTGCCTAAAAATGATACCCGGAAGTTTTTTCCGATGAACATGCCATTGGCGTGTGACTTCGAACCCGTTGCACATCAGCGCGCCGGGAGCCGGGGCAGGGAGGGGCAAAGCGGAACAGGGAAGCAGAACCGGGCAGCGGAACCAGGCAGCGGAGAAGGGCAGAACCCCCCGCCCGGCAAGAGGGCGGGGGGTTCGGGGACGCCCGCGGTGCGCCAGGGGCCTCCGGGTCGGCTCAGGCCACCTCTGCCCGCTCCGGCAGCTGCGTGGTGCGGGAGCACTTGCACAGGTGCTGGCCCTGCGGCCCGTGCAGCGCCCGGCCGCCGCGTCCCGGCGCGGTGTCCAGGCGGATGGCGACCGCCGCGACGACCAGACTCGGCATCACGCTCGTGTAGAGCGCCGAGACCTCCTCGTCGAGGTTGAGCCCGAGCGTCTGGGACATCAGGTTGAGACCGGCGAACGACCCCACGATGAGCCGCGACGGCTGCGCCGGGTCCACGTGCGAGAGCAGCTCGCCCCGCGCCTTGGCCTCCGTCATCAGCTCCGTGTGCAGGTCGATCCAGCTCTGGTAGGGCCCGGCCCGGTCGAGGTTCCGGCCGACGTTGTCCAGCGCCAGCCGCGCGCTGCCGCGCAGCAGGACGTCGTGCTGGAGCCGGTGGGAGTAGATCATGCCGATGTCGACGAACTCCTGCGACTTGAACTCCTGCGGGGTGTACCACGGCTCGATGCCGAGCTGCGCATCGATCACCGCCTGCCCGAGGTCTTCCTTCGAGTCGAAGTGGAAGTAGAGCGCTCCCTTGGTGACCTTGGCGATCTTGACGATGTCGGTCAGCTTCGCCGCGTCGTAACCCCGGTCCTCGAAGACCATCGCCGCCGCCTCCAGGATCGCCTGGCGCGTCCGTACGGCGCGCTCCTGCTTGGCCTGGGGTCGTTCAGTCCTCACCAGTCTCGCGTCCCTCTCCATGCCCCCCAACCGGTCGGCAAAATACATGCCGCCGGGTACGTACCTTTCCCCCAGCTTCACACCATGGTGAAGCCGCCGTCCACCGGCATCGTCACCCCTGTGACGAAAGACGCCCGCGAGCTGCAGAGCCAGGCGGCCGCCTCGGCGACCTCCTCGGGATCCGCCGTGCGCGGCTGCGGCGTGACCGCGTGCAGCTGCTCCTCCATGCCCGGTACGGCGGCGAACCACTCCTCGACCACCTCCGTGCGCGTGGTCCCAGGGGCGAGCGCGTTGACGCGTATGCCCTGGGCGGCGTACTCGGCCGCGGCGGCCTTGGTCAGGCCGATCACCGCGTGCTTGGCGGCGACGTACGGGGAGGCGACCGGGGTCGCGAGCATGCCGCCGACGCTGCTGGTGTTGACGATCGTGCCGCCGCCGGTCTTCAGCATGGCTCCGATCTCGTCGCGCAGGCAGTTCCAGACGCCGCGGAGGTTGACGTCCATGATCCGGTCGTAGAGCTCGTCGTCCATCTCGTGCAGCGGGGTCCGGCCGGTGCCCCACCCCGCGTTGTTGAAGGCGCAGTCGAGCCGGCCGAACCGCTCGACCGCGAGCGCGACGGCGGCCGCGGTGTCCTCGGCGCGGGTCACGTCGGTGACGGCGTACTCGACCTCCGCGCCCGTGGCGCGCAGCTCCTCGGCCAGTGCCGCCAGCCGGTCCTCGCGGCGCGCCGCGAGGACGACCCGCGCGCCTTCGCGCGCGAACACCCGTCCTGCGGCGGCGCCGATGCCGCTGCTGGCGCCGGTGATCAGCGCGACCTTGCCGTCGAGCAGTCGCTGTTCTGCCATGGTTCTCCCCTTGAGTGGTCCGGGTGGGTCGTCAAGTGTGGCCCGGCGCCCCCAGGAGGTGATCAGGCGGTTCCCGCCCGCCGTCGGCGGCCTCCCGGGCAACGGGAGCCTGCCGATCACTTACAGCCACGCGCACGGCGCGGGCCGCCCGAAAAATACCCCCCAGTACGTGGCGTTCGCCGAAGAAAAGATACCGGAATGGCTGCTCGGGACTTCCTGAGGTAGGGAATGGGGACACAGCGTGACGGAATGCCCACCTCTGCACGTCAGCCAGCAGAAATGAGGGTGGAATGCTCGATTCCGCAAGTCGCGGCGCTGTGGAATCTGTCACTTGAGGTCTCCACAAACCGTGATCATCATGTAATTCTCTGCTTGTCAATCAGACCCAGAAGTACGTACTTCGTGCCGGCTGGCTCGCATGACTTTTCAGCCACGAACTCGAGGGACTTCATGATCACGATCCTGGAACCGGCGGACGGCCTCGGCGCCACCCTGCACCCGGACGACCGTGGCTGCGTCAGCGCGGAGCACGGCGAAGTCGGTCTCACCAGCACCGTGCCCCGCGAGCTCGTCCACCGCGCCGCCGTCGCGGAGGTGTTCCTGACCGGGATGTGCCGGCCCGCCGAGGACCGCTTCCACGTGACGGCGCAACTCCCGCGCGGGCACAGCTTCTTCGCTCCGATCGCGGGAACCCACTACGACCCGATGCTGCTGTGCGAGACCATCCGGCAGGTCGGCTCCTACGTCGCCCACCAGGCGTTCGGCGTGCCCCTGGGCCACCAGTTCCTGCTGTGGGCCCTCGACTACACGACCTGCTCCGACCAGCTCGCCATAGGCGACGCCCCGGCCGACGTCGACCTCGACGTCACCTGCACCGACATCCGCCGCCGGGGCAGCCAGCTCCAGGCCCTGCAGTACGCCGTGGTGATGCGCCAGGGCGAGAGCGTGCTCGCGACGGCCAAGGTCGGTTACAACGTGGCCTCCCCGGCGGTCTACCGGCGGCTGCGCGGCGACCAGCACGGCCGCAGCCCGGTGCCCTCGCTGCCGCCGGCCCCGCTCCAGCCCGCGCAGGTCGGCCGCTGGTCGCCGTTCGACGTGGTGCTGGCCGCCGCCCCGCAGCGCGGGACCGGCGTCACCTGGCAGCTGCGCTACGACACCCGGCACCCGGTGCTCTTCGACCACCCCGGCGACCACCTGCCCGGCATGGTGCTGCTGGAGGCCGCCCGCCAGGCCGCGGTGGCGCTGACCCCCGCTCCGGGGGTGATGCCGGTCTCGGTGGTCAGCAGCTACGAGCGGTACGCGGAGTTCGGCTCGCCGCTCTGGATCCACGCCCAGCGGGCTGGGGAGACCGCCATCCAGGTCACCGGCACCCAGGAGGGCAACGAGGTGTTCGCCGCGACCGTGGGCACGGCCCGGGTGGCGGCGATGCCCTTCGGCATGACCGCCTGAGCGCGTCCCCCCTGGGACACGCGTTCCCCCTGGGACAGCGGAAGGCCCTGCCCGCGGTCCCGAGGACCACGGGCAGGGCCTTCCTGCGCTGCGCGGGGTGTTACTTCAGCTTGGTGCCGGTGGAGCGCAGGTTGGCGCAGGCCTCGGTGACGCGCTTGGCCATGCTCGCCTCGGCCAGCTTGCCCCAGGTGCGCGGGTCGTAGGTGGACTTCTTGCCGACCTCGCCGTCGACCTTCAGCACGCCGTCGTAGTTCTTCAGCATGTGGTCCGCCACGGGGCGGGTGAAGGCGTACTGGGTGTCGGTGTCAAGGTTCATCTTCACGACGCCGTTCTCCAGCGCGGTGGCGATCTCCTGCTCGGTGGAGCCGGAGCCGCCGTGGAAGACGAAGTCGAACGGGCTGGACTTGCCGTACTTCTCGCCCACGCCCTGCTGCAGGTCCTTCAGCAGCTCCGGACGCAGGACGACGTTGCCCGGCTTGTAGACGCCGTGCACGTTGCCGAACGAGGCGGCCAGCAGGTAGCGGCCCTTCTCGCCCAGGCCCAGGGCCTCGGCGGTGCGGATCGCGTCCTCGACGGTGGTGTACAGCTCGTCGTTGATCTCGTGGCTGACGCCGTCCTCCTCGCCGCCGGTCGGGGTGATCTCGACCTCAAGGATGATCTTGGCGGCGGCGGCCTTGGCGAGGAGCTCCTGGCCGATGGCCAGGTTGTCGGCCAGGGTCTCGGCGGAGCCGTCCCACATGTGCGACTGGAAGAGCGGGTTGCGACCGGCCTTGACGCGCTCGGCGGAGATGTCGAGCAGCGGACGGACATAGCCGTCCAGCTTGTCCTTCGGGCAGTGGTCGGTGTGCAGCGCGACCGTGATGTCGTACTTGGCGGCGACGATGTGCGCGAACTCGGCCAGGGCGACCGCGCCCGTGACCATGTCCTTGCTGTACTGGCCGCCCAGGAACTCGGCACCACCGGTGGAGATCTGGATGATGCCGTCGCTCTCGGCCTCCGCGAAGCCGCGCAGCGCAGCGTGCAGGGTCTGGGACGAGGTCACGTTGATGGCCGGGTAGGCGAACTTGCCTGCCTTCGCCCGGTCGAGCATCTCGTTGTAGACCTCGGGGGTTGCGATGGGCATCTGTCCGCTCCTTGTGATGTGCGGGTGGTGTGCTTATTGCTGGCCCTGACCTGGGTGCGACATCGTCGTCGCGCCCATCTTTCCAGACTTCGCGCGGCACTCCACCAGTGCGGTGGAACCCGTCACTCCGGACCGGGACGGGGTGTTTCACGTGAAACACCCCGCCTGGTCGGAAAAGCGCAGGTCAGAACCTCAGGCGAGGTCGAGGTCCGCCAGCTGGTAGCCCGTGAGGTAGTCCAGGCCGGCCTCCGCGATGGCGCCGGCGGCGCCGCGGTCCACGATCGTGGCGACGGCCACGACCTCGCCGCCGGCCTCCCGGACCGCCTCGACAGCCGTCAGCGGCGAACCACCGGTGGTCGAGGTGTCCTCGACCACCAGGCAGCGACGGCCCTTGACGTCGGTGCCCTCGATCCGGCGCTGCATGCCGTGGGCCTTCTGCGCCTTGCGCACGACGAAGGCGTCCAGGCGCTGCCCGCGCGCGGCGGAGGCGTGCAGCATGGCGGTCGCCACCGGGTCGGCGCCCAGCGTCAGGCCGCCGACGCAGTCGAAGTCGAGCTCGGCGGTGAGGTCGAGCATGACCTGGCCGACCAGCGGAGCCGCCACGCCGTCCAGGGTGACCCGGCGGAGGTCGATGTAGTAGTCGGCCTCCCGGCCGGAGGAGAGGATCACCTTGCCGTGCACGACGGCCTTGTCCTTGATCTGCTGCAGAAGCTCACCACGTACGTCACTCATGCCATGAGCTTAGAGCCGTCGCCAGGTCCACGTGGTCGTGACCTCCAGCGGGTCGACGGGGGTGACCAGGCGCGGAGCGGTGTTCAGCCCGTTCGGCGGACCGGTCTGCGGCTCCACGCACACGGCCTCGGGCTGCTCGTCGTAGACGACGACCCACTGGGCCCGGCTGGTGATCCTGACCTCCAGGGCACCGGGCCAGGTCAGCGTGACGTCCACCCCGTACGGCATGCCGAAGCAGTCGTCCCAGGGGCCGGGCAGCGGGTCGATCCGGCGTCCGGTGGGCAGGTGGTCGGCCCCCCGCTCCTCCTGCCACGCGGGCTCGAAGCCGATCACCGCGTCCTCGCCGCGGCCGAGGTTGCGCAGGAACCAGGGGTGCCAGCCGGCCTGCGCCGGGAAGCTGTCGCCGTACGTCTCGATCCCCAGGGCGAGGGTCACCGAGTCCTCGGTGAGCGCGAAGGTCTGGGTGACCCGGCCCGGGTAGGGCCACGGCTCGGTGAGGTCGTAGGTGAAGGCGGCCTCCGTCGGCCCCGCGACGGCCCGCTTCCACGGGGCGTCACGGGCGAAGCCGTGCAGGGCGTGCGGCGGGTGGTTGAGCGGCATCTGGTGCACGACCCCGCCGTCCTGGAAGCGGCCGTCGGCCATCCGCCCGCACCAGGGGACCATCGGGAAGGCGCCGAAGTGCGCACCCTGGCGCAGCAGCTCGGTCCCGTCGATCCGCAGACTGCTGATCCGGCAGCCGTTGTCCTGGTCGACGGTCAGTTCGGCGCCGCCGGCGCTCAGTTGCGTACTCATGCGTCCGACCCTACGGCCGCCCGGACCGTCCGGTGCGTCAGCGGCGGCGGCGCAGCACGCGGCCGACGACGACGGCGGAGGCGATGGCGAGCGCGGCGGCGGGGGCCAGCCAGCGCAGGTTCACCCCCGGTGCCGACATGTCGGGCGCGGGCACCGGGGCGTACCGGCCGCGCGGCGGCGCGTGGTCGACCTCCTCGGCGCTGCGGCCGATCATGGTGCGCCGGGCGTGGGCCGCCTCGGCGGGCGGCCGGGGCCCGGCCCCGAAGTCGCCGAAGTCGCCCTCCATGAAGGGGTCGAGCGAGGACGGCGGCACCTCCGTCCCGAAGACGGAAGCGCCCTCGGTCCCCTCGGCCCCTTCGGCCCCCTCGCGACCTTCACCGACGAGCCGGTCGGCGTCGGACCCGTCGACGTCGGACGCGTCGACATCGATCCCCTCGCCGTCGATCCCCTCGCCGTCGATCCCCTCGCCGTCGATCCCTTCGCCGCCGATCCCGTCCGTGTCGATCCCGTCGGCGTCGAAGTCCTCGCCCTCGAAGTCGTCCCTGTCGACGATGGCGTTGTGCAGGCCCTCCACGTCGAGGTCCTCGTCGAGGTCGACCTCGTCCAGCGCGTCCTCGCCGAGGCCGGTCAGGTCCTCCTCGTCCACCTCGCCGGCAGCGGCGCCCGCAGCGGTCCCGCCGCCCGGCTCGGCGGCCGCCGCGGAGGCGAGGTGGCCGGCCGCCCGGTCCAGCAGGCGGCGCACCACGGTGGCGGTGGCCTCCGGGTCGAAGGCGGCGGCGCGCCCGTCGGCGCTGCCCGTGCCGGTGAACTCCAGCCGGGTCCCGCCGTCCGCGTCGGCCAGCCGGACCGACAGCAGCAGCTTCACGGTGCCCGTGCCCCGGGCCTCCGCCCCCTCGCCGGTCACCTCGAACACGTCGGGGGACGGCTCGGCGACGGCCAGTGCCCCCCGGTAGGTCACGGTGTGCCCGCCCACCCGCAGCCGGAGCCGCCCGGCCAGCGGCCCGGCCCCCTCGTCGGCGTCGCGCTGGAGCCCGGGCACGCATCGGGCCAGTCGCGCGGGGTCACGCAGCACGGCGCGGAGGTTGTCGACGGGGACCGGCACGAACACCTGATGCTCCATGCAGCCGAGCCTACCGACGAGAGCCCCTCCCGCACCCGGTCCCGCACCCACCGTTCGCCCCGGAATCCGCAGGACGCGGCACTGCGGCACTGCAGCACTGCGGCACCGCAGCACTGCGGCACTGCGGCACGGTCAGAACGCGGTGTACCGCGGATGCGGCAGCGTCGACGGCGGCAGCCCGTTCACCCGCAGCCGCTCGGCCTCGCGCGCCGCCTCGCGCAGGGTGCCCGTGGACAGCGAGCGCAGGGTGGGCGTGTCGGGATCGACGCGCAGGTCAGGCCGCCTCTCGGCGGCGGCCAGCACGAAGCCCCAGTCCTGCGGCGGTGCGTCGGAGCCGGCGGGCGTACGGTCCGGGCCCGCCGCGAAGCCGGTCAGCCGGCCGCCCGTGCTGTACGGGGTCGTCCGCAGCCCCGCCGCGCGCAGCGTGGCCTCCACCGTCCAGAACGTGTGCGGCCGCGTGAGCAGCGGCCCGGCGTGCACCGCCAGCCGCCCGCCGGGCCGCAGCGACCGCGCGGCGAGCCCGTAGAACTCCTGCGAGTACAGCTTCGTGCTGGGGGTGATCCCCGGGTCCGGCAGGTCCGAGACGATCACGTCGAACTGCCGGGGCGGCATGCCGCGCAGCCAGCCGAAGGCGTCCGCGACGACCACCTCGACGCGTGGGTCGCCGAACACCCCCGCGTTGAGCGCCGACAGCATCGGGTCGGTACGGGCCAGCCGCACCACCCCCGGGTCGAGCTCGACCACGGTCACCCGGGCCACGTCGGGGTGGCGCAGCACCTCGCGGGCGGCCAGCCCGTCCCCGCCGCCCAGCACCATCACCCGCTGGTGCTGCCCGGACATCGCGGGGTGCACCAGGGCCTCGTGGTAGCGGTACTCGTCGTAGCCGCTGACCCTGAGCCGCCCGTCGAGGTACAGGTCGAGCGAGCGCGGCGAGCCGGTCCGCGGGCCCGTGACGACGAGCTCCTGTATCCCGGTCTGCACGGCGACCCGCACCTCCCCGCCGTACACCGCGCGCCGGGCGACCCGCTCGAAGTCGTCGGCCAGCAGCGTCGCCGAGGCGAGCACCGCCAGCACGGCGAGGTTGGCGGCGGGCAGCAGCCAGCGGGCCCGCCGGCCCAGGTCCCGCCGGAACAGCCACAGCACGAGCGCCCCGCCGACGGCCGCGTTGACCGCGCCGGTCAGCATCGCCCCGGTGAGCTGGCCGAGCAGCGGCAGCAGCAGGAACGGAAAGGCCAGCCCCCCGACCAGCGCCCCGACGTAGTCCGCCGCGAACAGGTCGGCGACGGCGCCGCCCGCGTCCTGCCGGCGCACCCGCTGGATCAGCGTCATCAGCAGCGGGATCTCCGCCCCGATCAGCACCCCGATGGCGAAGGAGAAGGCCACCAGCGCCGGCCGCGACTCGCCCAGCCAGGCGAAGCTGGCATACAGCGCGGTCGCCGACAGCCCGCCCAGCAGGGCGAGAGCGGCCTCCACGAGGGCGAAGCCGACCGCCGGACGGCCGCGCAGCCGTTTGGCGAGCAGCGAACCGACCCCCATGGCGAAGACCATCACGGACAGCACGACGGAGGACTGGGTGACGGAGTCCCCGATGAGGTACGAGGCGAGGGCGAGCAGCTCCAGTTCGTACACGAGCCCGCACGCGGCGCAGACGAACACGGTGGCCAGGACGAGCAGTCGGCCGGTCCGGGGCCGTACGGGCAGGGCGGCCGGGACGGTCGCCGCGCCCCGCGGCTGCGGAGCCGGGAGCACGCCGCGGGGGGCGGAACGGTCGATCATGCAGCGAACCGTACGTCACTGCCCGCTCGCACCGAGTCACCCACATGGGTGCAAGTGGTGCACCGTTTCACCAGGTTGGAGTAATGGCGGCGGCGCCGCAGAAACGATCGCACTCCTGCGTGCGCACGCTCGTCGCGCCGCCGGCTACAGCGCCGCCGTCATCCGTACGCCGACCCGGGTGCGGGTCGCGACGAGTTGACTCTCCTGGGGGTACGCGTGCCAGGTGCGCCACCGCACCTGGCCCTCGTGCCGCTGGGCCAGCATCGCGGTGAAGGCGTGCGGGCTGCCCGGAAAGGTGCCGGCGAGTCCGTTCGGGTGATCCGCGACCAGCGCCAGCAGTTCCTGCGCCCGGCCGGCGAACGACCCCCGCGAGAGGGTCTCGACCCGCGCGGCGAACTCGTACTCCCAGTCGCCCACCCGCTTGGCCACCCCCAGCGGCAGCGGGGTGCTGCTGCCGGGCATGCAGGCGACCGTTTCCGAACAGTGCACCTCCCCTTCGTCCAGCAGCACCTGGTGGGAGGCCCCGAGCAGGCGCAACTCCACCTTGGCACTCTCCAGTTCGAGGTGCAGGACGGCCAGGGCGGGCAGCCGGTCACGGCCCAGGGCCCAGGCGAGGTCGGCGGCACGCGTGTCGGTGTAGGTGGTCTGGAGGGTCGTGAGCATGAGTCGGCTCCGCAAACGCGCGAGGGAGAGGGGCCGGGCCCCGTCGGCGTACGTGACGTGGGGGTCACCGGCTCGGGTCCGCTGGGGGCGCCCCCAGCGGCAGCCGGGGGAGAAGTCCAGGGAGGTCCGAGGACTGGTCTACTCAACCGAGGGAATCATGAATGGCACGGCGCTCACAGCGTTTTTACCCAACTTGCAAGGGTTTACATCCCCCCGGGGGCTACACAGTTCACGTGTTCAACAGCGCACGTCACGAGCCTGCTCACGGCACATGCCAACGGGCGGGCGCCCGGCGGGACTTGCGGCCGCCGGGCGCCCGGGCCGGGCCGGGCCGGGCCGGCGTACGACGCCGGCCGCCCCTGGTCAGCTGCCGCCCCCGCAGCCCCCGCCTCCTCCTCCGCCGCCGCACGACGAGGACGAGGAGCCGCACGAGGAGGAAGAGGAACCGCAGGACGACCCGCCGTCCCCCGCCCACCCGGAGGAGGAAGAGGAGGACGAGCGGCGCGAGCCGTGCGACCGGCTCGAACCCGCGCGCGAGACGAGCACCACGAAACCGACCAGCAGAAGTACGACGGCCACGATCACGGTCACAGCCACGTCTTCACCGCCTTCCCAGAACGCCCCGGTCCCCCGAGGTGCGGGATCCCCCGTCCCGCGTGAAGGGGGGATGCCCTGGCCGGTCGCGGCCCAAAGCACACTTGAGCAAGTCCAGAGGTTCCCCCCAGGATGGCGCCCATGAGCGCATCCGCGGGCGGCAGCCGCCCCTTCCTCAACCGCCGTCTCGCCGCCTTCGGTACGACGATCTTCGCGGAGATGTCGGCGCTGGCCACGGCCACCGGCTCCATCAACCTGGGCCAGGGCTTCCCCGACACCGACGGCCCCGCCGAGATCGCCGAGGCGGCCGCCCGCGCGATCCGCGACGGCCGCGGCAACCAGTACCCGCCGGGCCCGGGCGTCCCGGAGCTGCGCCGGGCGGTCGCCGCGCACCAGGAGCGCTTCTACGGCCTCTCCTACGACCCCGACACCGAGGTCCTGGTCACGGCCGGCGCCACGGAGGCCATCGCCGCCGCCCTCCTCGCCCTGCTGGAGCCGGGGGACGAGGTCATCGCACTGGAGCCGTTCTACGACTCCTACGCCGCCTGCATCGCGATGGCCGGCGCCACCCGCGTACCGGTCACGCTCCGCCCGCGCGACGGGGCCTTCGCTCTCGACCTCGACGAGTTGCGCGCCGCCGTCACCCCGCGCACCCGGCTGCTGCTGCTGAACACACCGCACAACCCGACCGGCACCGTCCTCGGCGCGGCCGAGCTGGCCGCCGTCGCGGAGCTGGCGGTGGAACGGGACCTGCTGGTGGTCACGGACGAGGTCTACGAACACCTCGTCTTCGCCGGCGCGCACATCCCGCTCGCCTCCCTGCCGGGCATGCGGGAGCGGACGGTGACCATCTCCTCCGCCGGCAAGACCTTCTCCTTCACCGGCTGGAAGGTCGGCTGGGTGACCGCCCCGCCGGCGCTGGTCTCGGCGGTGCGCTCGGCCAAGCAGTTCCTGACGTACGTCTCCTCGGGACCGTTCCAGTACGCCGTCGCCGAGGCGCTCGCCCTGCCCGACAGCTACTTCGCGGCCTTCCGCGAGGGCCTGCGCGCCCGGCGCGACCTGCTCGCGGCGGGCCTGGAGGCGGCCGGCTTCGAGGTCTTCCTGCCGGCGGGGACCTACTTCGTCACCACTGACATCGCCCCGCTCGGCGAGAGCGACGGCATCGCCTTCTGCCGCTCCCTGCCGGAGCGCTGCGGCGTCGTGGCCATCCCCAACGCCGTCTTCTACGACGACAAGGAGGCGGGCCGCACCCACGTCCGCTGGGCCTTCTGCAAGCGCGTCGACGTCTTGGAGGAGGCCGTGGCCCGGCTGGGCCGGCTCGCGCGCTGAGCGGCGTACCCGCCACCGGAGAGGTGCCGGTGCGACACGACGGAGCACACGGCGCGGATGGTGCGCCGTGTGCTCCGTCGTACGGGTCGTGGTGTGGTGTGTGGCGGGGGCTACTCCTCGGAGTCGCCCTCGTCCTCGCCCTTGTCGCCGTCCAGCTCCTGCTCCAGGCCGAGCTGCTCCAGGAGCCACTTGTCGAACTCGATGGAGGCGCGGACCCAGCTGACCGTGGAGGACACGAAGTGCTCCAGGGAGACGCCGGTGCCGATCAGCATCTGCGCCTCACCGATCAGGCGGACGGAGCCGTCGTCGTGGGTGTGGGTGTAGACCTTCGGCCAGAGCGTGCGGCGGTTCCAGTCGTCGATGGACTCCAGGAGCTGCTGCTTCTCCTCGATCTTGTGCGGCCGGTCGTAGAACGTCCGCACCGAGAAGACCTGCTGCTCCGCCTCGCCGCGGAACATGAAGTACGTACGGAACTCCTCCCACGGCGCCGCGAGGTCACCCTCGTCGTCGACGACGTACTTGAGCTCCATCTGCTCCAGCAGCTGCTTGACCAGATCCTGGTCGGGGACGACGGGGCCCGCCGGTCCTGAGGCCTGCGGTTCGGGCTTGCCCCCGAAGTTCGGAATCGAGGCCGGGTCGATGCTCACCGTGTTTTTCCCTTCGTGCGGATGCTGCCATCCTCCCCCATCGCGCCCACCTGGTGGCAACCCCCGCACCCGGCGATCCGCTGCAGGCGGACAGATCACGGCCGCAGCG
Organism: Streptomyces bambusae; assembly: GCF_019400985.1. Classification (GTDB taxonomy): domain Bacteria; phylum Actinomycetota; class Actinomycetes; order Streptomycetales; family Streptomycetaceae; genus Streptomyces; species Streptomyces bambusae_A. The sequence continues at coordinate 13,189 of NZ_WTFF01000104.1, forward strand.
GCGCACGGTGACGCAGGGTGACGCACCGTTCCGTGCGGACCCGGTGCGTCACCCCCGCGTGGAGGCCCCCGCCGTGGAGGCCCCGCCGTGGCGGCCCCGGCGTTACAGGGCCTTGCCGACCAGCAGGTCCTCGCCGGCCACGTCCACCCGTACGGTGTCGCCGTCGCGGACCTCGCCGGCCAGGATCTCCTTGGCCAGCCGGTCGCCGACCGCCGTCTGGATCAGGCGGCGCAGCGGGCGGGCGCCGTACGCGGGGTCGTTGCCCTTGTCGGCGAGCCAGGCCAGCGCCTCGGGCGTGACCTCCAGGGTGAGCCGGCGCTGGGCCAGCCGCTCGGCCAGCCGGCCGATCTGCAGCTCGGCGATCCGGCCAAGCTCCTCCCCGGTCAGCGCGGAGAACACGACCAGGTCGTCCAGGCGGTTGAGGAACTCCGGCTTGAAGGACGCGCGGACGACCTCCAGGACCTGCTCCTTCTTGCGCTCCTCGCTGGTCACCGGGTCCATCAGGAACTGACCTCCCAGGTTCGAGGTCAGAATCAGGATGGTGTTGCGGAAGTCCACCGTGCGGCCCTGCCCGTCGGTGAGCCGGCCGTCGTCGAGGACCTGGAGCAGGATGTCGAAGACCTCCGGGTGGGCCTTCTCCACCTCGTCCAGCAGGACCACGCTGTACGGGCGCCGGCGCACCGCCTCGGTCAACTGGCCGCCCTCCTCGTAGCCCACGTATCCGGGCGGGGCGCCGACCAGCCGGGCCACCGAGTGCTTCTCGCCGTACTCCGACATGTCGATGCGGACCATCGCCCGCTCGTCGTCGAAGAGGAAGTCCGCCAGCGCCTTGGCCAGCTCGGTCTTGCCCACGCCGGTCGGGCCGAGGAAGAGGAACGAGCCCGTCGGCCGGTCCGGGTCGGCGATCCCGGCCCGGGTGCGGCGTACGGCGTCGGAGACGGCGCGGACGGCCTCGCCCTGGCCGATCAGCCGGCGGCCCAGCTCCTGCTCCATACGCAGCAGCTTCTGGGTCTCGCCCTCCAGCAGCCGGCCGGCCGGGATGCCGGTCCAGGCGCCGACCACGTCCGCGATGTCATCGGGGCCGACCTCGTCCTTGACCATGGTGTTCTTCGCCGGGCCGGCGGCCGCGGCCTCCTCCTCGGCCGCCGTGGCCGCCGCCAGCTCGCGCTCCAGCGCCGGGATCTCCCCGTAGAGCAGCTTGGAGGCGGTGTCGAAGTCGCCGTCGCGCTGGGCCCGGTCCGCCTGCCCGCGCAGGTCGTCCAGCCGCTCCTTGAGCTCGCCGACCCGGTTGAGGGACTGCTTCTCCTTCTCCCAGCGCGCGGTGAGCCCGCGCAGGTCCTCCTCCTTGTCGGCGAGGTCCTTGCGCAGCTTCTCCAGGCGCTCGCGGGAGGCCGGGTCGGACTCGTTCTTCAGCGCCAGCTCCTCCATCCGCAGCCGGTCCACGGCGCGCTGGAGCTCGTCGATCTCCACGGGCGAGGAGTCGATCTCCATCCGGAGCCGGGAGGCGGCCTCGTCGACGAGGTCGATGGCCTTGTCGGGCAGGAAGCGGGAGGTGATGTAGCGGTCGGACAGGGTGGCCGCGGCGACCAGCGCGCTGTCGTTGATCTGCACCTTGTGGTGGGCCTCGTAGCGCCCCTTGAGCCCGCGCAGGATGGCCACGGTGTCCTCGACGCTCGGCTCGGCGACCAGCACCTGCTGGAAGCGCCGCTCCAGCGCCGGGTCCTTCTCGATCCGCTCGCGGTACTCGTCCAGGGTGGTCGCGCCGACCATCCGCAGCTCGCCGCGGGCCAGCATCGGCTTGAGCATGTTGCCCGCGTCCATGGCGGAGTCGCCGCCGGCGCCCGCGCCGACGACGGTGTGCAGCTCGTCGATGAAGGTGATGATCTGCCCGTCGCTGTCCTTGATCTCGGCCAGGACGGTCTTCAGCCGCTCCTCGAACTCGCCACGGTACTTCGCGCCCGCGACCATCGCGCCGAGGTCGAGGGCGACCAGCCGCTTGTTGCGCAGCGACTCGGGGACGTCGCCCTTGACGATGCGCTGGGCCAAGCCCTCCACGACGGCCGTCTTGCCGACGCCGGGCTCGCCGATCAGCACCGGGTTGTTCTTCGTCCGGCGGGACAGCACCTGCACCACGCGCCGGATCTCCTGGTCCCGGCCGATGACCGGGTCGAGCTTGCCCTCGCGGGCGGCGGCCGTGAAGTCGGTGCCGAACTTCTCCAGGGCCTTGTACTGGCCCTCCGGGTCGGGGGTGGTCACCCGCCGTCCTCCTCGCGCGTTCTGGAAGGCGTCGAGCAGCTTGCGGGCGGTCGCGCCCTGCTGCGACAGGAGCTCACCGGCGGCGCCGCCCTTGGCGGCGGTCGCGATGAGGAGGTGCTCGGTGGACAGGTACTCGTCGCCGAGCTTCCCGGCCTGGCCGTCGGCCTCGGCGAGCACGGCGAGCAGGTCCCGGCTGGGCTGCGGCGGCGACACCGTGGACCCGGTGACGCTGGGCAGGCCGGCGAGGATGCGCTCGGCACCGGTGCGTACGGCGGCCTGGTCGGCCTCGACGGCGGCCAGCAGGTCGATGATGTTCTCGTTGTCCTGGCCGGTGAGCAGGGCCAGCAGCAGGTGGGCCGGGGTCAGGTCCGGGTGCCCGTCCTTCACGGCCCTGCTGGTGGCGGCGTTCAGTGCGTCCCGGCTCTTGTTGGTCAGCTCGGCGTCCACGTGCGGCTTCTCCTCTCCGTCTCCGTACAGATACTGACACGGTCAACGTGCACAAAGTTGAGTCTATTCCACTCAAGGTCGGTTGCAGTAGTCCACCGCGTACGCTTCGGCGCATGTCCCACGACGTACTCAACCCGACGCCCGATTACCTCGCCTTCTGGCGGGAGCGGCACGTCTGCACGCTGACCACCCCGCGCCCCGACGGCACGCCGCACATGGTGCCGGTGGGCGTGACGTACGACCCCGGGGCCGGGCTGGCGCGGGTGATCAGCAACAAGAACAGCAAGAAGGTCCGCAACGTCCTGGCCGCACAGCCGGGCGGGGCGCGGGTCGCGGTGTGCCAGATGGAGGGACGGCGCTGGGCCACCTTGGAGGGGCGCGCCGTGGTCCGCACGGACGAGGCGGCGGTCGCGGACGCGGTGGCGCGCTACGCGGAGCGCTACGGGCGCATGCCCTCGCCGAACCCGGACCGGGTGGTCATCGAGATCGCGCTGGACCGCGCGATGGGGCGCGCCTGAGGGACCGGCCGGCTGCCGGATTCACGAACATCCGGCCCGCGGAGGTCCCGGCTCGCGAACGCCCCGGCTCACGAGCGTCCCGGCTCGCGGACGTCCCCGGCTCACGAACGTCCGATTCACGTACTGGACGGCGCAAGCACAACGGCGCCATCGTGTTCAGGTCCACGATGGCGCCGTTGTGTGGGGGAAGCGCCTGGGCGATCTGCAACGACGGGGGGATCGCGTCAGGCACTGCGGGGGGTGGCGGTGGTGATATCGGGCTCGAAGAGCTGGTGGTCGCGCTGATCGAGGTTGACGAAAACCATGCCGTAGCGGACCTCGCAGCGGACGGGCTGCGGCGCGCCGCGGGGGCGGCGCAGGCACCGGTACGCGCGGACGTCCTCGTCCTCCTCGCGCACGACGACGATCGGCTGGCCGAACAGGGTGACCATCAACGAATCGCCAGGGTGGGGGATGGCCGTGACGAGGTCGATGAACTGCCACCCGGACCGGTAGGCCGAGGCCATCTCGCGCCGGAAATCGCGGTCGTCGGGGGTCATCACGCCACCGCCCCGGTGGTCGAGGTCCACCCGGTGTCGCTCTTGCCGGCCGGCTCACTGGTCCAGCCGGTGTCGACCTCGGCCAGCGCCCTTCCGGAATCCGCACCGAACGCGCCCACTGCCCCGAATACCGCAACGGCGGAGAAAACAACGGCAAGCGCCGAGCGAAGCATTCTCTTGTACATGGTCGGCTTCGTCCTCACTTGATGGAATCCTCTCCCCCGCGTGTCAGACGATGGCTCATTCGGGCACGTCAATGCCACAGGGACGATGCATCATGTTCTTGCATGTTCAGGACCCTGGGGGGTGGAGATTTGCCCAGAAACGACACAAACCCGACACATCCCCACCCTGTGACGTCCCTGTGCGAGGACGGGTCACGGCTCTACGCAGCAGCACTCAGTACGGGGCGAATCGCCCGAACCGAGGTCCTGAATGCTCCCTGCCTGCTCGAATTCGCCCTACTGCATCCCGACCCTGACGACGCGAACCAACTCCGCCCGGTTCCCCCGTCCGTGGCATTGGCGCAACGGCTGCACCCGATTGAACGGGAGATCCAGGACCGGCGGCGGACCGCTGTAGATCTGACCGACGCTTTCGAGCCGTTCCTCGCCATCAGCGCACAGAGCCCGTCGAACACCCACGCCATCACCGTGCTGGAAGGATTCGACCGGATCAACGCCGCGCTCAACCTCGCCACGGCCGAATGCCATACCGAGGTCTTGACGGTACAGCCGGGCGGCCCCCGCCCGTCGCTCGCCCTCACCCAGGCACTGGAGCGGGACGCCCCGCTGATCGACCGCGGGGTCAGCATCCGCACGCTCTACCAGCACACGGTCCGGCACAGCCAGGGCACGCTCGCCTACGTGGACCGCATCTCCGCCGGGAAGGTCGAGATCCGCACGCTGGAGGAGCTCATCGAGCGGCTCATCATCTTCGACCGGACCGTGGCCTTCATCCCCGCCAGCGACGACCGCCGGGTCGCCCTGGAACTGCGCCACCCGGGCCTGGTGGACTACCTCATCAAGGTCTTCGAGCAACTGTGGCGCCGCGCCGTGCCGTTGCGCGAAGAAGTCCCCTACACCCCCACCCCGGACGGCATCTCCGGCGTCCAGCGCTCCATCGCCCAACTCCTCGTCGAGGGGCACGTGGACGAGGCCATCGCCCGCCGGCTCGGCATGAACGTACGGACCTGCCGGGCGCACATCGCCAAGCTCGCCAACACCCTGGGCAGCGGCAGCCGCGCCCAACTCGGCTTCCTCATAGCCCAGTCGGGCATCCTCGGCAGCACCGACCACTGAGCGGAGCCCGACCACCGAGCAGGGCCCGCACACCGAGCGGAGCCCGCACACTTGGCGCACACCGAGCGGAGCCCGCACGCGCGCAGACCCCGCCCCGGGGGCCCGGGACGGGGTCTGCGCAGGCGGTGCTCAGTCCTGCGGGCGCTTGGGGCGCCACACCACCAGCGCGCTCTGCTGCGGCGGCTGGTACGGCACCAGGTCGCGCCGGTACGAGGCGTGCACCTGGGCCTCGCGCTGCTGCATGGCCGCGGCCGCGCCGTCCACCGCGGCGGAGAGTTCGGCCACCCGCTGCTGGAGCGCGGCGACCTGGTTCTCCAGTTCGATGATCCGCTTGATGCCCGCCAGGTTGATGCCCTCGTCCTGGGACAGCTGCTGCACCGTACGGAGCAGCTCGATGTCCCGGGCCGAGTAGCGCCGGCCGCGGCCGGCCGTGCGGTCCGGCGAGACCAGGCCCAGCCGGTCGTACTGGCGGAGGGTCTGCGGATGCAGCCCCGAGAGCTGGGCGGCCACCGAGATCACGTACACCGGCGAGTCGTCGGTGAGCTGGTAGCCCCCCTGACCAAAGCGGGACTGTCGGCGGCGGCCGTCCATGTCATGCTCCCTTCGCGGACTCGAACAGGGTGGCACGCGGGTCCTCCTCGGAGGTCGCGTCGCGGAAGGTCTCCAGGGCCTTGCGGGCTTCGTCCGACAGCTCGGTCGGCACGGCCACCTCGACGGTCACCAGCAGGTCCCCGCGCGTGCCGTCCTTGCGGACGGCGCCCTTGCCGCGGGCCCGCATCGTGCGCCCGCCCGGGGTGCCCGGCGGGAGCTTGAGCGTGACCGGGGGGCCACCCAGGGTCGGGACCCTGATCTCGGCGCCCAGGGCCGCCTCGGCGAAGGTGACCGGGACGGTGACGGTCAGGTTGTCGTCGCGGCGGCCGAACACCGGATGCGCGTCCACGTGCACCACGACGTACAGGTCGCCGGCCGGACCGCCGCGCTCGCCCGGCGCGCCCTTGCCGCGCAGCCGGATCCGCTGGCCGTCGGAGACGCCCGCGGGGATGCGCACCTGCATGGTCCGCGAGGAGCGGGCGCGCCCGCTGCCCTTGCAGACGTCGCAGGGGTCCTCGGCGATCAGGCCGCGGCCCTTGCAGTCCGCGCAGGGGTCGGTGAGCGAGAAGCCGCCGCCGCTGCCGCGCGAGACCTGCCCGGTGCCGACGCAGGTCGGGCACACCCGGGGGGTGCCGTTCTTGTCGCCGGTGCCGTTGCAGGCCTTGCACGGGGCCTGGGAGGACATCCGCAGCGGCACCGTCGCGCCGTCCACGGCCTCCGTGAAGGACAGGGTGACCTCGGACTCGATGTCCTGGCCGCGGCGGGGCTGGGTACGGGTCCCCGCACCGGCACCGCCGCGGTTGAACAGTCCGCCGAAGACGTCCCCGAGGCCGCCGCCGAAGCCGCCGGCCCCGGTCCCGGCCCCGCCCTGGGCGCCTCCGAAGAGGTCGCCCAGGTCGAAGTTGAACGAGCCGCCGGCGCCCGGACCCCGTCGGAAGCCGCCGTTGCCGAACAGCGCCCGCGCCTCGTCGTACTCCTTGCGCTTCTTGGGGTCGCCGAGGACGTCGTTCGCCTCGGAGATCTCCTTGAAGCGCTCCTCCGCGGACGCGTCACCCTTGTTGGCGTCCGGGTGGAACTCGCGGGCGAGCTTCCGGTACGCCTTCTTGATCTCGGCCTCGGTGGCGTCCTTCGGGACACCGAGGACCTTGTAGTAGTCCTTCTCGACGAAGTCCTTCGTGCTCACCCTCGGTGTCCCTCCTCCCGGGCCTTCCTGCCTTCATCGCTTCCTGCGAAAGCGTTTCCTACGACGACGTTTCCTGCGACGACCTCAGCCCTTGTCGGGGCCATCGGTCTCCGCATCGCCGGCGTCCTCGGCCTTCGGCGCCGCGCCCGGCTGGGGCTCGGCCACCGCGACCCGCGCGGGACGGATCGTACGCTCGCCGATCCGGTACCCCGGCTGAAGGATCGCCACGCACGTCGTCTCGGTGACGTCGGGCGCGTACGAGTGCATCAGGGCCTCGTGCACCGTCGGGTCGAAGGGCTCGCCCTCCTTGCCGAACTGCTGCAGGCCCATCTTCGCGGCGACCGTCTCCAGCGACTCGGCCACCGACTTGAAGCCGCCGACCAGCTCGCCGTGCTCGCGGGCGCGGCCGATGTCGTCGAGGGTCGGGAGCAGCTCGGTCAGGAGGCTCGCCACGGCGATCTCCTTGACCGTGACCCGGTCCCGTTCCACCCGACGGCGGTAGTTCTGGTACTCCGCCTGGAGCCGCTGGAGGTCCGCGGTGCGCTCGGCGAGCGCCGTACGGGCCTGGTCCAGCTGCGCCAGCAGGGCCACATCCTGTCCGGTGGACTGTGCTGCGTCCCCGGCCGGGGCCGCCTCCCCCGCCTGGTCGGCGGAGTCGGCGGCCTTCGGCTCGTCGGGCGTGCCGTCGGCGGGGACGTCGGGCTTCTCCTCGAAGCCCGGGGTCTCCTCCGACATCAGGCAGCGCCGCCCTTCGGCTTGTCCTCGTCGACGATCTCGGCGTCGACGACGTCGTCGTCGGCGGCCTTGGCACCCGCGTCACCGGCGGCAGCGGCGCCCTGGGCGGCCTGCGCGTCGGCGTAGATCGCCTGGCCCAGCTTCTGGGAGACGGCCGCGACCTTCTCGGTGGCGGTGCGGATCTCGGCGGTGTCCTCGCCCTTGAGCTTGTCCTTCAGCTCGGTGAGGGAGGTCTCGACCTCGGCCTTGACGTCGGCCGGGACCTTGTCCTCGTTGTCCTTGAGGAACTTCTCCGTCTGGTAGACGAGCTGCTCGGCCTGGTTGCGGGTCTCGGCGGCCTCGCGGCGGCGCTGGTCCTCCTCCGCGTACTGCTCGGCCTCCTGGCGCATCCGGTCGACCTCGTCCTTGCCGAGCGAAGAGCCGCCGGTGACGGTCATCTTCTGCTCCTTGCCCGTGCCGAGGTCCTTCGCGGTCACGTGCATGATGCCGTTGGCGTCGATGTCGAAGGAGACCTCGATCTGCGGCACGCCGCGCGGGGCCGGCGGCAGGCCCGTCAGCTCGAACATGCCGAGCTTCTTGTTGTACGCCGCGATCTCGCGCTCGCCCTGGTAGACCTGGATCTGCACCGACGGCTGGTTGTCCTCGGCCGTCGTGAAGATCTCCGACCGCTTGGTCGGGATGGTCGTGTTGCGCTCGATGAGCTTGGTCATGATGCCGCCCTTGGTCTCGATGCCGAGGGACAGCGGGGTCACGTCGAGGAGCAGGACGTCCTTGACCTCACCCTTGAGGACACCGGCCTGGAGCGTGGCGCCGATGGCGACGACCTCGTCCGGGTTCACACCCTTGTTGGCCTCCTTGCCGCCGGTCAGCTCCTTGACGAGCTCGGCGACGGCGGGCATACGGGTGGAGCCGCCGACCAGGACGACGTGGTCGATCTCGCCCAGCGAGATGCCCGCGTCCTTGATGACGTTGTGGAACGGGGTCTTGCAGCGGTCGAGCAGGTCGGCCGTCAGCTGCTGGAACTGGGCGCGCGTGAGCTTCTCGTCCAGGTGCAGCGGGCCCTCGGCGGACGCCGTGATGTAGGGCAGGTTGATCGTGGTCTCCGTGGAGGAGGACAGCTCGATCTTGGCCTTCTCGGCGGCCTCGCGCAGACGCTGCAGGGCCATCTTGTCCTTGGACAGGTCCACGCCGTGGCCGCTCACGAACTGCTTCACCAGGTAGTCGACGACACGCTGGTCCCAGTCGTCACCACCGAGGTGGTTGTCACCGTTGGTGGCCTTCACCTCGACGACGCCGTCGCCGATCTCCAGGAGGGACACGTCGAAGGTGCCGCCACCGAGGTCGAAGACGAGAATGGTCTGGTCGTCCTTGTCGAGACCGTACGCCAGGGCGGCGGCGGTCGGCTCGTTGACGATGCGCAGGACGTTGAGACCGGCGATCTCGCCGGCTTCCTTCGTCGCCTGCCGCTCGGAGTCGTTGAAGTACGCCGGGACGGTGATGACCGCGTCGGTGACCTTCTCGCCCAGGTAGGCCTCGGCGTCGCGCTTCAGCTTCTGCAGGATGAAGGCGCTCATCTGCTGCGGGTTGAAGTCCTTGCCGTCCAGGCCGATCTTCCAGTCGGTGCCCATGTGGCGCTTGACCGACCGGATGGTGCGGTCGACGTTCGTGACCGCCTGGCGCTTGGCGACCTCGCCGACGAGGACCTCGCCGTTCTTGGCGAAGGCGACGACGGACGGCGTGGTCCTGGCGCCCTCGGCGTTGGTGATGACGGTGGGCTCGCCGCCTTCGAGAACGCTGACGACGGAGTTGGTGGTGCCCAGGTCGATGCCGACCGCACGAGCCATTTTGATTCCTCCAGCTGACTTGAGTGGAACAGGCTCAAGGATGCCGTAACGCTGCGCTGGCGTCAACAGAGCTGAGTCGGGGCGGCTCAACCTTTAGGCGGCGCCTACGCGCAGGGTGGCCTTGCCGGGCTCCGCCCGGGCCCCGGCTCCAGGGCTGGACCTCGGCCGCTCCGGGGCTCCGCCCCAGACCCCGCGCCTCAAACGCCGGCGGGGCTGGATTGTGTTCGTGCCGTCAAGGCCCCACCCTCCCCCCGGCGCTTGAGGCGCGCGGGCTCGCGGGCGGCGCCCCCCGGTTTGCGCGGGGGCCGGGAAGGGGGCAGCCCCCGCCTACGCCGGCGGGGCGACGCCCCGGGGCGGTGGGCGGGTCCGCGCGGGCACCCTCGCCCGGGCGGACGGCGGGCGCGCCG
>NZ_WTFF01000105.1 GCF_019400985.1 Streptomyces bambusae
GGGCGGCGCCGAGCGGAGCGGCCACGGCGAGGGCGGCGACGGCGGCCGCGGCGCGGCGGGGCTGGTCGCGGACGGCGCGCAGGAGGGCGTACAGCCCGAAGCCGCACAGGGCGACCGCGAAGCTGAGCAGCGGTGTGCCGCCGACGGCCGCGAGCGGGAGGAGGATCCCGTCGGCCTGGCCGTAGGCGAGCTTGCCCCAGGGGAAGCCGCCGAACGGGACGCGGGCGCGCAGGGCCTCGCCCGCGATCCACACGGCGGCGGCCCACACGGGCCAGGCGGGCAGCCGGCTGACCAGGGTGACGGCGAGCCCGGTGAGGCCGATGAACAGCGCCTCGACGGTGGCCAGGGCCAGCCACGGCACCGGGCCGACCTCCTCGCCTGTCCACCTCAGCAGCGGCAGCAGGAAGCCGAGGCCGGCCAGCAGCCCGAGCCCGAAGCCGGCGCGCGCCCGGCGCCCGTACAGGCAGCCGGCGAGCAGGGCGAGGGCGAGGGGGGCCAGCCACCACCAGGGGCGGGGCGGGAAGCTGAGGTACAGCAGGACGCCGGCGAGGGCGGCGGCTACGGGGCGGACAAGGCGCTTCGGCCACGCCGTGCGGCGGGTCCGGGGGGCCGCCGGTTCGGCGGTGGGCCGGTTCTCGGCCGCGCGGGTGACGCTGCTGCTCATCTGCGGAGTGTACGTCCGCGGGCTGTGGGCATCGGTCACGGACGGGCCACGGACGGGCGACGGGCAGCGGGCGGGCGGTCCACGGGCGGGTGGTGGGCAGCGGACTGGCGGTCCACGGGCGGGCGGCGGGCGGTCAGCGGGCGAGGGTGGGCAGGTGGTCGCGGATGACCCGGACGGCGTTCTCGGCGTCGTCGACGGTGACCGTGAAGAGCTTGCCGTCGCCGAGCCGCAGCGCGACTCCCTCACCGCGGCGGACGATCACGGCGGTGCCCTGCTCGGGGCGCCAGCGCCAGCCCCAGCCGCCCCACTGGTGGGGGGTGACGGTCGGGACGTACTCGGCGTCGGCCACATCGGCGAGGAGGATGCGGCGCCGGGGCAGCCCCAGACCGCAGCGCACGACCAGCGCCTCGGCGTCGACGGTGACGGAGACGGAGACGAAGGCGAGGGTGCCGTAGAGGATGAGCAGTCCGGCGGCGAGGCAGCCCACCACGGCCATCACGAGGGGTGTGGCCCCGGAGCTCCAGCTGGAGCCGACGGCGAGGAGGATGCCGAGCGCGACGAACCCGGCGCCCGTGACGGCGAGCAGCCATTGGGCGCGGTTGGCCGCGCGGCCGGTCCAGAGCGGACCTGGGGGGTGATCCGTCATGTGCAGCAGCGTACTCACCTTCCGCACGCGCGCCAGGGCCTCTCGGCCACTTGGCGGGGGACCTCCGGCCTGCGCCTGCCCGGCGGGGCGGGGCGCAAACGGCCCCGCCCGCCGGACAGGGCTCCCCCGCTCAGCCGGGCAGCAGGCCGAGGACGGCGTCGCGCAGGGCCGGGCGGCGGGCGGTCGCGAACCGGTGCAGGGTGCGGGAGCCGAAGGCCACCCGCTGGGCGGTGCGCCGGCGCTCGGCGTCGTACGCGCGCAGGGCGGCCGGAATGCCGGTGCGGCCGTGGGCGGCGACGGCGCGGGCGAGGGCCTCGGCGTCGAGGAGCGCGGTGCAGGCGCCCTGGCCGAGGTTGGGCGTCATGGCGTGGGCCGCGTCGCCGACGAGCGCGACCCGGCCGCCGTGCACGAAGGCGGGCAGTGCCGGATGGAGGTGGCGCATCTCGTAACGGATCCAGCCGGCGGGGTCGGTCTCGGCGAGGATGCGCGGGATCGGGTCGTGCCAGCCCCCGAAGAACCCGCGCAGCTCGTCGGCGGTGGTGGCCTCGGGCACGGTGGCGTACCAGTTGGTGCGGCCCGGCTCGACCGGGGTCATGCCGAAGAACCTGCCGTCGCCCCAGGTCTCGCCGTGCAGCTCGGTCTCGAAGTCGGCGATCCCGATCCAGGCGACGGTGCCGACGTGGCGGGGGGCGTGGGACGGCCCGAAGCAAGTGGTGCGGACGGTGCTGTTGATGCCGTCGGCGCCGACGACGAGGTCGGCGTCGAACGCGCCCGGGTCGGTGACGCGCTGCCCGAAGGCGATGCCCGGACCGCCGCCCGGACCGCCGGGCCGGCCGAGCCGGTCGAAGGCGGCGACGAGGGCGTCGATCAGGTACGGCCGGGAGATCAGCAGCTCGGGGCGGCCCGCCCGGCGTTCGATGCGCTCCAGCGGGAGGGCGGCCAGGACGCTCCCGTCGGGGCGGCGGATACGGGCGCTGCGGTACGGGACGGCACGCTCGCGCAGGGCGTCGCCGAGGCCGAGCCGGTCGAGCGCGGACTGGGCGGTGGGGTGGATACCGAAGGCGGTGCCGTAGCGCTCGGGTTCGGGGCGCCGGTCCAGGACGGTGACGTGCCAGCCGGCCCGGCGCAGTCCGACGGCGGCGGCGAGGCCCCCGACCCCCGCTCCCACCACGACTGCCGTGCCTGCCTTGCCAGCCGTCCCTGCCTTGCCTGCGTGTGACGGGCTACCGGTCATGACTGCCCACTCCCCCCTTGTGTCGGCCTCGTGTCGGCGGTGCGTCCTGGGCCCGGCGGACGGATCGCCGCGCGGCGACCATCCCGACGGATCACCACAGCTGTGGTACTACGCCAGTGGTACCACAGCTGTGGTAGAACAGGCAATGTGACAGGCAAGGCGACAGGCAATGTGAATACGGATCGCAGGACCCGGCTGCGGGACGCGGCCATCGGGGTGCTGGCCGAGGCGGGCGGGCGCGGGCTGACCCACCGCGCCGTGGACGCGGCCGCGGGCGTGCCGCAGGGCACCGCCAAGAACTACTTCCCGACCCGGGACGCGCTGCTGCGCACCGTGGCGGAGCGCTGCCTCGAGCGGTACCGCGAGGTGGCCGACGCGCTGGCCGGCGCCGGACCGGGCCCTACCGACCGGGACCAGCTCGCGGCGCTCCTGGCGGGCCTGCTGCGCGACGTGGCCGGGCCCGGGCGCGCCCGGACGCTCGCCTACCTGGAACTCCAGGCCGAGTCCGCGCGGCGGCCGTGGCTCGCCGCCCTGCTGGACCCGATCGGCTCGGGCGACTTCGCCGCCCATGCCGGCCTGCTGCGGGCGGCGGGCCTCCCAGCCGACCCGGACCGGGTCCGCGCCCTGACCGTGCTCATGCACGGCGCCCTGCCGCACCTGCTGGCCGGGGCTCCGGCGACGCTGGCCGCGGCGGGGCTGGACGACCCTGACGCCTTCGCGCGGGGCGTACTGGCCGTCGTATGCCCGGCCGAGGGGCCTGCCGACGGGCCTGCCGACGGGCCTGCCGACGAGCGGGTGGAGCCGGGGACGGCGGTCACCGGCTGACGGCCGGCGCTTCGTACGCGGCCGGCGTCAGCTCCAGGTGGCGGCCGGTGAAGGCCGAGCGGAGCCGCCGGTCGTGGGTCACCAGGACCAGGGCCCCGGTGTAGTGGGCCAGCGCCGCCTCCAGGTCCTCCACCACCGACGGGGCGAGATGGTTGGTCGGCTCGTCCAGCAGGAGCAGGTCGAGCGGCTCCGCGACCAGGTCGGCCAGGTCCAGCTTGCGGCGCTGGCCCGCCGAGAGAGCGCGTACGGAACGGCCGAGATCGCCCGCCCCGAGCAGGCCGAGGCCGGTCAGCAGCTCGGCGCGCTCCGGCCCGAACACCTCCCGGACGGTGCGGGGTTCGTCGTACCGGAGGTCGTCCTGCCGGAACAGGCCGACCCGCGCCGGCAGGCGCAGCGACCCCTGGGCGCCGTCGATACGTTCACCGGCGAGGAGGCGCAACAGCGTGGTCTTCCCGGCGCCGTTGGGGCCGGTCACCAGGAGCCGGTCACCGGGCGCGAGCCGGAACGACACGGGCGCCAGGCGCCCGGACACCGCCAGTCCCTCGACCTCGACCTCGACCTCGACCTGCACGGCGCCGGCCGACGGCACCTCGGCGGGTCCGGCCCCGCAGGGCAGACCCCGGCCGTCTCTCGCGGGTCCGCCCCCGTCGGGTCCGGGTCCGGCCGCCGTGAACCGGCCGGTGAAGCGCAGCGGGACCGGGGGCGGCGGCACTGGGTTCCGGTCGAGCCGCTCCAGCCGTTCCCGGGCGTTGCGGATCCTGCCCATCGCGCCGTGGGCGCGGGAGCGGGCCCGGAAGGCCCCGGCCCCGCTGAAGCCGCGCGGCACCTTGCGCGGGATCGCGGCCAGGTTCCCGCTGTTCGAGGCGGCGAGTCGTGCGGCGCGCCGGCGCTCCGCGCACCATTCCTCGTACTCCCGCGCCCACCGGGTGCGTTCGGCCGCGAGCGCGGTCAGGTACCCGGCGTAGCCGTTGCCGTAGCGGCGCAGGGCGCGGCGGTCGTGGTCCACCTCCAGAACCGTTGTCGTGACGCGGTCGAGGAAGAGCCGGTCGTGGGTGACGGCGACGAGGGTGCCGCGGCGGGACGCCAGGTGCTCCTCCAGCCAGGCCACGGCCTCGTCGTCGAGGTCGTTGGTCGGCTCGTCGAGCAGGAGCAGTTCGGGCTCGGCGGCGAGTACGGCGGCCAGCGCGAGCCGGGAGCGCTGCCCGCCCGAGAGGGTGCCGAGGCGGCGGTCCGGATCGAGCGGGGCGCGCTCGCCGAGCCGGCGGAGCGTGGTGGCCACCCGGCGGTCGGCGTCGTGGCCGCCGCGCGTCTCGTAGGCGGCGAGCAGGCCGTCGTACGCCGTGAGCTCGTCGGGGCCGGCCCGGTCCAGGCCCGCCTCGGCGGCGCGGATCCGGCGCTCCAGGACGCGGATCTCGGCGAGCGCGAGGTCGATCGCGTCGCCGACGCGGGCGGCCGGGGGAAGGTCGAGGGTCTGTGCGAGGTGGCCGGTCCCGCCGGGCGCGAGCACGGCGACGGTCCCGTCGTCGGGGGCCTCGTGCCCGGCCAGCAGCCGGAGCAGGGTGGACTTGCCCGAACCGTTGCCGCCAACGACACCGACCCGCTCGCCGGGCCGGACCGTGCAGCTGACGCGGTCGAGGACGACGTGGGTGTCGTAGCGCTTGGTGACCTCGGACAGGACGATCTGGGTGGCTGCGGACAGAGTGCGCAAGGGCGGTTCCTTCGGTTCGACGGCGTGGTGGTGGGCGAGCGGGAGCGAAGCCCGCATGTGCGATCGAGACGAGTCGTCTCGTCTCGCTTCCCAGGTAGACCATAGGCCTTCCCCGAGGGGAGCGCAAGACGTTACGTCTCGCTAGAGGGGAGGGTGCGGACGGCGCAGGGCGGCCGGGGTGCCGGCAGCCGGCCGGGCCGGGCGGCTCAGATCTGGTGGTCGGCCCAGACGTATGTCTCGGGCAGGAGCTCCGCGACCGGCACCGCGCGCAGTCCGTCGCCGGCACTGCCGACGATCACCCGCACTCCGGGGTGCAGGTCGAGCAGGACCTGCCGGCAGCGGCCGCACGGCGGGACCACGCCCCGGTCGCGGTCGCCGACGGCGACGATCGCGACCAGGTCCTCGACGCCCTGGGTCGCCGCTGCGCCGAGCGCGACGAGTTCGGCGCAGGGCCCGCCGGTGAAGTGGTAGACGTTCACGCCGTGGACCACGCGGCCGTCCCGGGCCCGTGCGGCGGCCGCCATGGTGTGGTTGTCGCCGCGGCAGCGGGTGCGGGCCAGCTCGGCGGCGGCCGCGACGAGGGCGTGGTCCTCGGGGGTCAGCACGCCGGGACGCCGGCGAGCAGCTGGCCCTCGACGTAGCCCAGGGCGGCGGCGGGGAGTTCTGCCGGGCGCCCGCTGGCCAGGACGGTCAGGCCGCCGGTGCGCGGCAGCTCGGGCTCGGGGCCGACACCGAGGCGGCGCAGGGCCTGGAGGGCGACGGGCGCCGCCGAGCCGTGGTAGACGAGCGCCGCGCCGCCGGTCCGCCGCCCAGGGCCATTCCGACGACATGGCGGCCCGCGACTTCTTCGACCACACCAGCCCCGACGGCTCCGACCCGGGCACGCGGACCACCGCCGCCGGCTACCGCTGGTCGACGTACGGGGAGAACATCGCCAAGGGCCAGCAGACGGCGGCATCGGTGATGAACTCGTGGATGAACAGCTCCGGGCACCGCGCGAACATCCTCAACTGCTCCTTCAAGGACATCGGCGTGGGCGTCCACCAGGGGGCGGGCGGCCCCTGGTGGACGCAGAACTTCGGCGCCCGGATGTGACCGGGGGCGCCGTCCGGCGCGGCCCGGCCACCGTCCGGCGCATCCGGCCGGCCGTCCGGCGCGCCGGGCGGCCCCGTCCCGCCGCAACCTCCCCTCATGCTTCAAACTGGAGCTTGGATAGCTGCTGGAGCCGAACGAGCTGATCAGAGGGGGTGCACCGGAGCGGATGCAGAAGAAGGAGCTGCGGCCCCACCAACGGGAAGCCGTCGACGCCGTGGTGCGGGCACTGGAGCTGCCGGCCGGCGGGCGGGTGCCCGGGACGGGGCTGCGGACCCAGGTGATCATGGCCACCGGGTCGGGCAAGTCCCTCGTCGCCGTGCGCTCGGCCGAGGAGCTGCGGGCCGCCCGGGTGCTGGTGCTGGTCCCCTCCCTCGACCTGCTGGTGCAGACCGTGGCCGCCTGGCGCGAGGGCGGCCGGCCCGGCCGGATGTTCGCCGTCTGCTCGCTGCGCAGCGAGGACGCGGGCGTGCCCACCACCACCGACCCGGCCGGGCTGACCGGCTGGTGCCGCTCGGTGGAACGGGTCACGGTGTTCGCCACGTACGCGTCCCTCGGCCTGGGCATCCTGGAGCGCGCCCACCTCGCCGGCCTGCCCGGCTGGGACCTGGTCGTGGTCGACGAGGCGCACCGCACCTCGGGCCGGATCGGCAAACCGTGGGCCGTGGTGCACGACAACGCCCGGATCCCGGCCCTGCGGCGGCTGTACATGACCGCGACCCCCCGGGTGTGGCAGGACGGCGAGGAGGGCGCCGGGCGGGGTCAGGGCGAGCTGGTCGCGTCCATGGAGGACGATCCGGACGGCCCGTTCGGCGCCCGGTGCCACACGCTCTCCCTGTCGGAGGCGATCGACCGCGGGATCTGCGCGCCCTACCGGGTGGTGTGCGTGGACGTCACGGATCCGGAGTTCCAGGCGGCGGTGCTGCTCGGCGCAGACGGCCGGTCGGACGCGGTGCGCGGGGCCCGGCTGGCGGCGTTGCAGACCGCGGCGGTGCAGGCGGCCGCCGAGCAGGGGTTCACCCGGACGCTGGTCTTCCACCATCTGACGAAGGAGGCCGAGGCGTTCGCGGCCGGCCTGCCGGCGGTGGCGGCCCGGCTGCGCGCCGCCGGCCGCGCGCCGCGCAGCGGCTATCCCCGTACGGTGTGGGCGGACTGGCTGTGCGGGCAGCACTCGGCGGCGCACCGGCGCCGCGTCCTGGAGGAGTTCGCGAGCGGCCGGATCGCCGACAAGGCGTTCCTGGGCAGCGTACGGGTGCTCGGCGAGGGCGTGGACACCAAGGAGTGCGACTCCGTCTACTGGGCTGACGTCCGCGGTTCGATGCCGGACCTGGTGCAGGCGGTGGGCCGGGCCCTGCGCATCCACCCCGGCGAGGGGAAGGTCGCCTCGCTGGTGGTGCCGGTGCTGCTGGGGCCGGGCGAGACCGCGGAGACGATGCTGACCTCGCGGGCGTACGGAAGCCTGGCCCGGCTGCTGGAGGCGCTGCGCGCGCACGACACGCGCATCGTGGAGTCGCTCGCGCAGCCGCAGGCCCCGAGCGCGGCGCCCAAGGTTTCTGCCACCGCCGCCGGCGGGGCGATCAGCGCGGCGGCCCAGGGCCTGCTCAGCTTCGCCACCCCCCGCGATCCGGCGCAGCTGGCGGCGTTCATCCGGCTGCGGGTCCTCAACCCGGAGACCGCCCACTGGCGGCGCGGGGTGGAGGCCGCCCGGATCTACGCCGCCACGGCCGGGGACCTGAAGGTGCCGTTCGGTTTCAAGGTGCCCGCGGACGGCGGGCAGTGGCCGCCGGCGCTGGCCCGGTTCCCGCTCGGCCAGTGGATCGCCGACGTCCGGCGGGCCCACCGCCGGGGCGCGCTCGGCATGGAGCGCCGGGCGCAGCTGGACTCCCTCGGGATGGTGTGGAGCCACTTCGACGTGGCCTTCCAGGAGGGGCTGGAGGTGGCCCGGGCGTGGGCGGCCGAGCACGGGCACCTGCTGCCGCCGGCCGACGCCACGTGGAACGGCGCCCCGGTGGGCGTCTGGGTCAAGAACCAGCGGGCCGCGGCCCGCCGGGAGGGCCCGGGGGGTCTGGCGCAGGACCGCCGGGAGGCGCTGGAGGAGATCGACCCGTCGTGGTGCCCGGCCTGGGAGGTCTCCTGGCAGCGCGCCTTCCACCTCACCCGGGTGTACCTGGACGCCGGCGGGCGGCTGCCGGCGGCGTCCGGCGCGGTCGTCGTGCAGGGCGAGGACCTGGGGGTCTGGGTCCGCTCGCAGCGGCTGGGCTGGGAGCGGCTGTCCTGGGCGCAGCGGTGGCTGCTGGAGCACACGCTCGGGCTGACCCCGGCGGCCGAGGCGGAGCGGCCGAGGCCGCGGCGCAGCCATGCGGACGCCTGGGCGGCGGGCCTGGCCGCCGCCCAGGGCTTCCATGAACGCGAGGGCCACCTGCGGGTGCCGCGCGGTCATGTCGAGGCGGTGGGTGACCGGCAGGTCCGCCTCGGCTCCTGGATCGCCAACCAGCGCTCGCGCGCGGCCTCGCTCAGCCCGGAGCGCCGCGCCGCCCTAGACGCCATCGGCATGCGGTGGTCGGCCGTGCGGGGCGGCGCGGGGAACGGCGCCGAAGAGGTCGGGGACGGCGCCGGCGTCAGTGGTGGAAGCCCGAGCGCGAGGCGGTGACGGGCGACGGCGGCGGGGGCGCGGCC
Organism: Streptomyces bambusae; assembly: GCF_019400985.1. GTDB lineage: Bacteria > Actinomycetota > Actinomycetes > Streptomycetales > Streptomycetaceae > Streptomyces > Streptomyces bambusae_A. The sequence goes on from NZ_WTFF01000105.1 coordinate 8,846, forward strand.
TTGAGGTGCTCGACGGCCCGGCGCAGGTCCTCGACGAGGAGGGCGATCTGGTCCCGGGTCACCCCGTGCCGGATCAGGACGCGCTGGATGACGGTGTCGTCGCGGTCGGCGGGAAGCGGGTACGAGGGCACCTGCCAGCCCCGCATGCGCAGCCGGTCGGAGAGGTCGTAGAGGGAGAAGCCCGCCGACCCGGGGTCGGTGAGCCGGTAGGAGACGGCGGGCAGGGCGCCCTGGCCGTCGTAGAGCAGGGTGAAGGGGCCCATGGCCTCGATCTCGCCCGCGAGGTACCCGGCGGTGTCGGCGCACACCTGGTGGACCCGCCGGTAGCCGCCGCGGCCGAGCCGCAGGAACAGGTAGTACTGGGCGATGACCTCGCCGCCGGGGCGGGAGAAGTTCAGGGCGAAGGTCGGCATGTCGCCGCCGAGGTAGTCCACGTCGAAGACGAGCTCGGACGGCAGCAGGTCGGCGGTGCGCCACACGATCCAGCCGACGCCGAGCGGTGCGAGCCCGTACTTGTGGCCGGACGTGTTGATGGACGCGACGCGCGGCAGCCGGAAGTCCCAGACGACGTCGGGGTGGAGGAAGGGGGCGACGAAGCCGCCGCTGGCCCCGTCCACGTGGATCGGCACGTCCCAGCCGGACTCGCGCTGGATCCGGTCGAGTTCGGCGGCGATCTCGGCGACGGGCTCGTAGGTGCAGGTGTAGGTGACGCCGAGGATGGCGACCACGCCGATGGTGTTCTCGTCGACGTACTCGGCGAGCTGGTGTGCCTGCAGGCCGGTCGCGCCCTCCTCCACCGGGACCTGGCGCAGCTCGACGTCGAAGTAGCGGGCGAACTTCTCCCAGCAGACCTGGACGGGCCCGCACACCAGGTTGGGCCGGTCGGTGGACTTGCCCTCGGCGCGCCGGCGGGCGCGCCAGCGCCACTTGAGGGCGAGTCCGCCGAGCATGGCGGCCTCGCTGGAGCCGGTGGTGGAGCAGCCGGCGCCGGGGCCGGACCCGGCCGGGGCGTGCCACAGGTCGGCCAGGATGTTGACGCAGCGCGCCTCGATCTCGGCGGTCTGCGGGTACTCGTCCTTGTCGATCATGTTCTTGTCGAGGCACTCGTTCATCAGCCGGTGGACCTCGTCGTCGGACCAGGTGGTGCAGAAGGTCGCGAGGTTCTGGGCCGCGTTGCCGTCGAGGAGCAGCTCGTTGTGGAGCACGGAGTAGACGACCGGGGCGGGCGAGGGCTCGTCGGGCATCCGGTTCTTGGGGAGGATCTGGCCGCTGAGCGGGGTGGCGAACACGTCCGTGGCGGTGTCGCGCATCCCCTCTTCCTTCGTCTCATGAAGAGGCATATCGGGACTATAGGGGACATGTTGCCGAATGGGCCGCAGTGCGCCTTCCGGTCGAGTCCGGCGCGCGGGTCCACTCATCGCCACCCTCGAGCCGATGAAATTTCTTTCGTCATGTAGGCTTTTCTCGAAAGATCTTCCCGTTCGGGCCACTGGAGCCGGTCCGGACGGGAAGATCTGCAAAATCGTTCAGGCGGCAACTTATCCGCACATGTCCGGATAGCGGTTACGGACCGTCATCGGGCTGATACTCCTTCGGCCCATGGACAAGATCTCCCGCCGTCGGGCGCTGGGGACGGCCGCCGGCGCGCTCACCGCAGTCGGCCTCGCCCGCACCACCGCCCACGCCGCCTCCGCTCCCGCCCCGATATCCGCCGGCCCCGCCACCGCCTCCGGCCCCCTCGACGAGGTCTACCAGGGCCGTCGCATCCAGATCGGCGCCGCGCACGGCGGCGGCCACCATGGCCACCACTCCCCCGGCTCCGCCGCCGTCCGCATCGACGGCCGCGAGCTGCACGTGATGCGCAACGCCGACGGCAGCTTCATCAGCGTCGTGAACCACTACGAGACCTTCCCCGACCTCCGCTCGCTCGCCCGCGCCGCCGTGCGCGAGCTCCAGGGCGCGCCGCTGCTGCCGTTCGGGGGTGCGGCATGACCGTCCGCAAGAACCAGGCCTCCCTCTCCCCCGAGGAGAAGCGCGCCTTCGTCGCCGCGCTGCACGAGCTCAAGCGGACCGGCACGTACGACCGGTTCGTCACCACGCACAACGGCTTCATCATGAGCGACACCGACCACGGCGACCGGGTCGGGCACCGCTCCCCGTCCTTCCTGCCCTGGCACCGCCGCTTCCTCATCGAGTTCGAGCAGGCCCTGCAGAAGGTTGACCCGTCGGTCGCCCTCCCCTACTGGGACTGGACGGTGGACCGCACGCCCCGCTCCTCCCTCTGGGCCGCGGACTTCCTCGGCGGCACCGGGCGGGCCCGCGACGGGCAGGTGACGGACGGGCCGTTCGCGTACGGCTCCGGCAAGTGGCCGATCGGCGTACGCGTGGACGGCCGCTCCTACCTGCGCCGCGCGCTCGGCTCCGGGGTCGCCCAGCTGCCGACCAAGGCCGAGGTCGACGCCGTCCTGGCCATGCCGGTGTACGACATGGCGCCCTGGAACAGCTCCTCCGGCGGGTTCCGCAACCACCTGGAGGGCTGGCGCGGCGCCAACCTGCACAACCGGGTGCACGTGTGGGTCGGCGGCCAGATGGCCACCGGGGTCTCCCCCAACGACCCGGTGTTCTGGATGCACCACGCCTACGTCGACAAGCTGTGGGCCGAGTGGCAGGCGCGGCACCCCGGCTCGACGTACCTGCCGGGAGCCGGTACCCCGGACGTGGTGGACCTGCACGACGTGATGCGGCCGTGGAACGACGTCACCCCGGCCGACATGCTCGACCACCGCAAGTACTACGTGTTCGACACCGAACCGGCCGCCGCCAGCCAGCGGTAGTGCAGTTCGGGGCGGCCCACCTGGCCGTACCGCGGGGTCCGGGCCGCCCGGCCGGTGTCCACCAGGTGCTCCAGGTAGCGGCGGGCGGTGATCCGGGAGATCCCGGCCGCCTCGGCCGCCCCGGCCGCCGTCAGCCCCTCGGGCGCCGACCTCAGCAGGGCGGCGACCCGGTCGAGGGTGGGGGCGCTGAGCCCCTTGGGCAGTTCGGCTGGGCGGGGCGCGCGCAGGGCCGCCAGCGCCCGGTCCACGTCGTCCTGGCCCGCCGCCTCGCCGGCCGTGGCACGGAACTCGGCGTAGCGCAGCAGGCGTTCGCGCAGGGTGGGGAAGGCGAAGGGCTTGAGCACGTACTGCACCACGCCGAGCGAGACGCTCTCGCGGACCACGGCGAGGTCGCGGGCCGAGGTCACCACGATCACGTCGACGGGGTGGCCGGCCGCGCGCAGCCCCCGGGCGAAGCGCAGCCCGTGGCCGTCGGGCAGCCCGAGGTCGAGGAGCAGCAGGTCGACCGGGGTCCGTTCCAGCACCCGGGCGGCCTCGGCGAGGGAGTGGACGGCGCCGACGGCCGTGAAGCCGGGGACCCGGCCCACGTAGAGGGCGTGTGCGGCGGCGGCGACCGGATCGTCCTCGACGACGAGGACCCGTACGCCGGGTCCGGGCGGAGTCGCGCTCATGCCGTCACCTCCCGGCGCAGCGGCAGCCGTACGGTGAACTCCGCGCCCCCGCCGGGGGCTTCGGTGGCCGACACGCTGCCGCCGTGCCGGTGCGCGGCCTGCCGGACGAGGGCCAGGCCGAGCCCGCGCCCCTCGCCCTTGCCGGACCAGCCGCGCCGGAACACGTCGGCGCCGGCCGGCAGCCCGGGGCCGTTGTCGGCGACCCGCAGCAGCAGGTCGTCGCCGTCGGGGCGGGCGGTCACGGCGATCCGCGCGCCCGGGGTGCCGGTGAGGGCGTCCACGGCGTTGTCGATCAGGTTGCCCAGCACGGTGACGAGGTCCCGGGCCGGCGGGATCGGGGCCCCCTCGGCCAGGCTCCGGCTGTCCGCGGTGACGACCAGTTCCACGCCCCGCTCGTGGGCCTGGGCCGCCTTGCCCAGCAGCAGCGCCGCCAGCACCGGTTCTCCGACGGCGGCGACCACCTGGTCGGCCAGCGCCTGGGCGAGTTCGAGTTCGGCGGTGGCGAACTCCACCGCCTCGTCGGCGCGGCCGAGCTCGATCAGCGAGACCACCGTGTGCAGCCGGTTCGCCGCCTCGTGCGCCTGGGAGCGCAGGGCCTGGGTGAAGCCGCGCTCGTGGTCGAGTTCGCCGGTCAGCGCCTGGAGTTCGGTGTGGTCGCGCAGGGTGACGACGGTGCCGCGGCGGCCGCCCCCGGCGACCGGCGAGCTGTTGACCACCAGGACCCGGTCGGCGGTCAGGTGCACCTCGTCGACGCGGGGCCGGTCCGCGAGCAGCGCCCCGGTCAGCGGGGCGGGCAGCCCGAGGTCGGCGACGCCGGTCCCGCGCACCTCGCCGGCGGGCAGCCCGAGCAGTTCCCGCCCGGCGTCGTTGATCAGGGTGACCCGGCGCTGCCCGTCGAGCATGATCAGCCCCTCGCGTACGGCGTGCAGGGCGGCCTGGTGGTAGTCGTACATGCGGCTGAGCTCGGTGGCGTTCATGCCGTGGGTGTGCCGGCGCAGCCGTGCGTTGACCACGTACGTGCCGATGCCGCCCAGCGCCAGGGCGCCGGCCGCGACCCACAGCAGCGAGGCCAGCTGGCCGGCGAGCCGGTCGCTGACGGCGCGCACGGTGATGCCGGCGCTGACCAGGCCGACGATCCGGCCGTCGTCGTCGCGCAGCGGGGTGACGACCCGGATGGAGGGGCCGAGGGTGCCGGTGTAGGTCTCGCTGAAGGTCTCGCCGCGCAGGGCGGGGGCGGTGTTGCCCATGAAGAGCTCGCCGATGCGGCGCGGGTCGGGGTGGGTCCAGCGCCGGCCGTCGGGGGCCATGATCGTGACGAAGTCCACCCCGGAGTCCCGGCGGACCCGCTCGGCGTACGGCTGGAGCGCGGCCGAGGGCAGGTCCGTGCGGACGGCCTGGCGCACGGACGGGGAGTCGGCGACCGCGCGGGCCACCGCACCGGCCTGGCGCCGGGCGGACTCCTCGGCCTGGGTGCGGGCGGTGGCGTAGGCGAAGAAGGCGCAGCCGGCGACGACGACCGCGACCAGCACGACCTGCATGGCGAAGAGCTGGCCGGCGAGGCTGCGCGGGCGGGGCAGGCGGAACATGGCGTTCAGTGTGCACCGGTGCGTGAACTCAATGAACGCAAGGGTGACCGGCGTCACAGGCTTCGGCGATGGTCTCCCGGAACGTATACAACACCCAGGAGGCACCGTGGCCGCCAGGCGCGACAGAACCCACTATCTCTACATCGCGGTGATCGCCGCGGTGCTGCTCGGCATCGTCGTGGGCTTCGCCGCTCCCGCCACCGCCGTGGAGCTGAAACCCCTGGGTACCGGCTTCGTCAATCTGATCAAGATGATGATCTCGCCGGTGATCTTCTGCACGATCGTGCTCGGGGTCGGCTCGGTCCACAAGGCCGCCAAGGTCGGTGCCGTCGGCGGGCTGGCGCTGGGCTACTTCATGATCATGTCCACCGTGGCGCTGGCGATCGGCCTGCTGGTGGGCAACCTGCTGGATCCCGGCAGCGGGCTGGACCTGACCGAGGCCGCGCGCAGTGCGGGTGCGGCGCAGGCCAAGGCGGGCGGCGCGAAGACCACCACGGAGTTCCTGCTCGGGATCATCCCGACCACGCTGGTGTCGGCGTTCACCGGGGGCGAGGTGCTCCAGACGCTGCTGGTGGCGCTGCTGTGCGGGTTCGCGCTCCAGGCGATGGGCCCGGCCGGCGAGCCGGTGCTGCGGGGCATCGGGCACATGCAGAAGCTGGTGTTCCGGGTGCTCGCGATGATCATGTGGGCCGCCCCGGTGGGCGCGTTCGGGGCGATCGCGGCGGTGGTCGGGGCGACCGGCATCGACGCGCTGAAGTCGCTCGCCGTGATCATGATCGGCTTCTACACGACGTGCGCGCTGTTCGTGTTCGTCGTGCTGGGCACCCTGCTGCGGGTGTGCACGGGGATCAGCGTGTTCGCGCTGCTGCGCTACCTGGGCCGGGAGTTCCTGCTGATCCTGTCCACCTCCTCGTCGGAGTCCGCGCTGCCGCGGCTGATCGCGAAGATGGAGCACCTGGGCGTGTCCAAGCCGGTCACCGGCATCACCGTGCCGACCGGCTACTCCTTCAACCTGGACGGGACCGCGATCTACCTCACGATGGCCTCGCTGTTCGTCGCCGAGGCGATGGGCAACCCGCTGTCGCTGGGCGAGCAGGTGTCGCTGCTGGTGTTCATGATCATCGCCTCGAAGGGCGCAGCGGGCGTGACCGGCGCCGGGCTCGCGACCCTGGCCGGGGGCCTGCAGTCGCACCGTCCCGAACTGGTCGACGGGGTCGGCCTGATCGTGGGCATCGACCGCTTCATGAGCGAGGCGCGGGCGCTGACGAACTTCGCCGGCAACGCGGTCGCCACCGTCCTGGTGGGCACGTGGACCAAGGAGTTCGACAAGGCCCGGGCGAGCGAGGTGCTGGCCGGGCGGCTCCCGTTCGACGAGACCACGCTGGTGGACGACGGCCACGGCGACGCGCCCTCCCCGGTCCCGGCCCAGCACACGGACGGCAAGGACGCCGTGCCGGCCTGAGCCGGACCACCCCTCAAAGCCTCCGCCGGCGGCCGGCCCACCCATCCGGCCGGCGGAGAGCCGGTACGCCGCCCCGCGCGCGAGGGCGGCGCACCGGGAAGCGGTCGGGTGGGGCACGCCCCCATGGTGCCCTGCCCGGCCGGCCCGGCCCGGTGGCCGCCCCTCCCGGCTGCCGGGCCCTTCCGGGTCTTCACGGACCCGCCTGCCGTTTCCGGGCCCGTCCGGCTTGCCGCGGACCCGCTGTTCCCGGGGCCTTTTCCGACTTGCCGCGGACCAACAGATTTCCGGTCACTTCCGGCCTTCCGTACGCTCTGCCACCCAACGGTCATTGACGCGCCGTCAGCCGGTCCGGAGCGCGGCCGGAAACCCACGGTAACCGTCGATTTTCAGCCACGCCTCCTCGAACCGACGTGCGCCGAAAGTTACTTCCCTCTCCCGGCCTGTGTCTGACATCTTGCGTCCACCACTCGTTTCGTACGCCCCGGTAGGTGCCACCAGCACCACCGGGGTCTCGGAGGACGCATTGATACCCCACATATCGGGCCGCCCCCGACGTGCTCTGGTGACGGCTGCGGCGCTCGGCGCCGCGCTGGCGATCGCGACGCCTGCGGCGTTCGCGACCGCGGGGCCCACCGGCCCCGCACCGAGCTCCCCCCGGGCCGCGGCGCCCGCAGCCCAGAGTGCGACCTGGGCCGCCGGCACCCGTGCCTACCTGGTGATCACCGCGCCCGGTGACACCTCGGCGGTACGCTCCGCCGTGACCGCCAACGGCGGTACGGTCTTCTCGTACTTCGACGCCATCGGCGTCATCGTGGCCCACTCCACCTCCAGCACCTTCGCCACCACCCTGCGCGGTGTCAGCGGCGTGCAGAAGGTGGGCGCCACCCGCACCTCGGACGTGCCGGCCGACGCCTACAACCCGGCGCTGCCCGCCAACCCGGCCCAGGCCGCCCCGCCGACGACCGAGCCGGTCCGCTCCGACATGACCCAGATCAAGGCCGACCAGGCCTGGGCCGTCACCACCGGCTCCGCCGCCGTGAAGGTCGGCATCCTGGACACCGGTGTGGACGACCAGCACCAGGACCTCGCGCCGAACTTCAACGCCGCCGACTCCGTGTCCTGCGCCTACGGCAAGCCCGACACCCGGGCCGGCGCGTGGCGTGACGTCGACCAGCACGGCACCCACGTGGCCGGCACGGTCGCGGCCGCCAAGAACGGCAAGGGCGCCATCGGTGTCGCGCCGGGCGTGAAGATCTCCTCGGTGCGCATCGCCGAGCCGAACAGCACGCTGTTCTTCGCGGAGAACACCATCTGCGGGCTCGTCTGGGCCGGTGACCACGGCTTCAAGGTCACCAACAACAGCTACTACACGGACCCGTGGCAGTTCAACTGCCCGAACGACCTCGACCAGGCCGCCATCCTGGAGGGTGTGGGCCGCGCCCAGAAGTACGCCGAGGGCAAGGGCTCGCTCCAGGTCGCCGCCGCGGGCAACGCCAACTACGACCTGGCCAACAAGACCACCGACACGTCGAGCCCGAACGACTCGACCCCGGTGACCCGCACCATCACCAACGACTGCCTCGACATCCCGGCCGAGCTGCCGGGCGTCGTCACGGTCGCCGCGAACGCCACCAACGGGACGTCCAAGGCGTCGTTCTCCAACTTCGGCCGCGACGTCATCGAGGTGTCCGCGCCCGGCGAGTCGGTCTACAGCACCGTGCCCGGCGGCAAGTACTCCTCGCTGAGCGGCACGTCCATGGCCTCCCCGCACGTGGCCGGCGTGGCCGCGCTGCTGGCGAGCACCAACCCGGGCTACACCCCGGCGGACATCCGCGCCAAGCTCGGCGAGCAGGCCACCGACCTGGCCTGCCCGGCCGACAGCCGCTGCACCGGCACCACCGCCAGGAACAGCTTCTTCGGCGAGGGCCGGGTCGACGCGCTGAAGGCGGTCGGCAGCACGCCGCCGCCCGGCAAGTACTTCGAGAACCAGTCGGACGTCGCGATCAGCGACAACACCACCGTCGAGTCCTCGATCGCCGTCAGCGGCGTGACCGGCAACGCGCCGGCCACCCTCAAGGTGGGCGTGGACATCAAGCACACCTACATCGGCGACCTCAAGGTCGACCTCGTCGCTCCCGACGGCAGCGTCTACAACCTGCACAACCGCAGCGGCGGCAGCGCGGACAACATCGTCCAGACCTTCACCGTCAACGCCTCCTCGGAGGTCGCGAACGGCACCTGGAAGCTCCGTGTGAACGACAACGCCAACGCGGACACCGGCAAGATCGACGCCTGGAACCTCACCTTCTGAGGTTCCGGCCCGGGCGCCGAAGGGGCCACCGGGGAGCGGCTGCTGCCGCTCCCCGGTGGCCCCGGCCGTTTCACGGGGCGCAGCCGTTTCACGGCCGGCGGGTACGCAGCACGCAGTCGCCGCACAGCCCGCCGCCACCGGCCGGCGCCCGGTAGTACAGGCAGCAGCTGCGCCGTACGAAGGCCACCCCGAGCCCCTCCTCGTGGACGAAGGCCCCGCTCCCGGCCAGCGGCCCGCCCTCACCGAGCAGTTCGGCGACCAGAGGAGCGGGCGGATGTGGCGGGGCGGGCAGCCGGTCCAGCAGCACCCGCAGGGCGCCGACCAGCGCGGAGGCCGCGTTGCCGCGCAGGATCCTGGGCGAGAGGGCGAAGCGGGCCGAGGCCGCCGCGTCGAGTTCCGCCAGGTTCCGGTCGAGCACGGTCCGCGCGAGCGCCCCGGCGAGCGGCCCCACCGCCGGCCGCGGCAGCGGCCCGGGCACCGCGGCCTCCGGCAACTCCCCTTGGAGTTCAGCCGGTTCGGGCAGCCAGAGTTCCAGCGGGCCCGCCTCCGGCAGCCGCCACCACACCCGGTCCGCTGCCAGGTCGGGCACCCGTCCGGCGAGCGCCGCGCAGCCGAGCCCGAGCGACCACAGCCGGGAGGCGATCCCCAACTGGGCGGTCGAGGCGGCGACCCGCGCGTCGGCGCCGCCGAGCCGCCGCCCCACCTCGTCGACGTAGGCACCGAGCGGGTCCGCGTACAGCCCGGTCAGTGGCCGGAAGCCCCCTCCCGGCGGCGTGTCCCCGGTCGGGACGTCGAAGAACGGGCCCACGGCGGCCAGTTCACGCAGTACCTCACGCACCTCAGGCCCCGTACCCGTCGTCGGGCAGGCCGCGGCCCGGCGTCCGGTGCCGTCCGGTGGCCGCGGGCCGGCCCCTCTCCCCCGTGCAGTCCATGCCCGGATCATGCCAGGCCAGGCCCGGCCGGCCCCGGCCGCCCCGCCCCGGCCTGCAGGGGCGCGGCCTCCGGGGCGGGGCGGCGGGGACCGGCCGGGCCGTCACGACGACGGGGCGGTGGCGTGTTCGGCGTCCCGGGCGGTGCGGGCGGCCTCGCGTTCGGCCCAGCGGACCGTCGGGCCCATGGCCCACGACGCCACCAGCAGGATCCCGCCCAGCAGCAGCCAGCCGGGCACGCCCCACAGCAGCAGCAGCGAGGTGAGCAGCAGCGGCCCGAGGGTCCGGGCGACCGGCACCCCGGTGCCGAAGAACCCCTGGTACTGGCCGATCTTCTCGGCGGGCGCCAGGGAGAAGCTGATCTGCCAGGACCCGGCGGACTGCTGCATCTCGGAGACCAGCTGGAGGACCGCGCCGACGACCAGCGCCACCGCCGCCAGCCAGGCCGCCGACGGCAGCGCCGAGAGAGCGAAGACCACGCAGGAGACCGCGATCAGCACCCCGGAGCTCCACACGGCCGCCTGGGCGGTGCGCAGGTCGGTCACCGGGCGGGCCGTACGCACCTGGAACAGCATCACGCCGACCGTGTTCAGCACGAACAGCGCGGACACCAGCCAGCCGGGGGCGTGCGTGCGCTCGACGATCCACAGCGGGATGGCCAGGCTCAGCAGCGGCATCCGCAGCAGCAGGACCGCGTTCAGCAGGGTGACCAGGGCGTACGGCCGGTCGCGCAGGACGGCCAGGCGGGGCTCCCCGGCTGCCCGCTGCTCGACCGCGGCGACGGCGGGCAGGCCCAGCAGGACCCCTGCGCAGACCAGGAAGCCCACCGCGTCCATGGCGAAGACCGCCAGGTAGGCCCCCTCGGTGTCCACGCTGAGCGCGAGACCGCCCAGGGTGGCGCCCAGGGCCAGTCCCGCGTTCAGCATCGACTGGAGGTGGGCCAGCACCCCGGTGCGCTCGGCCGGCTCCACCAGGCCCGCCAGCAGGGCCTGGCGGGCCGCCGCCAGCCCGCACTGGGCGGTCGCGTAGAGGCAGGCGGCGAGCAGGAACGGCCAGAAGGACCTGATGAAGAGGAAGGAGGCCACGGCCGCCGCCGTGGCCAGCGCCAGCAGCACGGAGGTGCCGCGCGGCCCGCGCCGGTCCGCCAGCGCCCCCAGCGGCACGCCGGCCACCGAGCCGACGGCCCAGGCGATGGTCAGACCGAGCCCGATCTGGGCGGGCGAGAGGCCGACCACCCGGGTGAAGTAGAGGGCCGAACACACGTAGTACGCACCGTCTCCGACGGAGTTGCTCAGCTGCGCGGCAGCCAGTCGGCGCGGTGCTCCGGGCGGAGGCAGGAAGCGTATGGTCATCGCCCCATGACAGCAGCCCCGATGGCCCGTGGGGCAGGTCCAATCGGCGACACGCCGGATGGGCCAATCCACGGGCTCGGGCGCCCCCGCCGGAGCCTCGTGGAACATCTCACATCGCCGCAGGTCAGCGAAGGTCTGGACGGTTCGGCCGAGGAGGCCGAAAATCGGTGTCGTGCCGTAGCTGTCAAGGGGGTTCATGAGAACCCGGTGACGAGTTACATTGAGCCACTCGCGTTCGTCGCGTTCACCTGACCGCCCGTTGCCTTTCATCCATGTTTTCCCCGCGCAGCGCGGTCCGGGGCGCAGACTGTTCCACCACCCATCATCCCGAAGGACCGAAGGCTCCGTGCCCGTACCCGTACCCCTCGCCGGCCGCTTCGTGCGGCTCGAGCCCCTCGCCCCCCACCACACCGAGGCTCTGGCCCTGGCCGGGGCCGAGGATCGTACGACTTACGCCTTCACCCCCGTACCCCACGGGGTGCAGGCGGCCCACGAGTACATCGAACGCGCCCTCGCCGATCAGGCGGCGGGCCGGTCGCTGGCGTTCGCGGTGGTCCGAGCCAAGGACGGCCGGGTGGTCGGCTCGACCCGGTTCCTGGAGCTGGACTACTGGCAGGGTCCGCTGGTCTGGCCGTCCGTGCCGGGCGTTCCGTACGGCGATCCGCTGACCGCGGTCCCGGACGCCGCCGAGATCGGCAACACCTGGCTGTCGCCGGGTGCCCAGGGCACCGGGATCAACACCGAGGCGAAGCTGCTCATGCTCCGCCACGCCTTCGAGACCTGGGGCGTACGGCGCATCTCGCTGCGCGCGGACGCCCGCAACACCCGCTCCCGGGTCGCCATGGAACGGCTCGGCTTCACCTGCGAGGGCATCCGCCGGGCCCATTCGCGGGGCCTGGACGGGGCGGTGCGCAGCACGGCCTTCTACTCGGTCCTGGACGAGGAGTGGCCGACGGTCCGCTCGATCATCGAGCTGCGCCTGTCCGCCCGCACCCCGCGGCGCCGGCGGCGCAAGACGCTGGTTCCCGCATAGGGCTGCCGTGGTCCGGCGCTGCTCAGCCGAGGAGCGCCGGGGCCAGGGCCGAGTCCAGCAGCCGGGCGGGGGTCCCGCCGCCGTCGGCCGGTACGGCGTACAGGTCGGCGCCGAAGTCGCCCGGGAGCGCGTACGCCACGGTGCGGTCGTCGGTCCACACCGCCTGGTCGTCGACGCTGCGCTGCTCGGCGAGCGGGGTCTCGGCGCCGGAGCCCAGGTCGAGGACGTGCAGCTGCCAGGGGGCCTCGGCGGGCCGGCCCGGCACCCGCTTCTTGAAGGCGATCCGGGTGCCGTCGGGCGACAGGGACGGGCATTCGACGTTCGTGCGCAAGGTGGTCGCCGTCCGGCCGGCGAGGTCGCCGCGGACCAGGTATGTCGAGCCGCCGGTCGCCAGGGTCGCGTAGAAGCCCCGCTCGTCGGGGGTGAAGGTGACGCCCCAGAAGTTCACGTCGACGGCCCGGTGCTCACGGCCGTCCTTGCGGATCGTGTAATCCTCCAGCGAGGCCTCCAGCCGGCCGGTGCGCAGGTCGAGGACGGAGGTCCGGGTGGAGAAGTCGGTGCCGGCGTAGCTGTCGCCGCCGACGAAGACCGTCCAGGCCACGAGGTGCCCGCCCGGCGAGACGCGGGCACGGGTGGGGATGCCGGCCAGCGGATGGGCGGAGACCTCGCGCAGGGCCGCGTCGAGGACGACGGCCCGGTAGCCGTCCTGGATCCCGCCCTTGACCGCCTGGAGGCAGATGCCGGTGCCCGCCGCGGCGTGGAAGCGCAGGCAGCTGATCCCGGAGGCGGTGCGCGGGCCGTCCGGCCGGGCGGCCGGCACGGTGGCGAGCTCGTCGCGGTGCGGCCCCCACGCCATGTTCCGGAACGCGATGCGCCGGCCGGCGGCGCGGTCGGCGGCCAGCGACACGGGTCCCTGGACGACCCGCGGGCCGCCGGCCTGTTCCTGGTCCTTCTCGTCCGCCCGGGCGCCGGCTCGTACGACGGCGGCCACGGCCACCGCGCCGAGCAGGACGGCGGCGGCGAACAGGACCAGGATGCGGCTGCGGAGGGTCATGGGGGGCATGGGGGTCATGGGGCTCATACGGTCCCTTCGGTGGGCCTGAGGGCCGCCGAGGCGGCGACGGCCGCGGCGAGCAGGACGGCGGCGAGGAGGAGCGCGGGCCGCGGCCCCCAGGCCGTCCAGGCCGCTCCGAAGCCGAGGGAGCAGCTGAACCGGGCCAGGGCCTGGCCCGTCTGGACCAGGGCCAGACCGCTGCCCCGGTGCTCCTCGGGCACGGCGCCGGCCGCGGCGGCCATCAGGACTCCGTCGGTGGCGGCGTAGAAGGCGCCGTGCAGGAGCAGCACGGCGTACGGCAGGTACGGCAGGGCGGTGTGGCCGCCGCCGGCCAGGAGCAGCCCGTAGCACAGGAGCAGGGCGGCGTGGCCGCCGAGGAAGACCGGCCAGCGCCCGATCCGGTCGGCGAGCCGGCCGAGCGGCAGGGCGAGCAGGAAGAACGCGGCGGCGGTGCCGAGCGGGAGCAGGGCGAACCAGCGGTCGGGCAGGCCGGTGGCGCGCTGGAGCAGCAGGAAGACGAAGGCGTCGCTGACCGTGCACAGGCCCAGCAGCAGGGCGCACAGCCCGATCCGGCGCAGGTCGCGGCCCCGCAACAGCCGAAGCGCTGCGCGCAGCGAGGGCCGGACCGATGCCCCGGCCGGGGCATCGGTCCGGTCCCCGGCGGCGGCCCGGGCGGGGCCGGGTGCGGAGGCGGGGGCGCGGGCAGGGCCGGGTGCGGAGGC